>CACXCB010000156.1 GCA_902766005.1 uncultured Erysipelotrichaceae bacterium | reverse complement strand
CTTCTTTCGTGCTTCAAGAGAAAAGCAGGCCATATCAGCCAGAACTGGTATGGCCTGCCGGTTGGTTTGTAAGGTTACTTGTGCGCTCTCTTGCGCTTGGTCAGGATGACCGTGGTGGTCAGGCCCACGACGCCCAGCGCAATGATGCCCGCCCACAGGGCGAAGTCGGCGGCGTCACCGGTCTTGGGGACTTTCTTGTTGATGATCGTGCCACCGTCGCAGCAGCGGTCAGTAACATCCGCGTACACGCCCACGTTCACATACTTGATCTGATACCCGGGCATAGGCTTCTCGATCACATAGCAGGCCGCAGGCGCGGAGAAGTAGGCATTGTACTTCCATTCCGTCTTGCTGACCACCCGCTTGTCGAAGCCGTGATGGTACACTGATCCATCCGCCTTGTACAGCGTAAAGTCGATGCTGTCCTCATGATCGCCCTGCCAGACCTTCTTGAAGGTGAAGGAATCGCTGGGAACAGCCACATCGTTGAAATTAGACGGATTAATCGGTTTTAGCGTGGGCTCAACAGTAGGAGTTATGCCAGGAGTCACACTGGGCGTTACCGTAGGCGTAATAATAGGCGTGCTTGATGATACTGTGAAAGGAATATCATCTTTTCCATCTTCAAATAAGACAGTCATCACATGATCGCCGACATTCAGCGTTTCCAGATAGGATGCCTTCAGAGTAATCACCACACTGCCTTCTTTGGCTTCATAGTTGCTCTTATCCACATCCCTGCTGTCCACCTGAATCCCGCGGAACAAAGAGAAGGTCTTGTTATCATCCACACTGCGCTTAACAACGAACTCTTTTTCTTCATTGCTTGCTTTTACAAAATCCTGACCAGTCCCAGAAGAAGTATAATATGAAGCTTGAGGGATTGGAGGATTACTCGATGCTTTTACTGTAAAAGAAATAATACCTGTATAAAAACTGCGTGTATCATTATCCCGAAATAGCTTTGCCCTGATTGTATATTCGCCGGGCTCTAAATCAGTTGTAGAGTTTACAATGTTATCGCTTCTAATTAAGGAAATTGGGGAAGATTGCGTTAATGTGTTTTGGAAGGAAAGAACTTCTTCACTCATTTTTTCATCCCAATCGATATTGCCATTACTGCTTTTATATACTTCAATAACGCCATAAACAGTATCTTCAATAAACTGTTTATTTGTATTCCAAGGAAAATCAAAGACAAGGGGATATTTTTCACCCTGCTGAATAGATTCAGACTCAGGCCCATAAATTGAAATAAGCGGCCATAATCTCTTCACATAATCCGAATCATCTGGCGAGGGTAGATAAACGCAAAATTGGGCAAGATCAAGTTGTTCATAAGAATAAAAATCAAGCATAAGAGGATCATACTTTCTGAAATACGAATGATCTTCATTTACGAGAAAATCAAATCCTTCGTACACATCACCAATATCGTACCCGGTTAAAAAACAAATGTAATCGTAAAAATCAGAATTTGTATCATCGTCGGCAAACCTTGAAGTATCAGCCCAAGTTACATCTACAGCATAATTATATCCATCATCCATATGAACAACATTCCAAGCATGACCATCTAAACGAGTTACTCCATCAGCTTTATATTCATTCCAATTTACGTCTCCGCCTGCATATATAACAGAGATATCAGAATTAAAAGTCGAAAGATCACATAAATATTTATAGGCTTTTGCGTAGCCCTCGCAAACCACTTTTGTAGATGGATCATTGTCAAAAACCCACAGGATTTTTCCAACATTTGGTTCATCTTTTTTCCATTCCCCATCATAAACATCATAGTTATAATCTACAAGCTCGCAAATTGCCTCTTTATAGGCTTTGAGCTTCTGGTAATCTGATTTTGTTTGATTGGCCGTCACTATTTTTTTTGCATTTTCTGCTGCATTTTTTGTCTTTGCAACCCAAGAGTTGTCGACTGTAAAACTGTCATTAGCTTTTTTTCTGAATTCAGGAATAACCGTTAGTTTTATAGTTAGAGTATCATTTGAGGAAATACCCAAAGGATTATTAAAAACTGTACTATCGTACTCGAAGCCATTGTTCCAGGACATTTCTAATGGGTAATCAATGTCTAACGCTCTTATCGCTGTAGTAATCGCTGTAGCAATTTGTAGCCTTAATTGACTTATTTCCCACTGGTATTCATTCTGGTTATCATAATCATTTGGATTTATTAACTTTGTTGCAAAAGCATTCGGAATAACAAAAACAGTAGAATCTCTCTTTCCTTCCGCTATCAGTTTTATTTGCTTAGCTAAAAAATCATATATTTTCGACGCTGTTCCCGTTAGCTTTGATCCAGTGAGGTATTTAGGGGAATGGTTTGTTTTATTATTCTCTTCTGCCACACCATTAACATTTAACAAGACTGTAATCATTATGCTGATAGCCAGCATAAAGCAAAACAATCGTTTCATCATTTTTCCCTCCCATTTGCATAGCGTTAAAATGCGATCTTCAAAAGAGTCTTTCTCTCTTTTGCTTGCTTGAAAATGGAGAGAATCCACTCTTTTAAACTCAGAACGTGGTTTCTCCCCACTGTATTGCTCTTTTCATCAGTTGACAGTATTATTGACACCTCTTCTCAGATATCCAACAGCTTGTTCCTTGAAACTGAATCTGTAGCCAATGCGTGCCATCACTATCCTGCCGACAATCATACACTTTGAATTTAGTATTTGCAGGTATTGCACTTATTTGTTGATACTGCACACCAGGGCCTGATCTTCCATTTGATGTTTTAGGATATGTAGTAACCCATTTACCGATATGTGTGCATCCGCTATTTGAGGAAGGAGAGCCGCCATTTGTTACTTCAACGTTTGACACACTGACCCATCCTTTTGTATTATTATACCGTACTAAGAAGAAAGCGGACACGACGCTATTTTTTCTATAATCAAGAATAGTTGCAGTACTACCAACTGGCATCTTTCCATTTGAATAGGAGTTTGCGTTACTATCCTCAAATAGAGTTGCTTCATAGACAACCTTAACCATTTTTCCTATGGCTCTTTCAGCTGAAAGCATGTTTTTGTCTCTTAATTCATCTCTTTTTGAATAGCCACTTTTTGTATACCCGCATTTTGTGCACTTACCATAACTAAAAGAATGAGGCTCATAATCTTGACCTCCACGATTAGTTACATTCATACCACATACATAACAAGTTATTTCAACATATGATGAATACCAATGTTGTGTACTATCTATAGCTTTATAATCAACGGATGATGATACTTTAACCTTTCCAGTCGGATGAAACGAGCAAGTTTCACCTTCCCATGAATCCATTATTTTTGTTGTATCTGCTAATGCTGTATTGAACAGGACAATAATCAATAGAATGATTATTATAATGGAAAACCTCTGTTTCATCTTTATCTCCTCTTTATGTATTTCATAAACATTATGATTTCAAATCCTTGAAAGCTCTCGTAATTCAGCCATATGCCGTATGTAATGGAGGATTTTATTTGCCGTAGTACCTCTTGAGACATGGAGATTTACAAATATTACTCATCCATGATCTGAATGCAATTCAAATCTACGAATCCCCGTACAGGCTGCCCATAGACCTCTGTTTCGATGTATGCAAAACGATAGTATTCCTCAAAAAAGTTACCAAGGTATGTTACAGAAGATCCGGCCCCCAAATGTACCAGAGGGCCTATATCATGATCTTGCATGCTATCCCACAGAGAAGTGTTTCGTGTAATAATCCCTTCTTTGTAGCTGAAATTGAGTTGAGGCACGTTGCGCGTTATATTGCTATAGTTGCTTACATCTATATATCCATAGCGCAAGCCGCCCTTCACTTTACAGCGCACAAACAGCCAGTCGCCATCCAAACCAATAAACCGAAACTCTTGGCTGATGAATTGAGCTTTGCCATTCGCTGCACGCAAATACCAATAACCTGGGCCAGTGTAAACCTCGGCGTTTAGTTTCTGACCAAAGTTTATAGCATAATTGCTGACGGTTAATGTATTAGACACATAAGATGAAGATGAGGTTTTCTCTGTAGATGTAGCTGCAAAACAACAAGAGTAATACATAATCATGTGCAGACACAAAATTACTAATAAAATCTTCTTTTTCACTTCGGCACTCTCCTCAAAATTTCAGGAATATTAATGTCATTGCATCAGTGTTTCGTGATTTGTCCGCACACTTCAGCTATCAAAGGGATCACATTTTTGCAGGCTTTCAAAATACATCTCCAAATGCAACACCATCAGAAAATATAGTATTGCTATGTGTTTGTCTAAATTCCAGATAGCTTTGCCTTTTTCATGTTTTTTCCCTATAATACTGGATTATTCACGAATGAAAACAGGAAAAGAATGTTTGACAAAGCATCATCTGTGTTTCCGGGAGTTTACGATTTTGTCTTTTTAAATGAAGGCATTTATTTTCGTAAAACTCAAACAACATAACGCTTTGTTACATTTTTCCATTTCAATTGTGAATAATCCAGTATTACACATTGGGCTTATGTAGGTCAATATTTTTACTTGAGCTTATTTAATAATCGTCCCGTCATTATCACAAATCTTTACAATTTGTCCTTTACGGTTATAACAGACAAGATAATCGTCCTGAAGTGTATAGAAAGCAAAATCAGCATTACTGGCGGTAGCAGCTTTGAACATTTGATACCAAGCCTGTACATATCCATTCATCTTTGCTTTTTTATCTGGATCTTTCTGTTCAATGCAATAGCCTGGATTTCGGCTGATGAAAATAGCAGTCAGCGTACCAATGGCAGTTTTTGGAAGCCTATACCAAAGAATAATTTTATCAACAACTACCTTGTCATAATCGTTAGTCCAATGTACACCGGGCTGGTATTTATGACCTGTTACAAAGAATGTTGCGCGACCATCTTCCGTTAAGCCCAGTTCTTCCGGTTCCTCACCCAATCCCATCCAGTTTACAAAGATTCTATCAACTTTATCGAGGTTTGAAGTGATAGTTATTTCATGATAAAACTCATTGACTTTCTTGGTTGTCATTGTTGCAAAATTACTGACATGTGGAATGGGACGTGTCGCGGCAAACGCAGGGAAAATATTACAGAGAGACATGATGACCAGAACTACGCAAATCAGCTTTTTCATTTTAGTGATCCTCCTTATAATTTAGTAGATGTAATGGAGTACGCTGGGGCTTGCATCTTTGAAATCTTAAAGAAAGACTAAATTGGTATTACCGACATATAATTTCACTTCCCGACTTTCCCATTT
>CACXCB010000155.1 GCA_902766005.1 uncultured Erysipelotrichaceae bacterium | reverse complement strand
TTTCTCACAGAACAAGGGGTATCTGATGAGGATGGTTTCGGGGAGGACTTTGGTGTTACTCTGTGTTCCGCAGATGGGGCAGGGGAGGAACCGAAATAATGACTTATTCATAACTATATAATATCCTAATTAATCATCTATTTTGACACAATATTCTTCATAATTATAATTATATTGAATTCCACCTTTCTCCCATTCCCCTCTTAAAACAGTCATGTATATAATGTCATGTGGCTCTGTATCAAAGTATTGTTCTCGATGAATTGATTCAGCAATAAAATTATACTTGCTTAGAATATGAAAGAGAAAGAAATTATCACGGATTACATTAACATATAACTTATACAATCCACGTTCGCAAAAAGCAGTCTTCAGAGCATTGTTAATAACCTCATCGTAATATGAAACATCTTTATTGCGATTGTCAAACAGAAATTCTATTCCAGCAGTCTTATTTTTTTCATCTATGCAGTATAGAATATAACCCGAATCATACTCAAGGAACGGCTTCATTGCATCATTTGATTTATCAAAATATGTCATCCGAGAATCTCCTTGTTTTCATCTATGTATCGATTCCATGCTGATATTTCATGTTCTTGTATTGTTTTAATGTTATCTTTCATTCTTAAGAGTGTAATATTTTTCTTTTCAGGGTCCTCAAGTGTATTCGTTTTTAATCCCAGAAACATCAGAATCTCAGCGCTCTTTTTTACAATTTCAAAACTATGAAGTAATTCGTCACTCGCTGAAAGATATCCATTATTTCTGAGATAAATAACTCTATCAAGCATCACTTTTTTGTGTTCAAAGAAACAATATAAATCCGTTTGGCGTAAGTCTTTATATCTATTTATGATGGCATAATCAATCAAATCTTCAAATTCTTTATATGTCTCAACTCCATTCATTGTAAGTGAATCAGGATTAAAGATATGAGGTTTCTCGCGTGCAAACGTCTCTGTACCATTCAGATAGTCGTGCATATGCCAACGTATTTTTTCGAAATTGACTTCGCATATTTTATCATTTGGCTTGAAGAGTATTGCTCTGTTCCTGTAAAATTCTTCATCACAGTATTCCGAATAGTACGCTTTCAGTAAATTCACATAGCTTACAATATGTGTAGTCAGTTTGGATTCATTATACATATAAATATATGCTCTATCATCTTCATACCCATATATCAGCATATCATGAGGATAATGAACTTTTCCGAACCCATCACTTCCATCAATATAGAACATATCTGCATCGGTATAAATGTACCAGCCATCTTCCATCGTTTCTTTTATAAAATTCGTTTTTCTAAACACGTATAGCTGTCCGCGGCCTTCAATACGGATATGTTCCACAGATTCAGGAGAGATTATTTCCGGATTATAAAAACCGTAGTGTAACGCGTTGTCATGGTTTCCTTTGGAAATGTAGTATTTACGATTCACACACGAGACTTGTATGTAGTTTGAATAGAACCAGTTTTCAGCAGTAGGGTTCATCATAGCCACGGCAAGAGGCAAAGCGATTTGTTGATAAGAAGTAATTGGTGGTGGTTTTATTGGGAGTATGTGTAACATGGTAACGTCCCTTCTTGATCTCATGTGTTTTTTCGGAATTCCCTAGCTTTTCGGACCTTTGTTCAGCGGTTCCCTAAAATGTTGATAAGTGTGACTTGAGATATCATAGGAATAACCTTAGTGTATTTATGCTCCATTTTTGAATAACGACGCAAAAATAATAAAATGGTGTTTCGCGGCACTAAATTAACAGCATCTATAGCACAAGATCTTACGGGTGAGCCGCACATCGACTTATTCACCGATCAGGTCAAACAGCACGGAGTACTTGTTCCTGCCATCTGGGATTAGGTACTTCGTGCTGACAGACAGATCTGGAAGCCAAGTCGAAAGCTCGTGCCGCATGGCGAGCATAGGCTTCATGAAATCTCGTTCTTTTTCCTTATAGACAGAACAGTGCCATCGCTCACGATGTGGCATGAAATCCCCGTGCTTGCCTCAATTTGCCTTTGGCTGTAGTTTCCTTTTTCAAGCACAGGATTTCTCTTTAGTCAATTGTTCGGTAAACCTCCGATTTGTGTAGTCACACTTTCATTTACACCTACAGTATATCAGATTTTTATGTCTTTTGATGTGGCGCACTCGTCCGGCAGGGTGGCGCAATTCGCTGTGCACGTAGGCAGTCGGTGTGATTATTTCAACAAAGTGATGTTTGCAATAATACTTCACAAACACATCTATTTTGCTCATAGTACTTGATTTCAGATTAGGTTATGCATGTGGTGAAATCAGACTGGCGTATTCATCTTGTCAGTTAATCTAATACATTTTCAAGAAAAGTCGGACTTACACCATTGGCAGCGCTTTTTTCCGGGCTTTATAAAATTCCCGCAGACTGGACAGATATATTCCTCATTCTCCGGTATCGGCAACTTAACGGGATATTTCAATCCCCGGATTACAAGCACCCGATCATCCTGTTTATAATATATTTCTTTGGAGAGAACGCTGGAATCCTTATATGTGACTGCGTATTTCTCCCCATGATCCCCTATGAATACGACGTCGGCAGTCAAAAACTCAAGTTCTTTAGCCTGATTCCATGTAATAGGTCCTGTAGTCGTTTTATAGCGGGAGGAATACTTGGCGGATTCCACTTTCCCATAGAATGTTTTTGTGCGAAGCAGCTTATGGGCTTTAAGCGGATAAAATGGTAGGATGCACAACAGGGGATAAATAAAATTGGACGGGGAGTTGAGGGGTCTTTCCGACAGGATTGTCCAGACGACTCCTACGGAAAGAACACCGACACACCAAAGGATAGTGATCACTAATGTTTTGTAGAACTTTATATTCCCAAGTCTGAGGAGTTTCCGCTCCGTATCGGCGTCAAGATAGTCTTTCATTTGTCTCTCCTTATCTGTAATTACTTTTTTCTCTTTGCTTTTCAGCGAGGCATCCTTCCAGATAACGATGTTGACGAATTACCTCTTTTTTGAATTTTCTAAATAGAAGAAGGTCGTAAATAACAAAATAGATGATATAAATCAGAAGAAAAACCGCGATGTCGATAAAACCGGTATGATGGTTCACCATGACTTCCTCATATCTTTCCGTAGGATTCACATATACGAGGGTATACAGCAGATAGGTCACAGGAGAAGTGAGGACACCGTATGCCGTAAACGGCAAGGGCAGTAGTCCGATCACAAATCGAAGAGCCTCTTCGATGACCATCAATCGAAGAGCTTTTTTATACCATAGATTTACATCATCGTTCAGGGAAAACAGCTTCGGTACAGCAGAGGTGAGGTAGCGATGAACAAGAAAGCTGGGTAAAACAATGGCCACAGGGATCGTCAGAAGCACTTGCAGAACGACATAGGTTGCCGTACCCTTCCACAACGAAATCAGCGAAGTAAAGCACAGTACATAATAATAAGCGACAAGATTCGCAATGATCGATATTCCAATGAATTTCAGTATGTCGGAGGATGTGACCTCTTTTTTGTAATAAAAATCCCTTTCGATGATTTGTTGATTTTGTGTCATTTCATTTGCTCCGGATCCATGTGGATTCTGAACTCATGTTTCCGTTCTTCCTCGTATTTGTTCCATACCCCGGTAAAAACAAGGTACATGAGGGAAAGAATGAGAACAAAATAAACCAGATATACCATGACAAAGAGAATATTATCCATAGTTATGTACCCGTATTCAATTATGCTTGGAATACGTTCGTTTGGCATGAGATAGACCCGGTCATACACAAAATTAGCAGGAAACGCAAAGAGACCGTCGAAGAAACGATATCCACGGCCAAGGATATCACCTGGCTTTGTCGGAAGAGACGCAAGAACGAAACGCGAAATCTCCCCGGGAAGTACCATAAACAGATAGTTGTTCAAAATCAGTTTCTGCTTGTCTTTATACTCGTATTTTTTCGGTACGATGTCTGAAATTTTATAACGAAAGTAAAATCGGGTGATAAAAATTGTAACTGCAATTCCAACCGCTGCATATAAGGCAACAAACATTGCATAGAGCTTCTCCGTACCTTCCAATGGGACAATATTCATTATTATGGCATTAAAAGCGAAAATTGCTAATGTTCCGACTGCATTCGCCAGAAACATTACAATACCATATACGAATGAATCGAGAATTGTAACGCATCTATTGTTATCCATAATAAATATCCAAACCGGTGCGGTTACCGGGACAAATAGGAATGAAAACAGAATCCGCTAATTTTCCCATTTTCACTATCTAGTAAACTAAGGAGTGACACACTATAATATTTTTGCAACATGCTTTGTTAACAGGTCTTGTTTGAAAATAAGAAAATCTCAAATACAAGTCTACATTTACTAATGTTTGCTTCACCATAAAATATCCATCCAATCATTACATCAAATTTGATGTATAATTAATATAATGCATTTATTCAAAAAAACGAGACGCATTCAAACAAGACCTTATCTTGACAACTACATAATATTATTAATAGAATATCATTGCACATCATTCAGAACATTACTGAAAGAACAACTGAATAAATAGCAGTGCCGTTGAATCAATTTGGACATTATTTCCTCATGATGCCACGACAAGTTCCTTTACACCAGTGTAAACATCCACCTTTGCAACCGCCATCGCAATTACTACAAAGTCCTGATCCTGAATTTTGAGTACAATTCTCAGAACACTGCTCATAGCATGTGAGTTTGCAGTCTTCATCGCAATATATGCACTCATTAATAACTGCGTTGGGACACTCAATTACTCGTGGGACAATCTCTTCAAATAGATCTGCAAAAAAATTATCCATAATTACAATCTCCATTCATTATAGTTTTACTTGTATATTATCGAGATTTACAAAATATTTTATTTTATTACCTCCTTTAATAAACTCTCCCTGTGACATAACTGCTTTAACTCTTACAGGAAGTTGGATGTTTAGGATATCTATCATAATATTATGTAAAGCGAATGCCATCTCGTCCTCACTCGGAAAAACGACATCAGACAAAACCGCATAATTAAGGATATTATTAGATAATACAACTTGAAACCCCCAAATTTTGGGATTGTATTTTTTGTTATATTCATTAATTATTAAAAAAAACACTGATCCATCATATGTTCTCCCATTCCACAGAAACATATCATTTGATCTACCAGCTGTAATCATGTACCCTTCAAGTCCGTTACTTCGTACTTTTATGCCGCGATCTTTAGTGTTATATCTTATCAGTGGAAAAACGGAGTTGCGTAAACTTGTTACTACAATGTCACCCTCCTCTTCATAATTGCATGATTTTCCGAATTCGTCGATTATCTCAACATATACATTATCTGTTATTGTTTGTAACAGCCCATTATTTTCATACATAATACCATTGAATTCTTGCATACCATACATATTTATAACCGTTGAGTTGGAGAATAATTCCTGAATTTCATTTCTAATTTCAGGCAACAATAGTTCCCCAACCAATTCTATATACTTAAAAATGTTGAGTAATTCTGGTTTCTGTGAGTATAAATACTTTCCAATATTATACACAAAACTGGGTTGCGCATATATCCACTTTGGTTTATATAAATCAATTGATTCTATATACTTTTTTAGATTTTCCTTTGAATGACACAGTTTTGATAACGAAAGCACTGTAGATGAAACAATAATTGGATTTTCAATCCTCTTGCCATGTATGTCGAATTCGGCATGGCATGATAATCGAAAATCTTTTGGAAACACCCCCTGTTTTGCTCTTAATCTCCAAAGTGAGGTTAATGATTTAATATAATCATGATAGTTCCAAGCAATCTGCATAGGAGAACCGTCAGATCCACTCGTATGTGTGTATATTATTGGGCCTTTGAAACAGAATATTTGGTCATAGTTTTTTCTCACTAGTTCTTTGTCAATGATTGGTAGTTCTTCGATTCTATTTACATTCAGATAATCACTACATTGATAATAACAACTATCCTTAGTTATTTTTCTAATTATATCAATTATTTCCATTGTTTATTCTCCTTAAAGTAATATCTCCCATTC
This sequence comes from uncultured Erysipelotrichaceae bacterium, assembly GCA_902766005.1. Classification (GTDB taxonomy): domain Bacteria; phylum Bacillota_I; class Bacilli_A; order Erysipelotrichales; family Erysipelotrichaceae; genus Bulleidia. The sequence goes on along the minus strand of CACXCB010000155.1, from coordinate 6,674 downwards.
TCTTCCTCGATTATGAATAGTCTCCGTGAAATGTTTGCCTGAGCCTCGGTCCCCGTGGTCTTTACCTCCGTGAAGTTGCAGATGAAATCTGTGAAAGGATTTGGAATCATCAGAAAACTACCGAAATCCCTACTCGCTTTGAGTACCATAATTCTGTTATAATTCATGTGGAATCTCTCCTTTATTAGGTCTGTTGCATCCAGCAAAATAGCGATCTCGTTATCAGACTGTCTTATTTTTTTCAATCCTTTAGTATTTCCTTCCCTCAAGAGACTTTTCAGTGACCATAGTTTTTCTTTAGTTTGAGAGATATAAATATATCCGAAATATATGAATAATCTACTTATACAACTCTTTCGATATATTCTGGTTTGTTGAGTAGACGACTGGTATTACTACCGCCGCTACTCCTCGAAACTGTACGTGCCCTATTAAGGTATACGGCTCTTCAAATGGCTTTTCTCGTTTTGTGGCGCTTCGCTTCTCGGCTTCATGTACCACTGCTTCCAGCCTCTTGTGCTGACAGTGCCTCCGCTTTAACAGCGACCACTTGCTGAACCCTTCGCTCCCCCTGCTTTCACAGGTTTCTTCGCAAATATGGGTAAAGCCGACTCCTGACGAGTCATTTGCTTCCCTCAGCTCTTTTAATAGCTTAAGGTCGCATTCCCTTCCGGGAGCACGTCAAATCTCCCGGGTATGCACACAGTACCTTGTGCGCTCGCCACCCTCTCAGCCCCCCACGGAACCTGCGCATCCTTGTATAATGTTTGCGCATTGCTGCCTGCCATGTCAAGAACCACATCAGCTTCCGCTTTTAAATTACGAGGCTCAATCGCTTCACACCTTCACATTGCGGCTCTCGCACTTATTGCCTATACTTGACCCCGCCTCGCGGCTTTGGATCCAGGGCTGAATACCAGCAGCCTGCCGAGCTTTACCGGGTCGGCTCTTTCACCCTACCATTCTGGGCACACCGAACCGGCACACCTATAATGTGATTATATCTTTAATTCCTTTGCGACATCATCAAACCCCATGTTAGGATAAGACTCACCTCTAAGTTTTTTTACAGGATCAAAATGCTCATTTTTTACTAACCGATGGTTATATTTATACGGGAATGTTATTTCTCCACAATTTATCATCTCGGATAGTTTTCTTGAAAATTCATATTCAATATGAGATAAAACACATTGCAACTCGGTTGGCAAGTGATATTCGCCAGTTCCACATATGTTCTTTAATACACAACGTCTACAATGCCTAACATTACATTCTGAACATAAAGGACCTTTCCTCGGATCGCAATATTCAATGTATTTGTTATTAATACCGGTATCAATCGTACCAATATTCTGATCCGGAAACAGTTTATAAAATCCAGCACATATGTAGAATTTGCCTTCGGGACTTATCGCATAACTATTAAATCCGCCCCCACATGGTCGTATTGTATTTGCAAATATCTCGCTTGTTATGATATTAACATTTAAATAATCTTCATTATTCCAATGTATTTTTGTGAGTGTTAGCAACTTATCCAAGAATATTTTATAGTTCCTAATATACTCTTTTTCATCAATATCCATTTCATTGATTGCCAAATTAATGTTTAGATGAAAGTTCATGGAAGTGATAAACTCAATTCCATCATATAATTCACGCATCTGTGAAGCTTTAGCAGTTAAAATTATATCCCTAACTCCAAAAAGATTGGTTTCCTTATTGATTTGTTTTATATTAATTAAGATTTGAGTGAAATAATTCTCGTGAATATGACATTTTTCTGTTATCAAGTCTGTATATGTAATTATCTGATGTCCATAATAGTTGTCAGGAAGAGACGAACACCCACAAAACACTGGGACGAAATTATTATTGTCGCAATATTCAATAACCTTTTCAACGACAGATTTTTCCATGTATATGTGACTTTTTGATTCTAACGAGCTTTGACAATTTGTATATTCACAGTGACTCGGAAATTCACTGTCGCATATTATATATAAATACTTATTAAAAGGAGAAATTGTTGTAATCTTTTTATATCTGTAGGGTGATATTCTTTGCTTGATAATTTCATATTGACGCCATAGGTATTTATTTACTTCAACATTTGCTTTATGCATTTCACACAAGAATGTTTGCCTCTCAAACAAGGTACCTATTGATGAACAATCATAATTATGCCCACTGCACCATCCACATCCCCCTGCTATATCACATTCCAAACACTTTTGAGGGCTTTGGTTCTTAGTACTTAATATCGAAAACGCCCTTAGCTTGTCTGGTGATATTTTTTCTGAAATACTTCCTAATTTCGTGAAAGTATGATTGTTTGTTGCGGAGGGCATAAATCTAACACAAGGATAATAATCTCCATTTGTATTGATCGCCATCATAACACCGGTTCCGCATACATTTCTATGCATATTCTCAAACGTATTAGGAGTACCTACGTTAGGATCGAAAAATCTCACCGAATACTTATCCCACAAATCATTTTCGATTATATAATTAGCTAATTCGTATAATTGCTGTTTGTATATTTCAACATCTCCATCTTGCCACACTTCTTCAAACACAATATTAGCAGCAACACACTTTATTCCCATATTCCAAAGATTAATGATACTATCTTTTAAATATGGCAAGTCATCGTGAGAAAATGTAGCTTTTGTAGAATCCGCGCCAAATTGCTTCCTCCACAATGGAATTACTTTTTTAACCTCATCGTATGAACCACTTCCGTCTTTTTTTATCCTTGATAAATCATGTTTTTCCTTTGTTCCGTCAATTGTAATTGCAACAGATAGATTTCCTCGATGTTTCCTGATGTATTTTTGAAATTCTTTGCTTCCATAGAGTAATCCATTTGTTCCTATCATAAATCGGTAACAAAATAGCCATTTGTGCTCTTTTTCATACATTTTATAAAGAATATAATCTGAAATTTCATCGATAAGTTGCATTTCAAGAGTTGGTTCCCCGCCTATAAATTCCCAAATTACACCATCAAATATTTCGTTTGATGGATCGGACAATATATCATCAACTGCTTTTTTCGCAATATCAAAGGTCATTTTGTTTTTGTGATTCTTATGAGTAAAATAACAATATGTGCATCTCAAATTACATTCATCAGTAATACTAAATGTAATGTTTTTGATTTTTTTCTCTGCCCCCCAAGCAACAGGCATCGTACCCATATATACATTGTTCTTTTTTATCATTTTTACACCTTCTTATTAGAAATTAAACCAATACTATCATTTTGTCTTTTTGCTCTTTATTGTATAACAGAATCATCACAAGCACACCAGAGGAAGAATCTCATGAGCGTAAGAAACTCACAGTAGATGGCACCGCGGGAAAACGATAAAGAGAAAACACTGATTAAGGAGTTTTGTACCCAAACCGCGTGAAACAGTATGAGAATCATCATGCCAACATAGCGTTAAGAGTTGAGACGACGCAAATCAACAGCTTTTTCCATTCAAACAATGTCGATATCACGCTAAGCGTCAAGATATACGGTCATTTAATAAGGAAATTCAGTTGTATTTATGCTTCAACTACAATATATGTCTTTCTGAAAAGCGAGTTTAATCCGCTGGAATATGTAATATAACTCTGGTTTACCCAGTTTTATAACTAATTATATATTTCAATATAAAGTTCATCGGTATCGGACGAAATGTGATAAGAATCAATAGAATATGGAAGTTTGTACTTTTGTATTATGGAAAGTATAATATCATCTTTTTCATGGATTATTTCATCTAAACTTTTATTAATTTGTTCTTTCATCTCCTTACTTATGAACTGATTGTTTTGTAGTGTTCTAAACGTCTGAACATTAGCTTCCAAATATATGATTTGACATGCTTCATGATGATCAAGTTTAGCTAATACTAATTTCTTCATATTTTAATTTTACCTTTCTGCGAAAGGCACCGATGGGTAATGAAACCGTCGGGCTTCCGCTGAGTAAAGATTTGTATCCTTGCTCATCCCGGCGAGACCTTTGATGTCGCACCTTTCACGAACAAACGCTGCAAGCATCCGATTGAGGAAGTACATGCTGTTGTCGATGGTGCGATATGCCATGAGCAGGCAGCCAAGCGCTGAGAATGCTTTGCCCACATTAATGAATTGCTGGCACACAAGGGAGAAATTCATAGTGAAATCATGAACCTTGCCGACAAGTACACCTACCTCCTGGAACTGCTTCGGGCTGTTCCGGGCTTCTCCTCTTCTCCGATGACCATAATCACTTTGATTGCCGAAATCGGTGTTGATATGTCCGTGTTTCCCACATCGAAACATCTTACCTCGTGGGCGGGCTGCTTTCCTCGCACAGCGGCAAATTCAAGTCAACTCGTATTTCGCGGGCAGGCGCGTATTTCAAGCCGCTTCTCGTTCAGGTTAACAACGCTCTCATTAAGTCGAACAAACATCCGGAGTTTAGAAACCGTTACCGCAGGATCAATGCGCGGCGCTGTCACAGAAAAGCGATCATCGCAGTCTGTCAGATTCTTCTCACGGCGTTCTGGAATGTGCTCTCAAAATTTGAACCTATGATCCTTCCTATTTTTGCGCCTCGGCAACAACTCATTCAAAAGAGGTTTCTTTTGATGATGGACTCCGTCTTTTGAAAGCACAGTGCGTTGTGATCCAAAAGAGTACCAAACCTATTCGTTCAGGTTGATTCTACAGTATATCTTGCTTATTTGATTTCTTTTCGACAGTCTTATTTGTGTGCTTTCTCTCACCTTACCTGCATGTCTTAGAAAGGAATGGCAGCAATGATTTCCACAAGATTGTTATCTACATTTATATTCAGGATTTCGTTTTCTTTTCTCTTATGTTCTGCATGGAAAATAACTTCTTATACAACCCGTTTTTATTTAAGAGTTCTGTATGAGAACCACTCTCTTGCACATAACCATTATTTATTAAAATAATGTTGTCCATCTTACTTAAATTATTGTATCGATGGGTTATATAAATAACAGTCTTATCGCATGAGTACTTTTCTAAAGTATCTAAGAATCTTTCTTCAGAAATAGAATCTAATGAAGCTGCTGGTTCATCCAAAATATATATACGTCCTGAATAGAAAAGGGTTCTTGCTGCGTGAATACGTTGTTGTTGTCCCTTCGAGAGGACTAAACCATCTTCACAGAATTCTTTTCCGTAATACTTATGTATATCCAAATCTGCTTTACTTATTCCCAAGTCGCCTAATATAGCATATATAGTTTTCTCTTCATCGGAAGTATTCAATCTCCCAATGTCAGAGATAATAATATTATCTCGAATTGGTAATAAATACATGATAAGCTCTTGAAACATGACTGAAAAAGCTTTCCTGTATGAAGTCAAATCGTACTCTCTTATATCTATGCCATTTAGCAATATTCTTCCACATATAGGGTCATAAAATCGTAACAACAGCTTTATTAAAGTTGATTTACCAGTACCATTTAATCCTATAAGCGCAACTTTCTGTCCACTTTTTATTGAAAAAGAAATGTCTTTAAGAACATAGGTATTTGAGTTGGGATAAATAAACGAAACATTTTCAAAAACTATATCAAAATTATCATTTTTTGACAATTTTTGCATTCCATCCGTTTTGATATGTGGTTTTCTATTTATTATTTTCAAATATTCTTGATATTTTGTGTCATTTATAATAATATCGTTTACAAGGCCAACAATATTTTCTATTGACCCAGAGAAATTACCGATTATCCCAGTGTAATACGAGTAATCCCCGATAGTCATGCTTTTGCTGATAATAACTGAGATTAGACATATTTGTTGTAACAAAAATATAGATTTATTAATTATTGCTATAATCATTTCCCTTTTAGCATTATGTAATCCAAAATTTGTTTTTAGAGTTCGGAGATCCTTTTGATTTTGGTGAATACGATCAAGAATATATGATGAAAACCCATATAGCTGCATTTCCATTTCAACATATTTGTTTGAGTAAATACCACTTAGATAATCTATAAAACGTTGTTTATTCAGAATTGTTTTCTCTAACTCGTGACGTTCTTGTTTTAGTTTTCTTCTTATAATCAAACCAGGTACAGATGACATAATCGATAATAAAGATATATATACACTGATCTTTACAGATATAAACAAGCTAATTCCAAGAGAAATAATAGAAAACACAAATTCAAGAATTGAATTATAATTGTTCAATATAGAAGTAACGAATCTACTCACTTGTTTTGTCTGATTATACGAAGCTGGATCGTCATAATAAGTCATATCCAATTTTGATATGCTATTTATAATAACAGTGCAAATATGATCATTGTACTCCAAATTTATCTTGCCCAAATGATATTGCATAATATTATATATCAATGTTGACACAAGCTCAACGGCAACGTAAATTGAAAGCACAAATATTATTGATGTTATATAAATTTCTCCTCCCACGACACTCATACTCAATTCATCAATAATATGTTTATTTATATATAATAGTAGATATGTATTGCACAACGCCAAAAACCTTATCAATATGGTTAAAACTACATATCGCCTGGAATAGTTCGTTATCGTTGCGATTATTTCTTTGCATCTCTTAAACGTATTCATAATCATACCATACGATATTTAAATGAAGAAGAACATTTTTAAAT
>CACXCB010000154.1 GCA_902766005.1 uncultured Erysipelotrichaceae bacterium | reverse complement strand
TTTTTCCAAAAAAAAAGGCCTTAGCCTTTTTTTGACTAAAGTCTCTTTGGGCGATTTTATGCTCATTCCTTAACTGAATGACATTGGCGGATCGCTTCATTTTTTTGTGTTGGCTAATTCATTTGTCAGAATATCATTAAACATCAGAAATGCAAATGTATCGGATAATACGGTATTTGAAGTGGAATCGGCCAGTGAAGCAGTGGGAAGGGAGAATACCATATCAAAGTTATGACGTAGTGGATGTTTTGCATTTGTGGTGATCAATACCATGTATGGTTTGATGTTATTTTTCTGTCTGAATTTTTTCATCAATTCCTGATGAGAAGATCCGCTGATAGCAGAATAAATGATCAATATATCATCGCTATGAAAATGATATGGCAACATATCTGCATGCGGCAGAATGGAGATTATGTCATCTTCAAAACTCAGGGCAATATGAAGTTCTTCTGCAGGAAGTTTTGACAGATTTGTGCCCAGGATATACACTGCATGACAGTCTCTCATTTTTTGAATCAACTCCTGTATCCCTTGGATATCAGCAGTTTTTTCTGTCTGTGACAGTACGCCTCCGTAAATTTCGGAATGTGTTTTAGTTTTATGTGTTTCATTTTGATCCTTTAAATCGATCTGAAACTGATATTGCAATTCTGAAAAACCGCTGAACCCAAGTCTCTGTGCGAATCTGGTTAATGCAGATTTTGTGATTTCGGCTTTGTCTGTCAGTTCCGTAATGCTGTTGGTGGCAAATTCGTTAGGAAATTTCTTGATGCCTTCATATATTTTTCTGTCAGTTTTCGAAAAGGAAGATTTTTTGGCATCCATTAATTCAATAATATTCATAGGCATATTTCCCTTTCTGACTATTATTATAGCACAAAGCAAAATAAAATATGTTTCAAAAATAATAAATTGGAATTGACATATATTTTAAAAGTGCTATATTATTTGTGTGTGATAAAAAGCGCTTTCACAAACAAAGGAATTTACAAAAAAAGGAGTGAGTTATGGACAAGTTTATGGATAAGCTGATCGGTGTATCAGCGAAATTGGCTTCAAACAAAGTATTAAACATTATTCAGTCGGCATTTATGCTGATGATGCCGATCTCAATGATCGGCGGTTTCGCAGCTTTGTTTAACGGAATCGGTGTAGAGGCTTATCAGGCATTTATTACATCAGTTGGAATTAAGAGTATTCTCAGTGTTATCTATCAGTGGACAATCGGCATGATCGCCATATATCTTTCCTTCCTGGTTGCATACCGTTTTGCGGAAACATATAAATGTGCTAAATCAAACATCGCTGTTGGTTTGATTTCTCTGGTATGCTTCCTGATCGTTACGCCGTTTGTCGTACCGGAAGATCCATACGGAGCAGCTTCTCTGCCAATGTCCTGGCTCGGTGCATCCGGTATGTTCAGTGCAATTGTCATTTCTTTCGTTGTCGGTAACATCTTCCGTTTGTGTACAAAATATAACCTTGCGATCAAACTTCCGGAACAGGTTCCACCAATGATCTCTGCCCAGTTTACCGCATTGATTCCGGCTGCTTTATCCATGATTTTCTTTGGAATCATCAACAACATCTTTGCCGGAACTTCCTTCGGATGCTTCCATCAGATGATCTATTCTATCATTTCTACACCTCTGCATGCAGTTGGTTCCAACGTCTTTGGCTTATGGATTCTTACAGTTGTATTGTATGGTCTCTGGTTCTGTGGTATTCATGGCGGAATGACAGTAGGACCGATCATCATGATGTTGTTCATGCAGTTACAGATGGAAAATATGACAGCTTATCAGGCAGGACAGCCTCTTCCGAATATGCTGGCAGGTGACTCTCTTTCTATCGGAACAGGATCCATTGCAATGATTGTTGCTGCATTAATCGTATGTAAATCTGAATCCTGTAAATCCATTTCCAGATTTGGATTTATCCCTGCATTCTTCGGTGTAGATGAACCTGTATACTTCGGTATGCCAATGATCATGAACCCGATGTTCTTCATTCCATGGGTAATCGGAGCACCGACAATCACTGTCTTCGGCACACATATTCTGAAGGTACTCGGTCTGTTAAGCTACAGTACATGTACAGGCGGACAGAATGCTGCTAACCTTCCGTTCTTCGTAGGCAATATGATGAACTACGGTGTAGGCGGTTTGATCTGGGGATGCATCATCTTCGCATTAGTTGTTCTGATGTATATGCCGTTTGTCAAAGCATATGACAAGCAGATGCTTGCTCAGGAAGAGACAAATAAATAATAAAAAAAGGCTGGAGGAGGGAAATTCCCTCCTCTTTTTGAGAAAAGGAGAAAAAAGATGAAATTATTGGTACAGAGTGACGATTACGGAATTACAAGAGCAGTAGCCCTCGGATGTATACATGGAATCAAAAACGGTGTGGTCAGAAATACAGGCATGTTTGCCAACATGCCTTGGATTGAAGAATGCGTAGAATGGATCAAGCCATATCTGGATCAGATTGCTTTCGGTATTGATCTGAATGCTTCTACAGGCCCTTCCATTCTTGGACATGATAAAGTTCCTACATTGACACATGAAGATGGCATGTTCCTTGGCTCTAAAGAAAACAGAGCTCTGGATACAGATGAAAACGATCATGACCACCTGGCTGCACACAGGGATGAACTGTATGCAGAATTCAAAGCGCAGATTGAAAGATATATTGCATTGGTAGGCCATAAACCTGACTACATTCATAATCATGCATATGGGACAAAAACAACAGATGAAGTAACCAGAACCCTGGCAAAAGAATATGGTATTCTCTGTTCCGTTGCTTTCATGGACAGGGAAGAAGTCAAGGAAGCAGGCATGGGATGGTATGTCTGGGGAGGACCGGAAGCACAGCTTACAGAAGATCCGATTTCCTATATTACCCAGGATAAAGGTGAAATTCTGAATAAG
>CACXCB010000153.1 GCA_902766005.1 uncultured Erysipelotrichaceae bacterium | reverse complement strand
TGTATTCCTCCATATGGCCTCTTTCCCGGAAAGAAAAAGGCCCCGTAAGGACCTTCAGAACTGTCATGGTTCTGTACGTCTTACGGGGACCAGTTTAGATCAGCCTTGTTTTTTTATGCAGCTTTATCCATGGAACGTGATGCAATAAGATTTGCATCGGTTCCGAGAATATGAGCAATGATGATATCCCCGTCTTTGACAGGTGCTTGCAGGGAAACTTTTCTTGCCTCTTCCATTGCCTCCATCATCTGATCAAGAGGAATGGCTTTATCGGTAATCACCGGAAGGACACGATGCGTACCGTTCAGAATTCTGACAGTAGTGGTCAGGATTCTTTCCGGACGAATGCATTCCTGTTCGGCATATGCCTTTCCCCTAGGACAGCTGTTACCGGTAATGGAAAGGATCTGTTTGCCTTCCATCTCCACATGCAGTCTGCATCCCATCGGACAGTTGACACAAATCAGTTCCTTGATCATGCTTCCTCCTCCTGTATTTCAATAACAACCCCTTCTTTGAGGCCGGCAATCATCTGCTTTGTGAGCATTGCTCTTTCCATTTCGCTCGGCATAAGTTTCACTTTCTTAAATGTCTTTAAGACAGTATCCCCGTCTTTAATGTAAAGCGTTGCCTTGTCCATCGGCTTTCTGACACGGAAGAAAATCTCAACATGATCTCTTGCATCTGCAGGATGCACGAAAGAAGGAACACAATAACTGACAAGATTGCCGTTATTGACACGCAGTTTTACACCTCTGTCTTTATGATCCTTCAGATATCCTGCAGCTCCCTTGGCAGCTCTTTCTGCCTGCAGGGAAACAAAATCCACCAGATCATGTACATGCAAACCGTTACCGCAGGCGAATATGCCATCGATGCTTGTCATATATGCATCATCAACAATAGGTCCTTTTGTGACAGGATCCATCAGAATGCCTGCTTCATCACCAAGATGATTTTCCGGAATCAAGCCTACCGATAACAATAATGTATCCACATCAAAGTATATCTCGCTTCCCGGTATCGGGTTTCTGTGATCATCCACTTTCATGACCTCTATCTTCTCAAGACGGTCTTTACCATACGCCTTTGTCACGGTATGGCTTAAGAAGAGAGGAATATCAAAATCCTCGAGACATTGCTTGATATTTCTTGGCAAGCCATTGGAATACGGCATAATTTCGGCTACACCGTATACCTTTGCCCCTTCAAGCGTCATTCTTCTGGCCATGATCAGGCCGATATCGCCAGAACCGAGGATAAACACCTTCTTTCCTACCAGATATCCATCGATATTCAAATATCTCTGTGCCTGACCTGCAGTATAAATGCCTGCAGGACGGGTTCCCATGATATTGATTGCACCTCTTGGTCTTTCGTAACAGCCTACGGCTAAAATAATCACATCAGCTTGTAACTGCACAACACCCTCTTCCGGATGCACATATTCAAGTGTTTTATCCGGATGCAGACGGGTTACCATGGCATTGCAAAGGATCTTGACATTCTGCTCTTTTGCCATGTTGATATAACGTTCGGCATAAGCAGGTCCGGAAAGCTGTTCCTTGAAAGTCTGCAAACCAAATCCGTTATGAATGCACTGTTCCAGGATTCCGCCCGGTTCCCCGTCTTTTTCCAGAACAAGCACATCATCAATTCCTTCTTTTTTTAATGTGACGGCAGCAGACAATCCTGCACTTCCCCCGCCGATAATGACAGCATCTACGTGTCTCATGCCCGATTCTCACTTTCCAGGATTCTTGATTCCGGTGAATCCAATACCACTTCCAACGGTGAAATATGCAGTTCTCTTGCTAATATTTCAAGAACACGCGGTTCACAAAAGCCACCCTGGCATCTTCCCATACCCGGACGGAGCCTCTTTTTAACACCCTTGATGGATCTTGCGCCGCATGGTTTATGGATGCAGTCGATGATTTCGCCTTCACTGATCTGTTCGCACCTGCATATCATTTTTCCATAGGCAGGATTGTTTTTAATCAGTTCATTTTTCTCTTCATCTGTCAGGTTCTTCAAACGGACAGGTGCCTTTCTGGTCAGGTTGTAATCTGTTTTTTCTGTAAATATTCCATGCATCTGCATGATTTCAATGATGTAATCGGCAATTGCAGGAGCAGAAGCAAGACCCGGTGATTCAATGCTTGCGGCATTGATGAAATACGGCAGGGATTCCTCAATGATAAAATCCTTCTGATCCGTCGACGGTCTTACACCGGCAAAATTGCGAATGGATCGGTTCAGCGGAACATTTTTCATTGTTTTAAAAATATTCTCTCTGACATACGAAAGGCCTTGTGTAGAATTGCCGTTATCATCAGGATCTGCAATCACACTGCTGTCAGGCCCGATCAGCACATTACCATGCACCGTAGGTACTGCCAGAACCCCTTTTCCCTTATCGGATGGAACAGGAAAAATGATATGATCCACAAAGTTCAGGTTTTCTTCCAGAACATAGTATTCCCCTCTTTTAGCCACTGTATGGAAAAGAGTATGATCGGAAATCAATGCATAAATATCTGCAGCATGGACACCGGCTGCATTGACGACATATTTTGTCTCAAAAGACTTGTCCCCTGCAAGCACTTTGTATCCGTTTTCTGTTTTTTCGATACCGGTAACCGGTGCATTCAGATATAGTTCCGTTCCATTGTTGATGGCGCATTCCATGCAGGCTTCAGCCACTTCCCAAGGATGAATGACGGCAGTTGTCGGAAAGGAAAGCACCTTCGTCACACTGTCGGAAAGATTCGGCTCAGATGCAATTGCTTCATCACGCGTCATATACCGATACGGAATATCTCTTTTTTCAGCACGTGCGGCTAATACATCCAGATGCTTTTCCTCTGCTTCTGAGCATGCAGCAATATAGGCACCGATCACTTTATACTCACAATCAAGGTCCTTGCAGATTTTGCCATACTGGTTGGCACCCTTGACATTCAGCATGCCTTTCAGCGTACCTTCTTCAGGATCATATCCGGTATGGACAATAGCAGAATTTGCCATCGTTGCTCCGTCTGCAATATCATTTTCTTTTTCCAGTAAAGCAACCTTTAAATCATAGCGGGCCAGTTTATACGCAAGCATTGTGCCGGTAATACCGCCTCCTATGATAATTACATCATACATATTGATTTACCCCCACTTCACATCTCCATGCAATATTATACATTCTGTAAGACAAGAAAAGAAGGAATTTATCCTTCTTCCTGTTCGCTGTTATCTGTTGTTTCTTCAACCGGAGCAGGTTCCTCCTGAACCGGTTCGCTCTGTTCTTCAGCAGGTGCTTCCTCCTGGGATGACGTATCCTCAGGCGTTTGGGCCGGTGTCTCTTCAGTTACCTGTGCTTCTTCCTGAGGCGTTTCTTCCGTCACTTCCGGAGCTGCTTCAGCTTCTTTTTCAGGTGCAGGTGTTTGCGCTTCCTGTTTTGTGGTTTCTTCTTCCTGAACTTCTTCTTCGGTTTTCTCTTCTGTTTCTTCCTTGACAGGCTCAGGTGTTACCGTTACTTCCAGAGAAGGATCAAGGACTTCAGGCTGATATTCCTCATTTGACAAAGGATCTCTCTGGTATAGATTTGTGAGCGGTCCGATAATCTCAGGAATATCTTTCAGCGGTTTAGGTCTCTTATCCTCGTTATTCCAGGCATGGTTTTTGATATAGTTAAACAGCACGCGCATGCCGTCTTCACTCAGATGCAGTCCATCGGCTGACATATAGGAAGGTACAGCGTAACCGTCTTCATTCACCAGATCCTCAATGGAATTCAAAAACTTCCAGTGATTGTCATCGCACATCTTCATCAAAGCCCTGTTATAGGCGTTGATCTGTTCAATATACACATTTTCATAGGTACAGTTTTCTGTTACCGGCGGAATGGCATTGACGATGATATCTGCATATGCATAAGCATTCTGTATCTTTTTCAGCCTGTCTGTGTATGTTTCGATAAAAGTCTTCGTATTTGTGCTGATGCCATGCAGGTTGTTTGTTCCCATGGTAACGATAATTCTTCTTGGCTGCATCAGTCTGACAGCACCAACCATCGTATATGTACCGCTGGAAAACTGCATGCATTCAAGCGAGTCCATGGCACCCACACCCATACCGACAACAGCAATTGTATTCTGTGTAGATGTATATGTTTTGCCATCCTCGTCTACAAAATACATAAACCTAACGGTATTGGAATCTCCCAGAAACAGTGTTTCATCAAGATACTCCCTTCCGGCAGGTTCTGTCATCTGCAAAACGGTCTCCGTCTGTTCTTTGACAAGTACGGTTTCCGGCGTTTCCTGCAGATCATCCAGTTTTTCAGGCTCGGGTGTTTTTTCAACAACCTGTTCGGGCTGATCTTTGCGATTCATGATGCGAATGCCCTGAATCAGCGTCATAATGACAGAAAAACACAAAAGAACCAAAAGTCCGATGATCCATCCCTTTTGGAACTTTGTATATTTGTTTCCTGTCAGCCAGTTTTCCTTCTTGTTCTCTTCTTCCATAAAGCAACATTTATTCTACAACAATCTATTCTGATTATCCATGATTTTATCTTTGGAAAATATGAATTTTCTTTGAAACAAGTCAGAGGGTCTTCATCGTTTCCAGTATTTCGCTGAAAACCCGAACGCCTTCCTCTTCATTTTCCTTTCTGACATACAGATAGAAATAATAGATCGTCTTTCCGTCCTTGACGTTGCAGCAGATACCGGTCATATCCGTATCCTGTACATGATAGCCGTACCGAAAACCATCCGCCTTCTTCCCTGCAGCATTCATCTGGCATAATCCGTCAAAATGGTACTGATACGGCTTATTTGCCTTGCGGATTGCTTCTTCGGCATTTTTGGTCAAATCCTTCTCATTCAGCATCATTGCCGCAAAACCGCCGATCTGTTTCCAGGCAGCCGTAATCATGATATGCCTTTGTGCATCCCTGAGACAAACACCCGGAGCATCATTGAGAATATTCAATTGTTTCAGCTCATTTTCATCAAGAACATAAAAATCATCTGTATAGGAAAGCAGATATTTTTGATTTAAAGCTGCTGTTGGCATAAGTTCTCCTTCATTTTGATATCGCAAAAAGTATACCACAACTGCACCTATAGAAAAAGATGCCTGGGTAAGGCATCTTTCATGAATTAATTGGATGATGTCGGATGCGGCATATGCGCATACAGGCTCATGGCAAGATTTGAGACAGGCATTGTCTGCAGCCATACTTTGCCCGGTCCGGTAACAACCGTATTAAACAGCCCTTCCCCGCCGAGAACAATATTGCTTAAACCTTTTACCTGCTGAATATCCATTTTACATGTTGCTTCCATTGCTGCAACATACCCCGTATCAACGATCAGCTGTTCACCTGCAGCAAGTGTTCTTACCTGGCATGCACCGTCGATTTCAAGCCATGCATAGCCATTGCCGGTGTATTTCTGCATCAGAAATCCCTCACCGCCAAAGAAGCCTACCATGCCTTTTTTCTGCAAATAGATTTCCATCTCGACATTTTCCGTAGAAGCCAAGAAGGAAGTCTTCTGGGCAATGATCGGCATTTCTCCGATATTGAAGGCAAGAATGTCACCCGGGCTGTGTTTTGCAAGAGTCAGCTCTCCTGCCGCCAGTGCATTGTAATGGTTCAATGCCAAAGATTCGCCGACAATCATCTTTTTGAACATGCCTCCAAAGCCACCTGTCTTTGTCTCCATCTGAATACCCGGGCTCATCCATGCCATGGCACCGCTCTGGCATTTGATGGATTCTCCACGTTCCATTTGAAGGGTTAATACCGTAAAAGGCTGTCCATTAATTTCGTACTTCATATTTACCTCATTTCTTTACAACGGATTCACCGTAAATTGTAGTCCAGTCATTTTTCATGGATACCGGCACCCAGTCAAACTCTTCACAGAGATCAAACATCTTCTGTGCCTTGGATTCATTTCCGTTTTCCCTTTCCACATCATCACAGCAAAGCATGAACGCTAAGCTCTTATAAGGATTATTGCTGGTGACGTATTCCGCCATGCTGGCATCACCGGTGCTGTTGCCGAAAGATAGCACAGGCTGAATGCCGATTTCCTGCATAATCACGGTTACCTTGTTCATCTTCAGGTTCTTGATCAGAAAATCTCCTGAAAGAACGACTTTGTCATCATCGTCGTAAACATAGTTCAAGCCATCGGTATCTCCCTGATCTGTCGCAACAAGCTGTTCGTCGGAACCGATAATTTGTGAATTGGGAACATTTAACGGTGAGTTGTCTACAATGCCGCGAACGATGAAGCGATCGGTACCGCTGACCACATACACCTGAAAGTCATTGGCCTGCAGATAATTCACGATTTCCAGCATTGGCTTATACCAGCCTTCTCCTCTTGTCATGCCTTCATAACTAGGCATTGGCAGTTTCTTGAATTCCTGAATATAAGCGTTAAACTCTTCTACAGTCATGCCTGCAAACGAAGACGCAATGGCTTTGCCATGGTCAACTTCCAGCCCTTCGGCTGCCTTCCCTGTTTCATTCAATGTAACAATCTTTTGTGCTGTTTCTTTTTCAAAATCGGACGCTTTATTTATATAATCCGGATCTTCCAGAACACGATGGACAAGCAATGTATAGTCAAAATAGTTCGGATCGGTTTCACAAAACAACGTACCGTCCAGATCAAATACCGCAATACGGTTTTCCACCGGAATAAAATCGGCACTGTCTTCATCCGTGATCGATTCCATATAGGAAATCATCTGCTGTTTTGCCTCGGAATCCTGTGTCCATAAAGACAAAGCCGTTTCCCCATCTACAACCTCAGCAGAAGCTTCTTCTGCCTGAGATGCGCCTGTACCGCTTCTCATCAGCATGCCGCCGAGAATGACACAGAGACAGATTGCCGCAATGGCGACAATTCTCCAAATCTTTAATGCTTTTAATTCTTTTTCCATGTAATACCCCTCATATCACCTTGAAAAATTATACTTTATTTTCCGGATTTATCAATTTAATTATTTTTCCTGACACGCTTTCGCGTGGAAGAAATAGCCTTCTCAGGACATACAAGAATACAAAGATGACAACCGACACACTTCCTGCCATCTAATACAGGTTTGCGTGATTCATTCAATGCAATTGCCTGATGACCCCCGTCTGCACAGGATATTGCGCATCTGCCGCATCCGATACATTTATCCCTATGGAAAGAAGGATACACAACCGTATCTCTTTCCAGTACATCCGTTGTACTGCTGATCGCATCCAGGCCGAGTCCGCAAACTTCCTGAATACTGTTGAATCCCTTTTCTTTCAGATAATAATGCAATCCGGATTTCAGATCATCAATGATGCGGTATCCGTATTGCATGACTGCTGTAGTCACTTGTACGCTTCCGGCACCTAACAGAATGAACTCCAATGCATCCTGCCAAGTCTCTATGCCGCCCATGCCGCTGATATGCATATTCTTCAGCATGGGATTCTGTCCCATCTCGGCAATAAAGCGCAAGGCAATCGGTTTGACAGCGTTGCCGCTGTAACCGCCTACTGCGGACATCCCGCGCACTGCAGGTGCAGATACATATGTATGCGGATTGACACCGATAATGCTTTTGATGGTATTGATTGCCGCTATGCCATCCGCCCCGCCTCTGTATGCCGCTTCCGCAGCTTCGCTCATATTGGCGACATTCGGTGTCAGTTTAGCCAGTACCGGTATGCTTACACCGCTTTTGGCAGCAGCTGTAAACCTTTCAACCAGTTCGGGAATCTGTCCGATATCCGAGCCTAATCCTTCTTCCATCATATTCGGACAGGAGAAATTCAATTCAATCGCATCTGCACCGTTTTCCTGACATAATGCAGAAAGTGTTTTCCACTCCTCTTCATTAGTCCCCATAATCGAAGCAAGGATAAATTTATGCGGATAGTTTTTCTTCAGTTTCCTGAATATTTCCATGTTCTCTTTCACACTGTGATCGGAAAGCTGTTCGATGTTTTTAAAACCGATGATGGTTCCGTTATCTCCGGTAATGGCGGAAAATCTCGGTGAGGCTTCGTGGATATCCAGGGTGCAGATGGTTTTAAAAGCTGCTCCTGCCCAGCCTGCTTCAAATGCTCTGGCACACATATCGTAGCTGCTTGCAACAACCGATGAAGAAAGAAGAAAAGGATTCTCAAGCGGAATTCCGCAAAGATCCGTTCTCAATGCATCTTCGTTATCTTCTGCCTGTATTTCCAGATTAGGCTTAACTTCATTTTCTAGTTTCAGCATCAGATTGCGGATATGCACTTCTCCTGCACGAACGCATGCCTTTTCACATCTCGCATCACATTGCGCACACAATCCATTCTCCTTCATCATGGCGGCTGCAACTTTTTCATTATTAAACCAGATACTGCGAAGAGCACCAGCCGGATCCATGATGCTGCAGGCTTTTGTACATGGCGCATCCATACATAATGCGCAGCGGATCATTTCCGACCGGTCAATTATCTTTTCAAGCATGATCTTACCTCCGGGTTTATCAAAGTATTTCAAAATTATACAGAAGACTTTCTTTTCTCCATAATATCATAAAACAATGCACGAATGTTAGTCAGAGATACAATTAAAACAGAAATGTGATCAAAAAGTGGTCACAGATACTTAAAACAAAAAAAAAGATACATATATATGTACCTTTTCGATATGGCGCGGGAACAGGGATTTGAACCCTGGCGCCCTGTTACAGACCTACAAGCTTTCCAAGCCTGCCCCTTCAACCGCTTGGGTATTCCCGCAATGCCTTAATATATTATCACACTTTGAAAAAAAGAAAAGAGTTTTTATCGAAAACATTTCCGAAGTAGAAAAAAAATACGGATTATATAGCTTTTCTTCTTTCCATATGCCTGTATAATAGAATCAAAGGAGGTTTATCTGATGGATAAATATGTTTGCATGGCATGTGGTTATACATATGACCCTGAAGTAGGTGATCCTGATAATGGAATTGCTCCGGGAACACCTTTCGAAGATCTTCCTGAGGACTGGACATGCCCCCTTTGCGGTGTAGGCAAGGACATGTTTGAAAAACAGGCATAATCAAATAAAAACGGCAATCGCCGTTTTTATTTAATGTCATCGATCCATTCAATGCCTTCAGAATCAAGATATTTGGTTATATCCGTGCCTGCATGGCAATGATAGCGGATGTGGTAATGCGGATCCTCATCATAGTATTTTTTTATTGCACCGGAAACATCCAGGATGGAATCCGGAAGATAGATATCGGTAACCTTGTTGCAGTGATGGAAACAGCTGTAATCCAATGTATCTACGCCTTCGGGAATATAGACGCTTCCCTCTAATCCCGAAGCTGCCAGAATCACTTTTCTTCCTGCCTTATCCAGCAACAATTCTCCGTTTGTCGAATAAATCTCATTATCAGGATCTACATCAAATGACTTATATAACAAACCGTCAAATGCGAGCCTGTTGATCTCTGTCTTCGGTCCGATATGAATCGTATCGGAGCCAAACAGAAACTGTTCTTCATCCGAAGCAGAAAAAGCAGACTGTCCGAAAAATTCTATCGTATCATAAATCTCGAGCTCAGGCTGGTCACAATTCAAATAGAATGCTGTTTGACCGATGTGCTTAATACTCTTTGGCAAGCGAATTATGAAATTCGTTGTACCGAAAGCATGGTTCCCAATATATTCAAGGCCTTCATTCATATTCACTTCAGTCAGACTGAACAGATTATCCATCGCATCTTCCTCAAGTGTTCTTAACGATGACGGGAAGATAATCACCTGCAGATAGAAATTCGAACCGAATGCACTCTTTCCGACAATCTTTGTACCTTCGGGGATTGTATAACTTTCATCCAACTTGTGATATGGATAGAACAGCAATGTTTCACCATCCTTGGTAAACAGGACATTATCCTTTACCGAATACTTTTCGGAGGCTTCATCAACTTCCAGCTCTTCAAGATAGTAAAAATCATTTAATACTTCGACATTGATTTTTTCGATTGTTGCAGGAATGACAAGCCTTCTGCAGGTTGAAGAATACGGATCATCAAAGATATCCGTGGAATAATCATCTATTACAGTTACAGGCAGATCATCCACAGTCGCAGGAATTTCTAAAATTTCTTCATCACTCTCACATCCCACAATCTCCGCATGATCATAATACATTCGGAAAACCAAGCCGTTTTCTTCCTTCTCTTCAAAGACAAGATGATCCGGATCTGTTTCATAATCATATCGGATATCGTATTTCTGTGCATATTCTTCACATGCAGAACCTTCGGAACAATGCAACATCACATTATACCTGTAAACCGTTTTCCCTGTATCATCCGTCTCATAGCTGCAATCAAAAATACGATCAGCAAACCTGAAAGCACTGTCCGGGAAAATGAAATCATGATTCGAGCCAAGATCTTCAAAAATATCCTTCGTCAGTGTTGTGATACCTTCCGGCACAACGATAATCCGCTCTGCACCAAATGGTGCTTCAAGAATCGTATCTTTTGCCCGGTTGGTCAGGAAGATCCCGTTATTTGCGTATACAGGATTCTCTTCATCAACATTGAATCCATTCACCCATAAGCCATTGAATGCTTTGGCCCCAATATAGGATACATTCTTACCAATGTGCAGCTCCTCCTTAGCCCCTTCTGTATTTGAGGATGAAGAAAATGTATATTTCCCAAATGCTCTTTCACCAACCATTTGCAGGCTTTCCGGCAGGATTACCCCCTGTAGCGATGCACAGCCAAAGAAAGCGCA
Source organism: uncultured Erysipelotrichaceae bacterium (assembly GCA_902766005.1). Lineage (GTDB taxonomy): Bacteria > Bacillota_I > Bacilli_A > Erysipelotrichales > Erysipelotrichaceae > Bulleidia. The sequence continues at coordinate 23,664 of CACXCB010000153.1, read as the reverse complement.
GTTTTCGATGGTTTCCACGGATTCAGGAAAAGTCACATGTGTAAGAGATGCACCGGCAAAGGCACCATAGCCGATACTCTTTGTTCCTTCAGGTATTTCATAGGTTTCCCCATGCAAGACAGGATACTGAATCAGCCTGCTTCCGTCTTTGGTAAAAAGTACGCCATCCACAGTCTTATAATATGGATTGTCTTCCAGAACAATCTCTTTCAGATAATTATTTTCCCCGAAAGGAACATCGCCGATCTTTTCAAGGGATCCCGGCAAAACAATTCTTTCTAAGCCGGTATAGCTGACAGCTTCTCTGCCTAACACTTTTAAGGTAGACGGCAGATTGATCTCCTGCAAAGCAGGACAGTTGTTAATTGCATCACTCTGTATTTCCGTCAGTCCCTCAGAGATATTAATTCTCTCAAGCAAATCCAAGGAATCAATGGACAGTGAACATATGGTTTCGACAGATGACGGCACATTGATCTCAATCAATGTATCTGCATCATCGAAAGCATTGCTGCCGATTTCCTTTACAGGTAATCCATTCACCTCTTCCGGAATTGTTAAAACTTCATCTGTTCCTTCGTAGCCGGCAAGGCTTGCATAATCATCAAAGATCTGAAATGTCATTTTGCCCTGTGCGGTATTTGTTTGTACCTGTGCAGTCTCATCCTTTTTGGGAAGATTGACAAGTTCAGCAGCATGCATTTCGCCGTTAACATCTTTGACCAGAATCTGACAGACAAAATCATGATCAAATTCCGTGGCTTTCTTTTTCTTAAAACGGAAGCTCGATTCAAGACCTAAAGGACGATACAGATATCCGCCGGAATGCCACTCATAAAACGGCTTCATCGTTCCATCTTCATTTCGTGAAGGCTCATAACTGCCGAATGCCCCATCGATAATCGTCCTGAAATGGCTGACGTCAATCGATCCTTTACCGCTTAAACCGGCAGCATTTTCCTGTGAGACGACATCCTTGATCATCGTGTCTTCACTGTCATTATCCATCTGCACTGTGATGGTGACATTTTTATCCGTATCCGGATCAAAATCCGTAAATTCATGTCCGGTTGACAATAATGCATTGATTGTCGTATAAGTACCACCGTTTTCTGATGCCTGTGTCTGCTTGAATGCCCATGGCATCTCCGCTTCCGAAAGATCGGTTATGGCATAGATCATGTCCGGATCCTGCGGTACATGGATTCTGCCTTCTTCATCGATTTCAGCCTGCACATTGCACATCGCATAGCTGTAACCGGAAAAGATATTATAACGAAGGATGGTGTAATACGCTTGTGATGTTGCAGCATACTGGGAAGCATCCAGCCTCAGAATGATTTCATCCCCTTCGTATTCGCCCTTGCCTAAGTGCCAGTCCACTTCACCGCTCTTGTTCCAGGAATCGGCATATGCATCAATAAAAGCTTCATGCTGTTCGGATATTTCATGTTCAACCATCTGAGACTCGCTGTACAGCTCTTGATTATCCCCCGGAAAATACAATGATATTCCGCCGGCATGATCTACATTGGAAGAAGATGCAGCAACAAGGGATCGGATCGCTTTTTGCACATTTGCGGTTTCATCGGGAAGAATGTCTTTCATTTTCTCACAGAAATCATCTATATCAATGAGATCATAGGACTCGCTGAGATCTTTGATACCGTTTAAGCCAAAGCCTTTCGCATCTGCCCTTTTACGGTTGATTTCAGCATATTCTCCGTTTTCAACGGCATTCTGCATGCCCGCAAAAAGTTCATCCATTGCTTTTCCGGTTTCCTCGACACAGGAAAGATCCAAAGCAGCCAATGTTGCATCGGGATGAGAGAATTCTGTCTGGTTGTCTTCGTAATATTTCCCGAAAGTATCGACAATCCGGGCCGCTATCTCTTTGGGGTCATCAGTCTCATTCAGTACATGCAGAAAATGATAATCCCAGCCTGCACCGGCTTCTGTCTCCTGAGAGCCGATCATGTATTCCGCATAATTGCTCCAGACATTGGCGATTTCAAAAGTGGACATCAGACAGGCATCAAATCCGACAAAATCAAGTTTCTGCTCTTTTCCAAATACAGTCTGATCCATAGCCTCTTTCATCTCCTGCAGAAGAAGACTGTCATTGTCAAACAGCTCATCATAGCCATAACCCCAAACAGGACCTCCGCCATGGTTCCAGCAGATCAGCCCATAATGCTTTGCGGGATAGTTTTCCGTACAGTAATTGATAAAGGAGGCAAGCGTATTGGCAGATCCCATGTCCGCAGTCGTCTCCGTCTGGGCAAGAAGCCTTCCTTCTTCCGCTTCACTCATGTCCAGCACGCTGTTATACATGTTGGAAATATTGCTGTTCCACCTTCTGCTTCCGCCGGCATAGACAAGCACGTTGTTTTTGTTATAATCGACATCTGTTTCCTCAATTTCGCGCAGATCGTTTGTAGCAGCACCGTTCCTGCTCTCCAAATTCGAACCCACCATGTAGATCATGACCGTATAGTCCTTTTCGCTGATCGGCATGGATTTGACAATTTTCAGTTTTGATTCGGAAGCATCGTGAGCCTGTATTTTGTTTTGCATGGAACGGGAATAATCCTGCACTTCTTCACCGATGATGCTTAAATGCGGTTTGAGAGTTGAAATGTCTGCAATTGTTTCTTCTGATGCACTGTTCTGTGAAACTTCTGTTGAAGAACAGGCACAAAGAAAGATGCATAATCCTATCATTAATCCTTTTTTATACATATGTCCTCCAAAAAAAACCAGAAAATCTGGTTTTTACTGTGCTACAGGTGAAAGTTCGATTAATGCACTGATCGGATACCAGTAGTCGTTTTCCGATGCACGGACATGTACGCCTTCATCAACCAGGGAATACCTGTACATTCCATCCTTGCTGTAATAGAAGTATTCATCGGTAGGCTCAAAATAGTCCATTGTATCCGTAGGCACTTCAAAAAGATAATGTTCAATCGAGGAACGGTATGTTTCATCTTCCAGTGCTTCTTTATAGTATGGGTAAATATCTTCTGTCTGATAGTCTTCAAGCAGGTCTTCCAGTGTGCCCATATCATCCCATGTGGAGTCTACTTCATACCATTGACCGTCAACCTTGACCATAGACCAAGCATGTCCTCCCATGTCGGAAGTGCTTGCACCGGCATCGCCAAGAACAACTGTGACTTCAAGACCTGCCTGCTGGCACAAATATTCATAAGCCAGGGAATATCCGTCACATACGGCAGTATTTGCGTCCCCTCTGCTGTTGGCCACAAGTGCGCCATAAGCGGTATGCGCGAGATCTGCACGAATATTGCCATCCATTACGGCCGTATCATATGTGACAGTTTCAATCAGCTTGTCATGAATGCTCTTAGCGATTTCTGCTTCCGTACCATTCAGATCGATATCGGCAAGGAATGCATCTGCAGCATTATTGAAAGTTTCCACATCCTCATTGAATGTTTCATACGGCTCATTAAAATAGAAATAGATATCATGATACTTGCTGGCAGCACTGTCGAATCTCGAAACACCGAACATCATTTCAGCACTGATCTCGTTATACATCCAGAACAGTTCCGGATGATCATACTGCATTGCATAGTAGGCAACATATAATTTTTCAGCGAACTCATCGGTAGAGGGATCCATCTCCGTAGAGTATACGACAATGTTATTCGGATCGGTCGGATCTTCTGCAACTAAAAGCATTGCATCATAGATCTTCTTTTCCTCTTCATCGATATTATCGTAGTAATAGAAGCTCTTTGCGTTATTCACAAGCGGTGTGCCGGATGTCGGTGAATATGCGCGCATAGCCTTGTCAGCCTCGGCTTTTTCTTCGTCGGACAGTTCTTTTGTCTCCTGTAATTCAAGCGAAGACAGGCCGCCTTTTAAAGAAGGAAGATTAAAGGACAGTGTCTTCATGCCATCATTATTGACGGTCTGTTCTTCTTCCTTTTCAGAGCTTGCAGAAGATGTCACAGCAGTCGTTGAGGAACCGGAACATCCCGCAAGAAAAATAGTCAGTGCGATTGCTAAAACTTGTTTTTTCATATGCTTTCTTCCCTTTTTATACATTATAAAGAAAAACGGATGCAAATGCATCCGTTATTTTTTTATCGGAAGACTGAACCAGAATGTACTTCCTTTGCCCGGCTGGCTTTCGACACCGTATTTGGCATGGTGGAGATCAAGAATCTCTTTGACAATTGCCAGTCCGATACCGCTGCCGCTGGAAGCCCTGACATGGGTTTTATCCACCTTATAGTAACGATCCCAGATATCGTTTATATTCTCTTTTGCGATACCCTGACCGAAATCCTGAATACTGACTTTTACAGAATCATCGCGGATATTTTCGGCAACGATGATATGCTTGTCATCCAGAGAATAATTGATCGCATTGGTGATGAAGTTATTGATCACCTGCTCGATTCTCTTTCGATCTGCATGAACCGTAACAGCTTCAGGCAGATTCTCCTCAATCACAAAGCCGTCACGATACTGATATACATCGTATTTCCGCAACTGATTTCTGATCAGTTCGGTCAGATCAAAGTCCTCTTCGTTCAAAACAATCTTATTTTCCTGCATTTTGGAGAGATCCAAAAGATCGTTTACCAGATTAGTCAGACGTTTTGACTCATCGATGATAACCTGGATATTCTCATCTGTCTTTTCTTCAGGAAGGTCGATCATCATTTCCCCATACCCTGATATCATGGTTAGCGGTGTACGAAGATCATGGGAGACATTGGCGATCAGGTCACGTTTTGCCTTATCTGCTTTCTGTATGTCTCCTGCTGCTTTGACCAGTGTTTCATTGAGCTCCTGTGCTTCCCTGTACCGGTTGGTTTGCGGATCAGGATCATACTTTCCTTCCGGAAGGGATTTGGCCTTCTCGTTAATCGATAACAGCGGCTTTGCAATCTGTTTATATAACAGCAATGTCAGAAGAATGACACCGAAAATCAGAATGATGCCGATGTAAAGCATTTGTTTCCGCAAAGTCTGCAAGGCTGCACCTACCGAAGAAATCCCTGTATATACCATGACGATGCTTGTTTCATCATCATCCTGCAGGATTCTTGTATAGATTATGTTGCGGAAGTTCTTTTCCGATATCGGTATGCCGAGATCCTCATCGCTGATGCCGAGATATGTTTTATCCTGGCTTGCATAGGCATTGGCAATGTTCTCATTGATTTCTTCCGGACGCATGCGGTACAGAAGACATCCATTCATGTAATGCATGTCGTAACTGTCACTGGTATGTCCCTCTTCTGTGCGGAAATACCGTATGCATGTATCATTCTTTACCTGATTTTCAAAAACAAGATCTTCCAAGTCATCCTCATCCATATCGTCATCCAAGGCATTGACAATTGCATCGGAAACCAGCTTTACCGTATTGATCTTCGACTGCTCATACATCGGTTCAAGCAGGCCGATCTGGAAAATAAACATGACTGCAATGATAAATACCCCGAAAGCGAGAAGATACCTTCCGATTTTCCATTTCAGGCTAATTTGTTTTTTCAAAGCGGTATCCAACTCCTCTCAGTGTTACGATATATTTGGAATACTCCCCGAGATTTTTTCTCAGCAGCTTGATATGCGTATCCAGTGTGCGGTCATCTCCGAAGAAATCATAACCCCATACATTCTGCAGCAGCTGTTCTCTAGTCAAAGCAATACCGGCATTTTTAGCAAGATATGTCAACAGATCATATTCCTTTGGTGAAAGCTGAATACGGTTTCCTTCGATCGAAACTGTTCTTGCAGAATAATCAATTACCATCTGGTCCACAACCAGCTGATCCTGGCTTGCAGAATACGGATTGACACGCTTCAGTATCGCATGAATGCGCATCATCAGTTCCTTGGAGGAAAACGGCTTGACAACGTAATCATCTACACCGATATCAAATCCATGCACCCTGTCATACTCTTCGCCAAGAGCTGACAACATGATAAACGGCATGTTCGGCTTGAACTTTTTAATTTCCTTAACAGCTGAGAAACCGTCAAGATTCGGCATCATGACATCCATAACAACCAGATCATATGTATTTGTTTCACATTTCTCTACGGCAATCATGCCATCCGATGCTTCGTCGGTCTCAAAACCTTCATGCTTTGCATACTTGCATATCATCTCACGGATTTTTTCTTCATCATCTACGATTAATACCCTTGTCATCTTCCTCTCCTTTACTGCAGCTATTGTATCAGTCTATTGTGAAGGCTGTGTGAATCAGACGTTTTTTTCAATAAAATCCGCAGCATCTTTCAACTGCTCAATTTCCAAATTCTCAATGGTTCCGGCATCGCTTGCGGCAGAAATCCTTGCATCCAGCGGAACTTTTGCAAGAATCGGCAAACCGTATTTTTCCGCAACATCATCGATATGCGATTCACCGAAGACATAGATCTTCTCGCCGCAATGCGGACATTCGACATAAGACATATTTTCGATCAGTCCGAGAACCTTGATATTCATCATTTCCGCCATGTTGATGGCTTTTTCCACAACCATGGAAACAAGCTCTTGCGGGCTGGTGACAATCAGAATGCCATCCAGCGGAATAGACTGGAATAATGTAAGCGGAACATCGCTTGTTCCCGGAGGCATATCCACAAACATGTAGTCTACATCTTCCCAGTAAACTTCCTGGTAAAACTGTTTCAGAATGTTTGCGACCATCGGTCCTCTCCAAATAACCGGCTGATCATCACTTTCCAGAAGCATATTTGTAGAAATGACCTGAATGCCATTTTTCGTTACTGCAGGGAAAAGCAATTCCCCATTGCCTCTTGCCTTATCTGTGATGCCGAAAGCCTTGGCCTGGCTGGGCCCTGTAATATCACCATCGAGTACAGCGGAACGGTTTCCCCTTCTCTGCATTTCAGATGCCAGAAGAGATGTAATAAAAGATTTACCAACACCGCCTTTACCGGAAACAATACCGATAGTCTTTTTAATGCGGGATAACGGATGGGGTTCAATCCGAAAGCTCTGCGGGCCTTTGCGGGAAGCACATCCTTCTACACTGCATCCCTCACATGCATGATTACAATTTTCAGCATTTTTATTCTCACTCATATTTCTCACCTCGGCTATTAATTTTACACCAAATCATAGATTTCTTAAACATAATTAAATGAATATGTTATGATATATCAGTTGAAAGCGAGGAAAAAATATGGCAGGTTATGTCGTTGTAGGAAGTCAATGGGGAGACGAAGGAAAAGGAAAAGTCGTTGATCTTTTAGGATCAAAAGTAAACATGGTCGTCAGATTCCAAGGAGGAAACAATGCCGGCCATACAGTCGTGGTCAATGGAAAGAAGACCATTCTGCATCTTCTTCCCTCCGGTATTTTAAATCAGGATGCTCTATGCATCATCGGTCCGGGTGTTGTCATCAATCCGTTTGTTCTTTTGAAGGAGATGGAAACTCTGGAAAACGAAGGATGTACCTGTAACCATGTCCGTATTTCGGACCGTGCGCATCTGCTGATGCCGTATCACGTATATCTGGATGAATTGCAGGAACAAAGAGCCGGCAACAAAAAGATCGGCACAACCAAAAACGGTATCGGTCCATGTTATGCCGACAAGTATACAAGAATCGGCATCAGAGTCTGTGATTTAAGAGACTGGGATGTATTCTGTGACAAGCTGCAGACTGTTCTTGACATAAAGAATGAGGAAATCGTTAAAATCTATAACGGCAAACCGTTTGACTATAATGAGATGGTTGAATCATTCAAAGCCATTCGTGAAAAGCTTATGCCGATGATTATCGATGCAACAGACAAAGTGAATCAGGCTTTAGAAGAAGATAAAGTTGTCCTGTTTGAAGGTGCCCAGGCAAATATGCTGGATATCAACTATGGCACATATCCTTATGTCACCTCTTCATCACCGACGACTGCCGGTGTTCTCGAGGGTGTCGGCGTTTCCTTTAAGTATCTCAAACGCATTATCGGTGTAGTCAAAGCATATTCCACAAGAGTCGGCGAAGGCCCGTTTGTTACGGAACAGCTCAATGAATTCGGTGAAAGCCTGCGTGAAACGGGTGGCGAGTATGGTGCAACAACCGGCAGGCCGAGAAGATGCGGCTGGCTGGATCTGCCTGTTGTCAAACAGGCATGCAAGATCAACGGCTTAACGGATATTGCCTTAACAAAGATTGATATCCTGACCGGATATGAAAAACTGCCTGTCTGCATCGGATATGATATTAACGGTAAATATTACGAAACCGTACCGGCATCTTTAAAGGATTATGCTGCCGCCAAACCGGTATATAAGGAATTTGATGGCTGGACAGAGGATATTACGAATATCACGGAATTTGACAAACTTCCTGAAAACTGTCAGAAATACATCCGTTTCATTGAAGATTACTGCAAGACGGATATCGCCCTTGTATCGACCGGACCGGAAAGAAATGCCAATATCATTCTGAAGGATCTGATATGATCGAAGGCATCACTGTTGAAATCTGCTGTGGCTCTTTGACGGATGTCATCCATGCATCATCTATTGCAGAGGTGGACCGCATTGAGCTCAATTGCGCACTGGAGCTCGGGGGATTAACCCCTTCCATGCATACCTTTCTTTCTGCAAGGAAAGAAAGTGATAAAAAGATCATCTGCATGGTCAGGCCAAGAGGTGCTGGTTTTATCTACAATGCATACGAAAAGGAAACAATGTACAATGATGCCAAATCATTTCTTGAAAATCATGCCGACGGCATCGTCTTCGGTGCATTGAACAAAGACCATGCGATTGATGAGGCCTTCACACAAAAGATGGTGGAACTGATCCATTCCTATGGAAAGGAAGCGGTTTTCCACAAAGCATTTGATAACACCGAAGATCCTGTATCATCGATACAGACACTGATACAATGCAATGTTGACCGCATTTTAACCAGCGGGCAGAAACCTTCCACGGAAGACGGCATCGCATTGATCCGTGATTTGCAGAAAACATATGGTGATCGGATTGAACTGTTGCCGGGTGGCGGCGTCACAAAGAAAAATGCAAAAAAGATTCTGCGTGAAACAGGATGCATGCAGATTCATATGACTGCCAAAAGCGAATATGAAGATGATGGTACATACTATGCCGTCGATCCTCATAAAATCAAAGAAGTACTGCAGTCCCTTCGCCTCAGCAACAGAACGCTCACCGCAGCAGATCACAGTATGTTGAAAAACGATTCCTACGAATCAAGAATGTATGCACATGAAGAAGATGACCATGATCAATGGTGATCTTCTTTTTTAAAAGCTCCTTCTAAGGGAGCATTATTTCTTTACAAAACCTGTTTCTGATAAAACATATACCGTCTCGGCAACCTCTTCAATATATTTACGGTCATGGGAGACTGAGATAATGCAGCCATGAAATTCCTTCAGCACATGGCGAATGACAGGAGAAGACAGGCTGGAGAAGTTTCTTGTCGGCTCATCCAGCAGCAATACATCGCAACTTTCCAGGTTCATCTTCAAAAAGAAGAGTTTTGCCTGTTGTCCGCTCGACAAATCCTCCATTCGGTGAAGCATTTCATCAGAAGTATATTTCATCGCGCCTAGATACGTCATGACCTTTGTCGTCATCTCTTTTGTGCCATCCGAAAGATATTCCACCGGTGTCATTTCCATATCCATGAGATCCCGATAATTCTGCGGCATATAGCCGATATGGATATCCTCCCTGTCCTTCAAAGAATGATAGATCTCTTTCATGAGTGTTGTCTTTCCCGATCCGTTTTTGCCGATAATACAGATCTTATCCTGTCCGAACACCTGCAGATTAACCATATCACATAGTTTTTTATCTGCAATCATAAACGGGGACATTTGCAAATTTAGAATGATCTTGTCCTCAGGCAGATATGTATTCTCGAAAAAGAACAGAATCGATTCCTCTTTTTCAGGCATCATGGTCATATTTTCCCTTTGCCTCTCGAACCGTTTTCCCATGGATTTGACCGCCTTCATTTTCTTTTTCAGCAACTGTCCGCCATGGGGATCCTGCCTGGAAATATGATGCAGTTCATGATTGACCCTCTGCTCAATCCGACGATACCTTTCCATCCGCTTTTCATCTTCCCTTTTATCACCGGCAGCCTGCTGTGCCTGCTTTGCAAAGGAAAGGTTTCTTTGCCTAACATATGTCTGATAATTCACATTGGCAATTGTGTGCCGGCATTCCTGTTTCTTTTTCAGCTGTTCGATATGGATGATCCTGTTGGCAGTCTTTTCGAGCATAGCTTCATCATGCGAGATAAACAGTACTGGTTTCTGCGTATGCAGGATCATCTGTTCAAGCCACTCCAATGTCTCAATATCCAGATCATTCCCGGGCTCATCCAGCAACAACACATCCGGATTCTCCAGACGGATTCTAAAAAGCTGCACCTTAACCTTTTCCCCTCCTGATAATTCATCCATCCTCTGCTCACTGTAAATCAGATCCGTATGAAGAAACATCTGCATTGCTGTCTCATTTACGATTTCCCATCCAGTTTCAAGCAGAAGATCATTTTCATTCAAAAAAGTATATACTGTTTTATTCCTTTCCTGTATCGGAAGCTGTTGTGGCAGATATCCTGTTGTTTTGTTTCGTGTCAGTTTTTCACCTGACACCTCGGCATAGGAAGAAACAAGAGACTCATCATGAATCCATTTAAGCAATGTCGACTTTCCGTTACCTTCTTCGCCGATCACTGCAGCCTTGTCCCCTTCATTCAGGACAAGGGAAAAATCCTTCAACAGAATGCGGTTATCCTGTATATTTTCAATTGTTACATTCTTAATCTGAAACATCATTCACCTCAAAAAATAAAAATCCTGCTTTCCTGCATGCAGAAAAACAAGACTTTGTTTAGAGAGTCATGTAATTCATATGCAGGAAGAAAATGATCATTCTGTATGACCATGGACGTATTTCTTTTTTCTCCTGAAATGAATTACAGCTTCATCTTATCACGTTCCTTTATTTCTCTTTTAGAGTAAGCCTACTCTCTTGTAAATCTCTTTGACATTCTTGACATGATAGTACGGGTCAAAGCAATCTTCAATCTCTTCCGGTGTCAGTGTTTCCGTGACTTCCGGTACCGCTTCCATCAAATCCCTGAAGTTGAGATTTTCTTCCCAGGCTTTGATTGCCTGTGGCTGAACTGTATCATATGCCTTTTCTCTTGTCCATCCTTTTTCAATCAGCTTCAGCATGAACCTTTGCGAGAAGATGACACCATTTGTCAGCCAGATGTTCTTTTTCATATTTTCCGGATAAACTGTCAGGTTCTTTAAGATTCTGCCGAATCTGTTCAACATGTAATCAAGCAGCTCTGTTGCATCCGGTGCAATAATTCTTTCAACGCTGGAATGGGAAATATCCCTTTCATGCCATAATGCAACATCATCATAGGCTGTCATCATATATCCTTTCAGGACTCTAGCACAACCGCAGATGTTCTCAGAACCGATCGGATTGCGCTTATGCGGCATTGCACTGGAACCTTTCTGCCCTTTGTTGAAATGCTCTTCAGCTTCCCTGACTTCCGTTCTCTGCAGGTGTCTGATTTCGGTTGCCATCTGTTCGATAGAAGAACCGATCAGGGCAAGTGTTGCAAAGTAATGCGCATGCCTGTCTCTCTGCAGAACCTGGGTGGAGATGTTGGCAGACTGGATGCCCAGCTTTTCACATACATAATCCTGTACGAACGGCGGAATGTTTGCAAAAGTTCCGACGGCACCGGAGATCTTTCCTGCCTCTACATCTTTTGCGGCAAGATCAAATCTTTCAAGATTTCTCTTCATCTCTTCATACCACAAGGCGAATTTCATGCCGAAGGTTGTGATTTCGGCATGTACGCCATGGGTTCTGCCCATCATGATTGTATCCTGATATGCAAGTGCCTTTTCCTTCAGAATGTCCATGAATTCTACGATATCCTGACGAAGGATTTCATTTGCCTTCTTAAAGCGTAAACCATTAGCGGTATCTACAATATCCGTGCTGGTAACACCGTAATGTACCCACTTCTTCTCTTCGCCGAGACTTTCCGATACGCATCTTGTAAAAGCAACGACATCATGTCTTGTTTCCTTTTCAATTTCCAAAATCCGATCAACAGAGAATTTCGCATTCGCTCTGATCTTGTCAACATCTTCCATCGGAATCTCACCGAGTTTTGCCCATGCCTCATCGATTAAGATTTCCACTTCAAGCCATGCCTGGAACTTTGCCTCTTCAGTCCAGATGTCTGTCATCTGCTTTCTTGCATACCTTTCAATCATGATTTTCTCCTTTTTTATTTACCCAATACTTCGTTTACTTTTGTCTTAGCCTCTTCAATGTTGTTGCAGATGACAAGAATCACCATTGATCCGTTTTCATCCACAATCGCATTAGATATTTTAAACACCTCTTCAGGATAGTAGGTCTGTGTTTGTGCTTTCTGCTCTTCCAGATACTCATGCAGATAGTCTGTAACAGCGGCTGTATCTTCACTGATGAATACACCTACCGTATCCGAATTGCCGCTTGTGCTTGAAAAATATACACAGGCATTTTCCGTTACATCCTCACCCTGGAAAAACATGCCTTTGACTACTCTGCTCTTGACTTCCTCCATGGAATCCTTAAGATTCAGATCTTCTACAATATCTGCAGCAACATCCGCTGCACTCTGTGTGCTTTTTTCGGTTGCAGCAGTATCCTTTTCGGATCCGCCGCATCCTGCCAGCATACATATCACCAGCAAACTACTCACAAATTTTCTTAACATAATCTTCCTCCGACACTTTGTGGCTTAAGAGATATTCCTCCAAAGCCGCCTCACCGCTTGCGTTCAGATGCAGGCCATCAAATACATACTCTTCTCTGACAATACCATCTTCATCACACAAGGCTTCATCAATATCCAGGTAATAGCACTTATTCCTGACAGCCAGATCTATCATCTGTGAATTGACATCATCCACTTTAGCGTTTAACTCTTCCAATGTCAATCCGGAAACAGACCGCGGATGATAATCCAGCATGATGTAAATATGCACATCCGGATGAGCATTTTTAATTTCATCAATAATCCACTGGTAATGTTCAATCAGCGAATCAAATGAGTTATAACGGATTTCATTGATGCCAAGCAGCAGATAGATATGATGCTTATCTGTTTCCATCAGCAAATCGTATAACGTCTTCTCCTCTTCGACATTATCCACCTGCATGGAATCGATGCGGAAAATATTCAATGAAGTCACATAGTATATCTCTGCACCGCTGTCTTTCAGCTCTCCATTAAGAACAAGCGCCCCCATGCGCGAATCTCCGCCGAAAAAACTGTCGGAAAGATATTCACTGTCCGCTTTGCGGTCCTCAGGAACCGCCTCATGATAATCATAGGAATCAATGACCTTGCAGGCATATTCTGCCTGCTGGTTGACGGAAACAGCTGTTTCCTTTTCCTCCTGCTTCGATGCGCATCCACAAAGCAGAAGGCATGTTACAACGAAAGCTTTATTGAACGAACAGGTCATTATTCTCTTCCTCATTGTCATCAAATTGCGGAAGTTCAGGAAGCTCATCCAGACTCAGAAGATGAAATGCATCCATGAATTCCTCCGTAACGGAATACAGGATCGGTCTTCCCGGTGCATCGCTTCTGCCATCTTCCCGGATCAGGCCTCTGGCTTCCAGTTTTCTTAACATGACATCCGCACCGACACCGCGGATCTCTTCAATTTCGACTCTTGTGATCGGCTGTTTGTAAGCGATAATTGCCAGTGTTTCAAGAGCTGCCTGAGACAGCTTGTTTGTTTTGGTAATCTGAAACAGTCTTTTTGCAGCCTCATGGACACTTGCTTTGCTTAAAAAGCGATAAGTCAATCCATACCTTGCAATTTCAATTCCCCGGTCATCCTGCAGGTAGTATTTCTGCAGATAATCAAACAGCTTTTCTACATATTCCACTTCTGTTTCCAATGCGTTGGCTGCCTGCTCCAGCGTGATGCCTTCATCCCCTGTCAGAAACAGCAATCCTTCAAGAACGGAAGCCATATGAATAAATCCTTCATCATAGGTTTCTTCTTCCGCCTCTTCATCATCATAATCCGCATCCAAAACGGATGCATTATCTTCTGTTTCCAGAATCTCTTCATCATTCATGAAACCACCCCTTTAGAAAACCAGATGTTCTCTTCTTCATCAATCGTAAAATACAGAATATGCTGACGGGCAAGATCCAGTACCGAAAGGAAAGTGACAATAAACATCGGCACATCTTTACAGTCTTCCAGCAGTGCTTCAAAGCGGAAGGTAGTGGGCAGCCTGTCCAGCATCGCCTTGACTTCCAGCTCCCTGTCTTCCATGGACATTTCCTTGACAGTATATTTTGTCTCAATCGGTTTGGAAAGCTGCATGCGCATCATGCATTTGCGCATCGCTTTCATCAAGTCATACGGATTGCCCCTGTACTGTTCTTCTTCGGCAACCATGAACTGCTCGGCTTCTTCGGACAGAGGCCTGCTCATCAGTTTCTGCCTTTCTTCAAACATATCGTTCAAAGATGCGCTTGCCTCCTTGAACTGCTGGTATTCCAGCAGTCTTTTGATCAGCTTTTCACGCGGATCTTCCTCATACTCGCCGTCGATTTCATCTTTATTGCCGGGAATCATCTTCTTGCTTTTGTATTCAATCAGTGTCGCCATCTCCACAAGATATTCCCCTGCGATTTCCAGATGCAGTGTTTCCATGCTCTCAAGATAAGCGATATACTGATCGGTCAGGACATTGATATCCAGATTCATCAGATCCAGTTCTTTTTCTTTTATCAGATGCAGCATGAGATCCAGCGGACCGTCAAATGCATCAATCGATACCTTAAACTCTTTCATACGCTTTAACCCAAAGATTATAGCAAAAAACAGGCTCTGAAACCACTGTTTCAAAACCTGTTTCTGATTTTTATGCAACAACGATGTTGACAATCTTATCCGGAATGACGATAACCTTGCGGATTGTCTTGCCTTCTGTGTATGGTTTGATGGCATCCAGCCCCTTTGCCTTGTCTTCAAGAACAGCCTTGTCCTCGCCTTTGTTGGCATTAAATCTCGCACGGACTTTGCCGTTGACCTGGACAACGATCTCGACGGTGTTTTGTACCAGTTTGGCTTCATCATAAACCGGCCAGGATGCATATGCCAATGTATCTTCACCGGTATAATGGTGATAGATTTCCTCACACATATGCGGCGTGATCGGAGAGAGCAGCTTAATGAAATCCACAAGCATGTCACGATTGACTTTGTTTACGCGATAGCATTCATTGATAAAGATCATCATCTGTGAAATGGCAGTATTGAAGTTCAATGTATCAATATCTTCGGTAACCTTCTTGACGGTATAATTGAAGACATAATCCAGTTCGGGTGTCGGTGCATCCGTAATCTTGTCCTCGCTTTCCATCGCTAAGCGCCATACTCTTTCAATCCATCTGCGTGCACCTTCTACGCCCTGATCGCTCCATGGCTTGCTTGCTTCTAACGGTCCCATGAACATTTCATACAGGCGCAGTGTATCTGCACCGTAATCATTGACAATGACATTTGGATCAACAATATACTTCGGATAGCGTTTTCCCATCTTGATGCCGTTAGCACCGAGGATCATGCCCTGATGGACCAGTTTCTGGAACGGTTCCTTGACGGAAACGATACCTTTGTCATACAGGAAGTTGTTCCACATGCGGCTGTAAAGCAGATGTCCTACAGCATGTTCAGGACCGCCGATATAAAGGTCAACCGGCATCCAGTGTTCAATCAGTTTCCTGTCAGCAATCTCATTGTCATTATGCGGATCAATGTAGCGCAAGAAATACCAAGAGCTTCCGGCACTGCCGGGCATGGTGCTTGTTTCTCTCTTTCCATGGACCCCATTGACTTCCACATTCACCCAGTCCTCTGCTTTCTCTAATGGTGAAGCACCGGATTTGGAAGGCTTATAGTCGCTTAACTGCGGCAAGATTAACGGCAGCTCATCATCACGCAAGGCAATTTGATCGCCATTATCGAGATGAATAACAGGAATCGGTTCTCCCCAATAGCGCTGTCTTGCAAAGATCCATTCACGAATACGATAGTTGACTTTCTTTTCGCCGAGTCCTCTTTCAGTGAGCCATGCGATCATCGCATCGATCGCATCTTCTTTTCCAAGACCGTCGAGGAAGCCGCTGTTGATATGAATACCGTCTTCGGTATATGCTTCTTTTTCAATATCTCCGCCTTCGAGTACCGGAATAATCTCAAGACCGAACTTCTTTGCGAATTCATAGTCTCTTGTATCATGGGCAGGAACAGCCATGATTGCACCTGTTCCGTATGTGGCTAAAACATAGTCACTGATCCAGATCGGCACCTTTTTGCCATTGCATGGATTGATCGCATATGCACCTGTGAATACGCCGGTCTTATCCTTGTTCAACTCTGTTCTTTCCAGATCCGATTTAAGGGAGCATGCTTTGACATACGCTTCAACAGCTTCCTTCTGCTCAGGTGTTGTGATCTTTTCAACAAGGGCGTGTTCCGGAGCTAATACACAATATGTAGCACCAAACAGCGTATCACAACGTGTTGTGAATACGGTAAATGTATCATCATGTCCGTCAACCTTGAAAATGACATGAGCACCATAGGATCTTCCGATCCAGTTTCTCTGCATTTCCTTTGTGCTTTCCGGCCAGTCGATTTCATCGAGTCCTTCCAGCAGGCGGTCGGCATATTTCACGATATCAATAACCCACTGGCGCATGTTCTTACGCACAACCGGATAGCCACCACGTTCGCTCTTGCCGTCGATGATTTCATCATTCGCCAATACCGTTCCGAGTTCCTCGCACCAGTTGACCGGCATGTCTACACATTTTGCAAGGCCATCTTCAAAAAGCAGCTTGAAAATGTATTGCGTCCACTTGTAGTAGGATGGATCGCTGGTGGAAACGACTCTGTCCCAGTCAAAGGAGAAGCCGAGATTCTTGAGCTGTCCTGTGAAGATCTCAATGTTCTGCTGTGTGAATGTGTCCGGATGGTTTCCGGTCTGGATCGCATACTGTTCTGCCGGCAGGCCAAAGGAGTCAAATCCCATCGGATGCAGGACATTGTAGCCTTCCATTCTCTTCTTACGGGAAACGATATCCGTTGCTGTATAGCCTTCCGGATGACCGACATGCAGACCTGCTCCGCTTGGATATGGGAACATATCCAGAGCATAGAATTTCGGTTTGCTGAAATCCCATACATCCGTCTTGAATGTCTTGTTTTCCTCCCAATAGCGGCGCCATTTCGCCTCAACTTCCTTATGTTTGTAAGCCATGATTTCTTCCTCCTGAAATAAAATAAAACGTCCTCATCTAAGGACGTTATAAACGCGGTACCACCTTAGTTCACCTCAGTGCACTCATTACGGAACTTAACGCTTTGCCTGCGGCTGCTCCAAAGGTGAGTTCGCTGATCTGCATGCTTCGGATTTCACCATATCTCCGCCTCTCTTTGCCACACATCACAGTTACTGGTCTTTTTCATCGCAACACCATGTATAATACCAGTTTTTATTGTTTCCTTCAATCAAAAAATGATATTTCTTCGAAAACAGAAAAAGACAGCCATAACCGGCTGTCCGTTTTCCTTATCTGAAACGTTTTCCCTTTCCCTGACGGTACTGCATCTGCTGCAACTGTTGCATTTGCTGGGGATTCTGCATATTGTCCATCATCTTCTCCAGGGATTCTTCGGTAAAACTTCCGTTTTTCGCCATCGATCCGATCTGGTCCATTGCCTTTTTCATCTTGTTGAACTGGTTGATGAGCTTGTTGACATCATTGACAGTGGTTCCCGAACCTTTGGCAATGCGTTTTTTCATCGTACCGCGGATTCTTTGCGGATATTTTCTCTCATATGGCGTCATTGACTGGATGATCGCTTTGGTATGCTTCATCGCATCACCTGCTTTTGCCTCATCAAGCATCGGTGCATACTGGCTCATGCCGGGAAGCATTTTAACAATGCCGCTCAGAGGTCCAAGCCTTTCAATCTGTTCAAACTGTTTCAGCATGTCATCCATGGAGAACTGGCCGTTCATCATTCTTTCAGCCATCTTCTCCGTCTCTTCCATGTCCATCTTTTCCTGGGCTTTTTCAACGAGAGAGACGATGTCACCCATGCCGAGGATTCTGTCAGCCATACGGTCCGGATAGAAGACACCCATGTCCTCGATCTTTTCGCCTTCACCGACAAATTTGACCGGAACACCTGTGATCTTCTTGACAGATAATACGCCACCGCCTCTGGAATCTCCGTCAAACTTTGTGACAACAAGACCGGTTAACGGCAAGGCTTCATTAAATGCCTGAGCAACATTGACGATATCCTGACCTGTCATAGCATCGACTGTCAGTAAAATCTCATCCGGATGAACGAGGGCATTGATCTGTTTCAGCTCGTCCATCAGCTCTTCATCAATATGCAGACGGCCGGCTGTATCAATCAATACAGTATCAAAACCATTTTTAGAAGCATACTCCATTCCCTTTCTGACCGCTTCAATTGCCGGTGTGCCTGTGCCGAGCGTAAATACTTCAACACCGATTTCCCTGCCCAGTGTTTGCAACTGATCAATTGCGGCAGGACGGATGACGTCTGCTGCAATTAAAAGGGATTTTCTTTCTTTCTTGTCTTTAAAAATCTTGGCAATCTTACCGACACTGGTTGTTTTACCTGTACCCTGCAAGCCGACCAGCATAATAGTTGTGATGCCGTCTTCTTTAAATTGGATTTCCTGCTCATCTTTGCCAAGCAGTTCAACGATCTGATCATGGACAATCTTGACGAGCATCTGCCCCGGCTCGACACTGTTTAAGACATCCTCGCCTCTTGCCTTCTCGCGGATTTCCTCCAGGAACTGCTTTACAATGCGATAGTTGACATCTGCTTCCAGCAAAGCCAGACGAACTTCCTTCAGCATGTCCTCCATATTCGCATCTGTCAGTTTTCCTTTGCCGGCAACATTCCGCATCGCCGTATTTAATCTTTCACTCAATGAATCAAATGCCATTGTCTTTACCTCTTCTTTTTAAACAAAGGTATTCTACCATATGTCAGCCAAAAAGAAAAAGCCTATCCTTTCGAACAGGCTTATTTCATTTGAAATAACTGCTTCATTTTTTTCTGAAAACGGATCTTCCTCTGCGCTTTTTTGACGTCATTCGCCCATTTACAGGAAGGACCGCATGATCCGCAATCACCTGAACAGCTGTCAATGCCGTTCTTCATCAGATAGCGGATATCCAATGCAACAATACATATCAATATGCATAACACGATAAATGTTGATAAATTCATCTGTATAACCTCTTTACATAAAAGAGTATGCATTGTTTTGAAATAAATGTCAATTAGTTTAATCTAACTATGCTTCTAATCCTCTTTTTTCAGGAAGACTTCCCTTGGCTTGGAACCGTTCGCCGGACCGATAACACCATTTTGTTCAAGGCAGTCGATCATCCTGGCAGCCCTGTTATAGCCAATGCCGAATCTTCTCTGCAAAAGTGAAGTGGAAGCTTTCTGTGCCTCGACGACATATTCCTTAATTTCCTCGTACAAAGGATCGTCAGCTACACCGATCACGGCACCATCCTCATTGCCTTCCACCCCTTCAAGCAGGACAAATGCATCATCATACATCGGAGATGCCTGTTCGGAGACATAATCCGTTATCCTCTTGACTTCATCATCGGTAACAAATACGCCCTGTACACGCATAGCGGCATTCTGTCCGATCGGCATATACAGCATATCACCATTGCCAAGCAGTCTTTCCGCACCGACATGGTCCAGAATGGTTCTTGAATCCATTCCCGAAGAAACCGCAAAGGCAATACGGGAAGGAATGTTTGCTTTGATGACGCCGGTGATGACATCGACTGATGGTCTTTGGGTTGCGACGATCAGATGTATACCTGCAGCTCTTGCCAGCTGTGTAATTCTCTGTATGGACTGTTCCACTTCTTTTCCCGCAACCGTCATCAGATCGGCAAGCTCATCGATAATAACGATAATATAAGGCATCTTTTTCGGGCATGGCGATCCATCAGGATTCGGCTGCCCGTTTTGTGCCTTCACCTTTTCGTTGAATGTCTCGATGTTACGGACACCTGCATGAGAGAAGATATTGTATCGTTCATCCATGATCCGGACAATGACTTTCAAAGCATTGTTGGCCTTGTTTGGATCATTGATGACCGGGCCGATCAGATGAGGAATTTTCTGGTATGGGGTAAACTCAACCTTTTTCGGATCAATCAGAAGCATCTTGACATCTTCCGGATCCGTTCTTAACAGAATCGAAGTAATAATCGAATTCATACAAACAGATTTACCCGAACCCGTCGCACCTGCAATCAACAGATGCGGCATCTTGTCAAGGCGGCATGTAACGGTTCTTCCCAACAGGTCTTTGCCGACAAAAAACAATAACGGTGATTTCTTGTCCTGAAAATCATTGACCAGCTCACGCATCTTGACCGGCGTGCTCTTGATATTCGGTATTTCTACACCAACCGCATTTCTGCCCGGAATCGGTGCTTCAATACGGATATCCCTAGCAGCAAGCTGCATTTTAATATTGTCCGTCAGGCTGTTAATGCGTGAAATCTTGACATTGGCATCCGGACGGATTTCAAACTGCGTTACGGAAGGACCGATATGCGTATCAAGCAGTTTTGCCTCGATATCAAAATTGGCAAGGATATTGATGAGCAGTTCGCCCTTTTCCTTTGCGGATATCTCATTTGCACTGTTGGCATCCTTCGGCGGAAGCGGATCAAGCAGATTCATCTTAGGCAGACGGTACGGACCGTTCCTGTGCTTTGGTTTCGGTGCAGGCTGCTGATTTGTTTGTACAGCCGGTTGGGTAACGGTCTGCTCAACAGGCTGTCTGACATGTGCCGGCTGATAAACCGGTTCATATACCGGCTCAGGCTCTTCAAATTCTTCCGGTGGTTCATAATAGGATTCCGGTTCTGGTTCGTATTCATATGTCTCTTCCTGCTTTACAGAATCTTTCTTCATCAGGTCATCAACATTGATGAAAACGGATTTTTTGGATGAGATGACTTTACCGGGAATGGAGACTACAGGAATTTCTTCCTTGGCACCATCCGCTTTGATATTGACCATTTTTCTGACTTTCGGCTTTTCCTCCTTGGTCAGAATGGATGTTTCATAACTGTCTTCCGGCTCATCGCTCAGTTTGACAGAGTCAATCATGCGCTTTTCTTTTCTTTTTTCCAGCATGTTCCATAAGTTCCGGGGTTCCTGAGGCTCCTCGGGCTCCGGTTCTGGTTCTTCCTCTTCCTCTCTTTCGGGAAGACGGAAGAAATCCACAATCTGCATGAAGACATTCTTGTAGAATTCAATTGATCCCCCAATCAGCAGGGAAAGAACAAACAGCACAATGATGGTAACAATGACACCTTTTCTGCCAAGCATCAGGGAAAAGATGGAATACAGAAACATGCCGATCAAACCACCGCCGGCTTTCTCAGGACTGTTCTCGCTGAAAAACAAGGCAGTATCGTTGCAGTAATCCAGGATGACAGACAGGCCTGTTGTTTCCGGATCTGTGTCGATGTATGAACAAATCAACAGGATACCTGCAACAATCAGTCCCAAGGCAACATAGCTGAAAAGCGGCTTATCGCTTTTCTTCTGAAAAATATTGTAAAGCATGCATCCGGCAATCAAAATCACGACCAGCCAGAACAAAGAGCCGAAGATGTACCGCTGCAACTGGTACAGAAAGTTGCCGACTACACCCGATCTCAGCATACCGATAATCGCAAACGCACAAAGGATCACAATCGTGATCCAGTGTATCAATTCTTTTTTCTGTTCTTCTCTTATATCTTTTTTCTTTTTTCTCGCCACATTCTACCTCTTAACTTGCCGTATTGATTTCCACAATGGCAGGCAGGATCATTGGCCTTTTTCCTGTCTCCCTCATCACATAGCGGCTTATCTTTTCACGTGCTTCCGCACGGCAGCTCATATTGTCATAACGATTTTCCGCTACGGCATCATTGATTGTTCTTTCCATGATATTGCCGACTTCCTTGACAATATAATCCGCATCCTTCAAATAAATGACGCCTCTGCTTTGTACATCGGGTCCGCCGATGATCTCCTTTGTGGTATGGTTGATGACAATGCCGATAATGATTGCACCATCCGTGCTGAGGAGTTCCCTGTCTTTGAGGATCATGCCGCTGGCATCCAGGTTATCCTTGCCGTCAATCAGGATATCATCGGTCTGGATCATATCATACTGGCGCTTCAGCTGGCCATCTTCCAGGGTTGCAACCTGGCCATTATCCAGAACGATGATCTTGTCAGCATTATATCCCATGCCTAAGGCAATATTGGCATTGGCAATCAGCTGTCTGTATTCGCCCTTGACAGGAATGTAATACTTCGGTTTCATCAGATAAATCATCATCTTCAGGTCTTCGATGCTTGCATGCATAGTAAAATTGCGCTTGGCATCGACATCAAGCACTCTGCCGCTTTCTTTGTAGAGGTCGTCTTCCATGACGGCTTCCTCGCGCTCTGTACCGGGCACTGCCGGACTCGCGATAATGATCGTATCGGTGGATCGCAATTCGATCGTATCGTCTTCCTTGGTTGCAATCTTATGCACTTTGCGGAAAATGGAAGAACCGGTACCGGCGATAATGACAATGATATTATCCATATCGTTGCGGAACTGGGAAGTCGGTACTTCAAGCCCTGCCGGAATATGATAATACCCCAGTTTAGCCATATCCGCCATCAGTTCTTTTAATTCGCTGTCATAAATAAATACCTTGCGGTTATATTTATTGGCCAATTCAATGACTTCCATGACTCGGTAGATGTTCTGATTGAACAAAGTGATGAACATTCTGCCTTCGGAATCCTCAAAATAATGTTCAATTGCCGGCGTGATGCGGTGAGACGGAGAAGAATGCCCTTCTCTTGTCGAACCGACAGACTCACACATCAAAGCCAGTACGCCTGCCGTACCAAGATCCGTGATATTGGTAATATCAAAATTGAATGCCTCATTGCGTGTATCATAGTCAACGATGAATTCGCTGGAATAAACGACATAACCGTCTTCGGTTTTAATTGCCACGCCGAAGCCGTCAGCGATGGACTGGGTTGTACCGAATGTGCGGATTTCCGTCTTGCCGACTTTGAACTTGGCGTTTCTTCTGACGCGGTGAATGTTCAGATCCTTTAATCCGAGTTTTTTTGCCTTTCTTTCAAAAAGCATCGCCGTAAACGGTGCCATGTAGACCGGAAGCTTGGGAATATCACGGACTAATGAAGGCAAGGCCGCCATGACATCATCATGTCCATGCGTGATAAACACTGCCTTGATCCTGGATGCATTTTCCTTTAAATAATGGAAATCCGGTATGATCATTTCGATACCAAGCTGATCTGAATCAGGATATTTGATACCGCATTCCATCACAAAAATATCATCATTATTTTCAACCACATACATGTTCTTGCCATCTTCGTCAAGACCACCAAGG
>CACXCB010000152.1 GCA_902766005.1 uncultured Erysipelotrichaceae bacterium | reverse complement strand
TCCCATAGCTTCATATTTTTGAGTACAGTTGTGTAATCTTCTTTGGTTTTTAAGATAGCTTCCCTGTCAAGTGACATTTTATCGTCTAGTATACTTCTGATTTCAGGAATGCTTTCTACATCCAGAAATGACTTCAGTATCTGATCGTTAAAACTTTCACTAATCTTATTCAATTTAAAGTTTACTTTGTTATTTGCTTTTTTTACCAGATACTTTACATTTCTAATAGAAAAATCAAAGTCAAATACAGTTGGAATTCTTTCTTCCGAATAACCTATTCTGGCTCTTGTGTAACGAACATAATCGTTAAATCCCATACTATCCCCATTAATATTTCCTGTACGATTCAAAGGAAGAAATAAATAATTAAACAAATTCCTTATTTGATCGAGTATTTCATACTTGTTAAAATAGTATTTTTCTATATCATATTTTATTTCTGGATCACGATATTCACGCAATTCCATTTCATTCAATCTAATATCATTCCCTGTATCAAAAACATTTAGTATGAAATGGGTTTCTAAATTGACTATTTCAATTGACTCTATCTTTGTTTCGTCAGTTTGCTGATAATCTAATCTAATTTTGTTGAATTGATATTCAGTTAGCTCATATACTCTACCTGTTATTATTTTTGTAATAATATTTAGTATCGTTGTTTTTCCACAACCGTTTTCACCGTATAAAAATGTAATATCTTCATTAAAAGAAACATCATAATTGTAATTACCATACAATTTGTCGATAAGTAATCTTTTGATTTTCAAAGTATTTCCTCCCATGTGTATCCTCCATAAAATCATTTTATATATAATTATATAGAGTAATACAGTATTTATTTGTCTTTATTTTAGAGTAGTAGATAATTATTATTAATCACAATCCCCTGATGATTTCCATAAATCTGTCAAAAGAACAGGCTCCGGGGAAATCAGGCTGTTTTGTTTGAAATACCATGTAATATTTATATTGGCTGCCAGCAGTTTCAGCCCACTTTGCTCCGATTCTTGCCTTTTCCTTGGATTCGGGATTAAACAGGTGATCTCCCTTTGTTTCGACCATGACAATTTTACCGCTCTTGGTCATTATTATCAGGTCAGGATAAGCATGTACAGATCCATTTATCTGGAACCCGAGGCGTGAAATATTCCTGTGCCACCATTTAAGATTAGGCAGAGAAGCAATTTCAAAAACGACTGGCTTTTCGTATTCATTAAGATTGCCGTCCTCTGATTCATATAACGAATTAGGATAAACAGATGTTGAGGTAACAGGGGAGATAGTTTTCCTGAATGAATACATCGGACGACATTGTATTCTGTCTTGTTCCAGCCATAAATCAAACATTTTTCTGCGGTGTTCTGCAAGAAGGGCTTCAACCTTTTCCTTGATTTTTTTGATATATGGGAGCTGTGATTTTTGTAAATCAGAAATCTGATCCTCTGTCATCATTTCAACTACCCTATCTATATAGTCGTCGAGTTCTCCATCATTTACACCGTCTATTTTTGATATTTGTGCTTTGATTGCAGACTTGCTGATCCTCATACGACTTTCTGCCGGTTTTGAATCAAACCATTCTTTGAAGTATGTACTATCAGAAACAGATAGTTTCCATGCTTTTGCGTTTGAATCAGCTCTGTCTTCAACATCTATCCTTGCCATTTCAGCTGCTATGGTGCTAAAATCAATCTGCGCATCCTTGTCCTTTAGTGTAAAACCTATGTCGAGGTCATTCAGATTGAGAAGCTTATAATCGTCAGTAAATAAACTGAGTTCTGTCTTTATAATAAACTGTGGCAACTGAATCCTTGATACTTCTTCTCTGAAACATTCATTAATCTCGAATACATTCATTTTGTCACGAACCTCCGGCGGAGCTGCTGTTTGTTCAGTTTTTTCTGCATTACTAAGTGCATCTTCATATTCCTCGTTCTGTTCAATAGCAGCAGAGAACATTTCATCATTGCTGATGATCTGTTCTATATTCTGGGATTGTGCAGCACTCATCTGCTCTTTGGCACTATCAAGACGCTCTTTCATATCTGATGTATTTACTTCAGGAACATTTTCTTCTATCATCACGCTTTCTTCAGGAGTAGAAGCTGTATTATCAGGCATCTCCGTTTGAACAAACTGTGCAGGGGGATCAAAGTCTGCAAATTCATCCACATTCTTTGCTCTGTAATCTTTTTTGCTGAATCCTGCATTATTTAATCCGGAAACAACTTTTTCAAGTGTATCGTTAAAATTTGCTGAACT
>CACXCB010000151.1 GCA_902766005.1 uncultured Erysipelotrichaceae bacterium | reverse complement strand
TTTTTCCAAAAAAAAAGGCCTTAGCCTTTTTTTGACTAAAGTCTCTTTGGGCGATTTTATGCTCATTCCTTAACTGAATGACATTGCTTGCGAGGTGTTTTTTTATTCTTCAAATGATTCCTGTTCCGGTTTGTTTTTCTGCATCTCAATCGTCTCAAGTACTACTTGCAGACAGTCATCCGGATACTTTTTGATATCATTGCCCCAGAAATGAAGGACAACCCAGTCATCCATTGTCAGTAATTGATCGATTTTCGCATCCCTTTCCCTGTTCTTCTCTATTTTGTTCAGCCAATAAGGAGAATGAGAAATCTTCTCCTTCAGAATATCCCAGTCTTTTCCATGGAAGAATTCCGAATCACAGAAAATGCATATGCGGTATTTTGTCAGAACAATATCCGGTTTTCCGGGTAATGTACTGACATTTTTTCTGTACCTGTATCCGGCATGCCAGATCTTTTTACGCAAAATGATTTCAATCGAGGTATCTTTCGAACGGATCCTCTGCATGTTTTTATGTCTCTGGTTCTTTGTCAGAACATCCATATATTAACCGGTAAAAGCAATGCTTTCTTTATCAATGACAGTAAATGGTACAAGCTCATGCACAGCTTTTTTCGGATAATGAATCCGCATCAGCAGATCTTCCACACTCTGATCGGCTATCTGATAGATATCCTGCGCGATTGTTGCAATCCTTGTGGACATGTACTGTGTGATTTCTATACCATCATATCCGATGATGGAAATATCCTCAGGTACTTTGTATCCCATTTCATATATGCCTCGCATCGCTCCTATGGCAACGGTATCACTCATCGCAAACACAGCAGTTGTTTCGGGATTTTTCTTTAACAGTTGTTCCACTGCTTTTTTCCCGTTATCCATTGTCATACGGCATTGAATGTACTGTTTTTTATAGGAGAAGGATATATGATTCTCTTTGAGAACATCCAGAGCGCCTTTTAATCGCAGTGAGGATACCTGTTCTTTCTCTACTGTTTCAAATCCGCCGAGAATACCGACATGTTTGTGGTTGTGGCTGACCAGTAATTCCATGGCTGCCCTTCCCCCGGCGTAATCATCTGTGGCAAAGGAAGAAAGATTGTCAAAACCAAGATCTGCAGCTGTAGCACATACCAATACTGCCGGAACTTCAATCTTATCAAAACTTTCCCGAAAGTACTCCAGATTGCCACCGATAAAGATTAAGCCTTTGGGATTGTTCATCTGGCAAAGATGGATCGCTTCATTGATTTCGTTATTGGATTCATCCAGGAAGATGACATTCGCCTCTTCCTTATTCTCATTTAATCTGCTTTGAATTCTTTCGAGAACACTTTCCAGAAAAAAGTTATTGAAACCTTTAACAATGATGACGATTGAGCTGGACTTATTCTGTTTCAGAAGCTTTGCGTTGGCATTGGGATAGAAGTTTTCCCGTTCAACAACTTCCATAATTTTCTGTCTTGCCTTTTCGGATACATCGGGATGATTGTTAATCACGCGTGAAACGGTACCGATACTGTATCCTGAAATTCTGGCAATATCTTTGATTGTAGTCATATTTACTCTCTTTCTATCGGAATTGTTTTTCAAGAGCTTCAATTTCCTGTATCAGCTGTCGGGCGGGTATACGGTTTGCTCCCTGGGCAAATACCGCATTCTGGATCAATCCGTCAGATGTAGCCACATACAGGTTGTATTTTCCCTTTAAGTCATATGCGGTTTTTTCAATGAATTCATCGGCAGTCTCATCGGTCTTGGTGTAGACAATCGTTACATCTTTCGATGTGATTTTCGTACCGATATTCCCCTGTACACGGTAGCCGTCAAAAACGATCATCATCTTGACTTTCCTGTATGCCTGCAGATTCAATAACCTGTCGACAAGGTGCTCTCTTGCCCCATACAGGTTTTCCCTTGCCTCTTCTTTCAGATCATCCCAAGAGTAAATCATATTATAGCCATCGACAATCCAATACGGTTCGAGGATTGGTGAAGCCTTGACTTTCTTTAAGGATTCATCCTCTTTCTTTTTCGGCTTAGGTTTCTTATTGGCATTACGGTTGTTGCTGGTGGCGGAGGAAAGGATGTTTTCCAGATCATCATTGCTGACGGTAATGTGATGGGATGTATATGAAGAAATACTTTCACTCTTCAGGTTAATATGCATGTTTTCTTCCACTTCATCCCAAGGCACATAGTAACCGGATCCATGTGTACAAAAAACAGAACCGGTCGGATTACGCAAATCATTTTCCGGATCATACATTGTTTCAGCAATAATCTTGTCCTGCTCCAGGCAATTATCATACCCTTTCATGGTACAGAAGAATCTGCCTTTTCCCTTCGTGTAGGAAATCACATCATTCTGATAGTTTAACAATGTCCTGATCGGACCGGATCCCGTGATTTTCATGCGGGAATCGCCCACTTCCTCTACCTGTACGGTAGCTTTACGAAGATCCAGATCATATAATGCACGGCTGAGCGAATCCGCCGGAACGGTTAATTCAAAATCATAATACGGCTCCAGAAGAACCGATTCTGTTTTCATGAGTCCCTGACGCACGGCACGGGAAGCCGCCTGACGGAAATCCCCGCCTTCGGTATGCTTGATATGCCCTTTCCCTGCAAGCAGACAGATCCTGACATCCGTTAACAGAGAACCGGTAAGAACCCCTCTGTGTCTGCGGGAAGACAAAGCAGTCATGATTGCCCTTTGCCAATTCATCGACAGAGAATCCCGGGAACATCTGTTTTCAAAAAGAATTCCCTTTCCCCTTGGCAACGGTTCCAGCCTGACCACTACTTCCGCATAATGACGAAGAGGTTCAAAATGGCCGACACCGGTAACAGGTTCATTAATGCTTTCCATATAGACAATCCTGCCGGTACCGAATCCGACACTGATGCCGCATCTTTCGAGGATTTTCTTCTGCAGAACTTCCATCTGCATTTCCCCCATGATCTGCACCTGTATCTTCTTCGTCTTTTCGTCTGTTGAGATTTCCAATTGGGGATCTTCATCCGCAATTGCTTTACAGGTTTCTGTTAATGACAAAACATCACAACCATGGGGATATACCAGTTCGTAATTCAGATATGCATTCAACAAAGGTTTCTCGGCATCCTCTTCAAAACCTAAGCCTGAGCCGATCTCAAAAGAAGTCAATCCCTTCAGACAACAAATCATGCCGGCTTCCGCCTTCTGTATCATCTGATAGTTTCGGCCGTTATATATGCGGATCTGATCGATCTTTTCGTTTTCATTGAGCTTGTCTTTTGCCTGTATGGATCCGCCGGTGATCTTAACGTGTGTCAGCCTGTTTCCCTGTTCATCGGTTGAAATCTTATACACCCTTGCACCAAATTCCTTTGGATATTCTTTATTGATATTGACTTTGACAAGAAGATCCATCAGTTCTTTAACACCTGTATTCTTTAAAGCCGATCCGAAAAGTACCGGAAAACACTTGCGCATGAATACTGCTTCTTTGATCTGATCTTCCCTGATGCTTCCTTCTTCCAGATACGTATTCAGCATTTCATCGGAAACCATGGCAAGCTTGTCATCCCGATCATCCGCAGTAAAATCGATACAATTGTCACTGCATCTTTTCTGCAGATCTTCGAGAAGCTCCTGTCTTGTAAGGTGGCTGATATCCATCTTGTTGACAAAGACAATGACAGGAACATTGTAGTGGGCTAAGCATTTCCAGATGGTTTCGGTATGGCTCTGTACGCCATCCTGACCGTTGATCAGCATGACGGCAATATCGATTGCCTGCAAAGCTCGTTCCATCTCTGCCGAAAAATCCACATGACCCGGGGTATCAATCACATAGACATCCGTATCCTGCCATATAAAATGGGCTTCTTTGGAATAGATCGTGATACCATGATCTCTTTCCTGCGTATCAAAATCCAGAAAAGCATCCTTATGATCAACTCTTCCTGCTTTCTTGATTTCACCGCTTTGAAAAAGCATGCTTTCAATACATGTTGTTTTGCCGGCATCTACATGTGCCAGAATACCTGTAACCATTCTTTTCATCGCCATTATTTTACTATTTGAATAAAAAAAAGCAATTCCTTACAGGGAATTGCTCATAGGATTTATTTTGCGGATAACACTGCGTCAATGGATTTTGCAGCAACTTTGCCTGCACCCATTGCGGAAATAACCGTTGCAGCACCGGTTACCGCATCACCGCCGGCATACACATTCTCACGGGATGTCAAGCCGTCTTCATTGATGATGATACCGCCTTTGCGGTTCACTTCGAGACCCTTTGTGGTGGATTTGATCAACGGGTTCGGGGAAGTACCGATAGACATGATGACTGCATCGACATCCAGCTCGAATTCGCTGCCCGGAATCTCGACAGGTCTTCTTCTGCCGCTTGCATCCGGTTCGCCGAGTTCCATCTTGATGCATCTGATACCTGTAACGAATCCGTTTTTCGGATCTCTTGGATCATCTGGGTTGTTGTAACCGAGAATCTCCACAGGGTTGCAAAGCAGACGGAAATCAATACCTTCTTCCTCTGCATGTTCAACTTCTTCTCTTCTTGCCGGAAGTTCTTCCATGGATCTGCGGTATACGATATAAACCTTTTCAGCACCTAAACGAAGTGCAGTTCTTGCAGCATCCATTGCGACGTTACCGCCACCGACAACTGCAACTTTTCCGCCTTTCATGATCGGTGTTTTCGGATCATCGAGGTATGCCTTCATCAGGTTGCTTCTTGTTAAGAATTCATTTGCAGAATATACGCCTTTGTAAGCTTCACCCGGAATGTTCATGAAGTTCGGCAAACCTGCACCGGAACCAATAAATACAGCCTCATATCCCATATCGAACAGTTCGTCGATTGTGAGTGTCTTACCGATGATGACGTTTGTCTCAACATCAACACCGAGTTCTTTAAGGGTGTCAACTTCCTTGGCAACGATGGACTTCGGAAGACGGAATTCAGGAATACCATAGACAAGAACACCGCCTGCTGTATGCAGAGCTTCGTAAACAGTGACCTTATAACCCTTTTTGGCAAGGTCGCCGGCACATGTCAATCCGCTAGGACCGGAACCGACTATAGCAACCTTGTGTCCGTTGGATGCAGGTGCAACAGCTTTTTCTTTTGCATTGGCATTGTGCCAGTCAGCAACAAATCTTTCGAGTCTGCCGATACCTACAGGTTCAAAACGGATACCCAGTGTGCATTTGGATTCACACTGAGACTCTTGCGGACATACTCTGCCGCATACTGCAGGAAGTGAAGAAGTCTCGCTGATGATCTGATATGCACCTTCGAAATCTCCCTCTTTAATCTTTCCGATGAATTCCGGAATATGAATATTTACAGGACATCCGCCGACACATGGCTGGTTCTTACAATTCAGACAGCGGCTTGCTTCGGCAAGAGCGATCTCTTCCGTATAACCTAAAGCGACTTCCTGGAAGTTATGTGCACGAACTTCCGGTGCCTGTGTAGGCATCTCATGTTTTTTCGGATCAATAGCCATTGTATTCTTCCTCCTTATGCCTTCTTGAAGAGGTTGCAAGCCTCTTCATATGCTTTCCGCTCATAGTCGAAATACATACGACCTCTGGACATAGCTTCATCAAAGTCAATTTCATAACCGTTGAAGTCCGGTCCGTCAACACATGCAAACTTCGTTACACGCTTGCCATCCTGTACAAGAGTAATACGGCATCCGCCGCACATGCCTGTTCCGTCGATCATAATCGGGTTCATGGATACAGTTACAGGAACACCAAATGGCTTAGCTGTAGCAACAACAAACTTCATCATGATTAACGGTCCGATGGTGATGATCATGTCGAACTTTTCCCCTGCTTCAAGCATTTCCTTGAGAGGAACAGTAACATTTCCATGTCTTCCGTAAGAACCGTCATCTGTCATGACATCCAGATGATCTGA
The DNA here is from genome assembly GCA_902766005.1 of uncultured Erysipelotrichaceae bacterium. GTDB lineage: Bacteria > Bacillota_I > Bacilli_A > Erysipelotrichales > Erysipelotrichaceae > Bulleidia. Next base: position 1,401 of record CACXCB010000151.1, on the reverse strand, counting down.
ACATTCTCTGAATTCATCTTCAAGAATTAACAGATCCTTGTTTCTAAAGCCGATGATGCTTGTAACCTTTGCGCCAAGACGATGGAATTCCTGGGCAACGGGCATTGCGATAGCACAACCTACACCACCGCCGACGATGCATACATTTTTAATGCCTTCCGTATGTGTAGCGACACCGAGAGGTCCTACAAAGTCCTGGATATATTCTCCCTGTTCTTTATGATTCAGTATTTCCGTAGTTGCACCGACAATCTGGAAAATGATCTTGACAGTGCCTTCATCAGGGTTTGTACCGGCAACCGTCAGAGGAATTCTTTCACCTTCTTCATTTACACGCAGAATGATGAACTGGCCCGGTTTTGCCTTTCTGGCAACAAGTGGAGCCTCAATTTCCATCTGTGTGACGGTTGGGTTGAGTACTTTTTTTCTTACAATTTTGTACATGTTTTATCACTCCTTCCATCTAATGAAACATAGATATTATAATTCAAATACTGCAACATATTCAATAAAAAGCAGCCTAGCTGCTTTTTACTTACATTGCTGTATAGCCGCCGTCTACAGGAAGATTTACGCCTGTAACGTAGCTGGATGCAGGTGAAGCAAGGAAGATTGCTGCACTGTCGAGCTCACCTGTTTCACCATATCTTTCTTCCGGAATCATTGTCTTAGCATTCTGCTGGAAGAAATCAGAATTCAATGTGTCTCTTGTCAGATCTGTATAGAAATATCCCGGGCAGATGGAGTTTACTGTGATGTTGTATTTGCCCCATTCAGCTGCAAGTGCACGAGTCATGTTGACAACACCGCCCTTTGCTGCATGGTATGGTGCGGAACCGGCAATCTTGTTACCGACAAGTCCGTACATGGAAGCGATATTGATGATTCTTCCATATTTAGCATCGATCATAGCTTTCTTGGCAACTGCACGTGCTACACGGAAGGAACCGAAAAGGTCAATATTCATTTCATTTCCGAACTGTTCATCAGTGATGTCTTCAGCCGGTGCAACAGCGCCTGTACCGGCGTTGTTGATCAGAATGTCGATTCTGCCGAATTTTTCCATAACTGTATCAACCATTGCATTAACAGCGTCTGTATCTGTGATGTCGCAACGAACAGCGAGTGTTTCAACACCGAATTCATTCTTAATCTCTTCTGCAACAGCATCGATCATGTTCTGTCTTCTTGCAACAGCAACAATGTTTGCACCCTGGTTAGCGAGAGCTTTTGCCATCTGTACGCCAAGTCCTGTAGAGCAGCCTGTGATAATAGCTACCTGTCCTTTTAAATCAAAATAGTTTTTCATTTTTCATTCCTGGTATATTGTAATTGCCCACCTGACAAGGACAGTTAGTATATACCTTTTCCTTTCTTCCCTGTATTTAGTGTCTGCAGGGA
>CACXCB010000150.1 GCA_902766005.1 uncultured Erysipelotrichaceae bacterium | reverse complement strand
ATATGCCTATACTACTTTTGATAATTTTTTAAGCATTTCGGCAATAAAAAAGGCGTATCCCCCATAAGTTTTGGGTTTACGCCATTGCCCGGGTCAATGACCGGGATTTATTTTGAAATGCTTAATGAATTGACAGATGTTTCAGTATCATGTATTCAGGCCCATGGAAACAGTGCCAGCCGTTATACATGCAGTTTTTTTCAGAATAACCTGCATCTTTGATTGTATCAAAGATATTGCCGCTGATGGAAAAGCCGCTTAGAGGTATTACCTCATCTCCGTTTTCATACAAGGCAAGGCGTACTTCCCCGCCAAAATATCCGCTGGATTCATCCAGCTGGGGAGCGGAAAAATGAAGAATGGTAATATGAGGCTGATTGAATTCCTCCGGTGATACAGCTTCATATTCATCCATGACAAGAACCGGATAGGCACCGGTAATCTTTTCTTCTTTCAGGTAGCTGCCATAACGCAAATCACCCCACCTTTGCACTGCAATACCATGATTTATGACTTTTGTCTCATGAAGACGAAGGCCGTATTCATCCACAGGTGAAGAAGCAGTCGCTCCTGCGACTTCTCCCTTCAGCGTCAAAGAGAACGGTTTATCGCTGATTTTATCACCGGCATTAAAATGGTTGGTATGGAAATAGACATTCTGATAGGAAAGCTGATCGGCAAAATACCACATGAGCTGTCCTGTCATTTCCCCTTTGACATAAACAGGAATATCTTTAGGAAGATCGATTTCATCGATACGTTTTGCTTCGGCACGATATCTGACATTTTTTAATGCCTCTTCCATTTCTTTTTGCAGGTCATCTGCAGAGAAGTTTCCTTTTCTTGTGGAATAGTACAACTCATATTCACCGGTTTCCCCCTTATAGCTTGGAATGGCTTCAATAAACATGGATACCTTGTCGTATCGGTGACTGATACCGTTACTGTTAAGGAAGCTGAAATGATATATGTCCATGAAAATCTCCACTGCATTTAAAGACTGGTTTTCAAAATGATCTGCGTCGAATATTGCATCGGATACTTTCTGCAAAGCATCATTTGTATCTACCTTTTTTTCAAGATCCGAAACAACACTTTCCTGATCCTGTGCAAGCGGATAATACGGATTTTTCACTTTCTTTGCCTTGACAATACAATCTTCTGTTTTTTTCAGAATGCTTTCGGCATCATCGCTTGCCACGACATTAAAAGATGAGGATCCGCGGTATTCTTCAAAATCATGGTATACCGTAACTTGTATTTCTTCGCTGTTCACCACCCTGTTTGTTTCGAGTTTTCCCATAACAAAGTAGAGCTGTCTGCCCTCATTCTCAACGGTTTCTATTTCATAAGCAGAAACTTCCGAATTGGTTTGGAGAAGTTTTCTGATTTCTTCTGTTTTCATCATCCCAGTTTTGCCCTCGCTTTCATATACGGGCCTCCATCGGAGACATACACCCATTCCTTATGGCCTTTACCGCACATACCGCTTCCGATCACCTTGTATTCATCAGATACCATTGAAACCGAGTTCAAAAGATCGAGTACAAACCCGCTGATGACTACCGGCGCAACAATTTTACCAGTAAACTTGCCATCCCTGATTTCCAAGCCATACGCTGCAGTACACTGGATCTGCCAGTTTTTCGGATCTTCCATGCCGTTATCCGTATCACAGAGATAATAGCCGTGTTTTACAGATTGAAACATATCCTCTACTTTGGATTCTCCCGGAAGGAAAAACGTATTCGTCATGCGGGTATAGGATTTCCTTTTATAAGATTCTCTTCTGCCATTGCCTGTCGGTTCTGTTTTAAGCTGCAATGCACTCAAAGCATCGGAAATGCCTGTCTGTAATATGCCGTTCCGGATAATTTCCGTATCATGTGCCAATATGCCGTCATCATCAAAAAAGTAGGATGCTGCACTCAGGGTAGCAGCAGCACCGTCATGCATATTAATCAGATCGCTGGCCACTTTCTTACCGATATAATCCGCCGCCTTTGCTCTGTGTTTGACAAACATGTCCATTTCCACACCGTGACCGAATGCTTCATGGGCGATCAGTCCGGAAATGGTAGGATCGGTGATAATATCATATTCACCCGGTTCGATCGCTGTTGCCTTTAACAGGCGTACAGCCAGATCTGTTGTGCTTGCCTTAATTTCATCCAGTTCATCGAGTGCGAGCAGGGAATCTGCTTCATTCATTGTTTTATAGGCTCTTTGAATGACATCATTCTCTCTGACAGTCACAAGCAGTCTGGCATTGATCCAGGTGTAGTACTGATCCAGGCATTTTTTCTTCGAAACGAATATTTTTGATACTTCTCTTTTTGTGTATCCAACAGTGACATTGATTACTCTTTCATCCTGGTTTTCACAGAAATAACGGATGTTTTCCAGTTTTTCCAATATCTCTTCATCTTTGAGCGGATGGGCATCTTCGCGGGCAAAAGATTTTACCAGTTCCTCTTCTTCCAGTGCCCCTGCATCCACATAATCCTGATGCATCTCAGGCATCGCTGCAGCTTCAATGATCTCTCGTGAAGTAATACCGCGAATATCATTCACCGCATACTCGCAGTAATGTTTTCCATCAAACATCCTAATTACAAAACCGCATTCATCTTCCTTTTCATCTATGGAAGTATTCTTGGTACCGGAATGGATTTCTTTTGTTTTATTGTAAGACCCTAATACAGATACATATGCGTAGTTTTCACTTAAAGCCTCAACGAGTTGTTTTGCATCTGCCATCCTGTCTTTTAAAAATGCATTTAACATAACAAACTCCTTTTTCTATCCTTAACGAAAAAGAAGGATTTATCCTTTAAGTCCTTCTTCCTGTCTTTGCATGTTTTCTACAACAACATCATAGATGTCACCGATGGACTGTCCGTATTCAAGTACAAGCCATGGTTCGTTTGTGTGGAAATGGATTTTGATCAATGTATCATCTCCGACGACGAGCAGGCAATCTCCCTTAAAATGCTCTGTAATATAATCATGAATCACGTCTTCGTCCAGATCCTGTCCATCAATCAACAGCTGCGTATCAAATTTAAACTCTAACTGTTCCATAATAAACCTCCTGTTTTCAATATGGATTATATCATGTGTTGTTTTTTATTTCACTGATTTTGTTTTTTTCAGCTATAATAAATACAAGGAGGACGTTATGGCAGATATCAATATTGATGCATATGTCAAAAAAGTATTGGATGTTGTGAAAGACAGTCCTGAAAAGATGAAAGCTGCTGCTTCCAACAGTGAATTTCTGAAAAAGATTCTCGGTGAAGACGGAAAACTCGGAAAAGATGATCTGGAAAAGGTTGCTGCAGCGATCAAGGAAACAGCTCCTATGAAAGCATTGCTTGGCGAAGACGGAAAACTGACAAAAGAAGATTTGTCCAGAATTGCAGGCGAGGCAAAAGAAGCAGGCGAAGGACTCTTGAACAAAGCAAAAGATCTGATTGGCAAATAATGCAAAGACAGGTAAAACTGTCTTTTTTTCATTTCTTAAGAAACATTCATTTATTTCATGGTAAAATTATTCCCGGAGAGGATGATATGGTTTCAAATAAGAACAGAAATAAAAAACACAAGCAAAAGAAAAAACTGAGACTTCCGGTTATATTCATATTAGTTGCATTGATATCCTATATTTTTTCTTTTATCTTCCTGAATAAATATGAAATGGTTCTCACCTTAAAAGGTGATAATCCGCTGTATGTTGAATATGGTGAGGAATGGGAAGATCCGGGTGTAAATGCATATGAGAAAAATGCTTATATCGGTTTTATAAAATCCAAAGTTACCCCTGCTGTTTCCGATAACATCACGGATCAGCTTGGCGAGTTTACAATTACATACCATGCCAAAACAAACCGAAGCGAAGCAGAAATTCAAAGAAAAGTTATCGTACAGGATACAACAGCACCTGTCATTGAGCTGCTTTCCAATCCTGACACCTATACCCCGTTCAACCACCCTTATGTCGAGGAAGGTCTTACAGCAATCGACAATTATGACGGAGACATTTCCCTGTCAGTCACATCAGAGGAAAAAGACGGCAAAGTATATTACTCGGTTACCGACTCTTCCGGAAATACCGCCACAGCAGAAAGGGAAATCGTCTATGATGACCGCATGCCTCCTGTCATTTCTCTCGAAGATGGCGGAGACATACTTCTGGAACAATGGAGCCAGTATACGGATCGATACACTGCTGAAGATGATTGTGACGGTGATGTCACTTCCAATGTCACTGTGGAAGGTTCCGTGGATACAGCTGTTCCCGGCAACTATACCCTGACATATACGGTAAGCGACTCCCATGACAACCAGGCAGTCATCACACGAACCGTTCATGTCATTGAGAAAAGTGACGATGGAACCATTCCCGACCGTTCCAAAATCATTTATCTGACATTCGACGACGGTCCGGGACAGTATACAGATGAATTGCTGGATATACTGGACAAATACAATGTCAAGGTTACCTTCTTCACCACATCAGCTTATCCTGCATATGCTTACTGCATGAAAAGAGCAGCAGAAGCAGGACATACTGTAGCTGTCCACACCGCTACGCATAACTACGCCACAATCTATGCCAGTGATGATGCTTATTGGGCAGATTTCGACAGACAGAATGATGCGATTGCTGCACAAACAGGTTCAAGGACAACATTCTTCCGTTTCCCCGGCGGCAGTTCCAATACGATCAGTGCCAATTACAACCAGGGCATTATGTCCCGCCTTGCCCAGCAGGCTGAGCAGAAAGGCTATCAGTATTTTGACTGGAATGTTACCAGTGGCGATGCTGGCGAAACAACGGATACACAGGTAGTTTTCACCAACGTGACAACACAGATTGCTTCCAACACCGAATATGGAAGATCCTCTGTCGTTTTGCAACATGATGTCAAAGACTATTCAGTAGCTGCTGTTGAAGATATTATCAAATGGGGAAAAGAAAACGGTTATGCATTCCTGCCGATCAGTGCAGGAAGCCCAACCGCTCATCACCCGATCAACAATTAAAGGATGCACATGCATCCTTTTTTCACTCAACGTAATAAATGTAATCCTTTTTCTTTTCCTTTGCCGGAGCAGGTGCAGATTTGGGATGACCGAGAATCACATTGCCGATTCCTTCATACTCCCCTTCTATGCCAAGTTCAGCAAGAAGCTGTTTTCCCTCCTCACTGTCGAACATCTGTTTTGCCCTGTGAATCCAACATGCACCGAGCCCTAAATCCTGAGCTTCCAAAAGCATGTTTTCAATTGCGACAGAGCCATCATAAATATATGTCGGGACTGCTTTATTCGCCAGCACGGACAGAACAACAGGAGCACCATAGAACGGATCCATATCCTCTTTCCCCATAGCTTTTGCATTCCAAACAGACATTTTATCTCTGAGTTCTTTATTTGAAACCGCAAGGATGATCGGAGACTGTTTTCCCATCCCCGAAGGAGCATACTTTCCTGCTTCCGCCACTTTTTCGATCATTTCTTTTGCGACAGGCTCATCCGTAAATGAACGGCAGGATCTTCTTTCCAAAATTGTCTTCATTGCAATACCTCTTTCTGTCTCCATTTTATCGATTCATTTCCATCCCTGCAAGCATCATGCAACGATCAACAGTGTGAACCTCCCCTCCCTACGCTTACGCTAAGAGGAAGGGGCTTCTTCCGATGGCTTGTGTTCCATCAGACTTTCGTCTCCATCCCGATACGGTGCCAGCTACAGTCTTAAGGATAAAAATCCGCAGACCCTTTGGATAAGGCACCAACTGAACAGAGACTTTCATCGGGGTTACAGACAGACTGCAGCGTTGATACGCCACAGGTCCGCCAGTACCCGTCGGGTTCCACCCCCGATATCAGGAACTTCTGCCTTTATACCGGGTAAAGCGTTTATCAGCTCACGGATAAAATACCGTGCTCCGATGTTATAACTTGCGTTTAAGTCGCAGTTGTAATATTTGCCGCTCTGAAAACAACAAATGTCATAAGGAGTATCATCGCTTACCTTTCTGCCGCGCTTCACCTCACCGCTTCCGTCATACGCAAGTTTTGAAGTGTTGTACGCGCACACTCTGCTGATACGAATGCCGTATTTGTGAGCCAGCGACTCAACCTTCTTCTGAATGGCACGGTGTTTCCAGTGATGAAGACGCTGTCTTCTGGAACCGCGCTTCTTTCCCTTCGTATCCAGATACTCAAATACGATGACATGGCATCCGGTTTCTCTGGCATATGCGACTATCTCATGTGCGGCTTTGTTGGCGAGGTTCTCGTTTCTCCTGACTGCCACATTCCAAAGATGCCTGACATCATGGCCTCCATGAAGTCTCTGAAAAACCGATACACGATGCAGTGCATTCCGTACAGAGTCTTTTTCTCTGGCACAGTTAATAAAATGACGGCCCAGGACAGTTCCATGTACATCCATCACACTGCATACCGCATCGTTCAGAAGCCCCATATCCACACAGCAGGCTTTTCGCTCGAATATGCTTACATCAGGAAAATCAATCATCTCTTCCAGCGCAAAGCGCAGAAAATACTTGCCGTACTTTTTCTCAAGCACGGGAGCGAAAATCTTACATCTGTTGTTTACGGTCATCCGCATCTTCAGATAATCAGCGTCTGTTTTCCGCAGACGGAAGTCGTGCCACACCCAGTCGTTTTTCTTATACACCTTGATAGAGACGGTATAATCATCCTTCCATTTAAAAACATTGTCTTTGTACAAAGCAGGACAATTGTGATGTTTATAAGAGAGTGCTGCGTTCGTACCATTGTTCAGGTTTGACTTATAAGATGAAACAATGCCTACCGCCTTCAGAATGGCACTCCGCCTCAGATAGCTTGGCATCTTGTAGAACTTCTCATCGAAATCATACCTGGCGGTATGCGACTTAGTGGTATGGACAATCGTTTCCATGACAGACATTCTGGCATCTGAAGAATCAATATCCTTAATTGATTCCCACTCATTGAGAACAGGAGAAAGAAGATAGCTTACTGCCGAATCATAGACAGACTGCAGCTCTTTCAGAAGTGCATAATCATTCCTGAGTTCCACAGCATAGCTTGAAATATGATGATAGCTCATGTGTTCTTTCTCCTTTCACACAGTATATATTATATCATTAATGCATCATCCGGACAAAATCAAAAGCCGCTTGACCGCCACTTTCGCCGCGCTTAGAAGTGGGGGAATGCGCGGCTATTTTTTGTTCAAATGTTCATGCAGTGCAGAGATTCACTAAAAAAAGGATATTTGTTTATGCATAAAATGCTTTAAGCATATATCCTTTTGAGAATTATGAGATTCTTTCCTTTTCACTAAGAAGATTTGTCATTGAATACATGCTGATGGCAAGGGTGGAAGTATTGTGAAGATATGCAGCCAGAGCCGGTGTAATAACACCAAATACACCAAGGAGAATCAAAGCCGTATTAAATGACATGATGAAACGGTAGTTATTGTTGATCCGTTGCATTGCCGCATCTGAGATATCTTTCAATGTGAGCAGATCATAGAGATTATCATTGCCTATTGTAACATCGGCGATTTCTCTTGCGATAGCTGCACCGTCACTGACCGCAATGCCGCAATCCGCTTCGGAAAGAGCCACAGAATCATTGATTCCGTCCCCAAGCATAATCACTTTACGTCCTTGTGCATGTTCTTTCCTGATATATTCCGCCTTTTCTTCCGGAAGCACTTCTGCATAGAATTCTTCAATACCTACCATCTTTGCGACAGCTTCCGCTGTACGGTATGAATCCCCTGTCATTAAAACAATATTTCGTATTCCCTTTTTACGCAGATTTTGAATTACATATGCCGCTTCAGGCCGTATTGCATCTTCAATCAGTATGACGGCAGCCAGTCTTCCTCCGATTGCCAGGTGCAGGTGACTGTATTCTTCCGGAAGACTGTTGAACCTTTCCTCTTCCCCTTGCGGAATGATACATTTTTCGTCCTCAAAAATGAAATGATATGATCCGATGACCACCTTTTGTCCATCGATGGAAGAAGCAATGCCGTGTGCAACAACATATTCCACTTTGGAGTGTTTCTCTTCATGTATCAGGTTTCTTCTTTCTGCTTCTTTGACAACCGCATTGGCAATAGAATGCGGAAAATGTTCCTCCAGGCATGCAGCCAATCTTAACATTTCATCAGGATCATGATGATCAAACACTTCTATGGAATGCACGTGCGGACGCGAATAGGTCAGTGTCCCTGTCTTATCGAATACAATCGTATCTGCTTCATGTATCTTCTCCAGAAACTTTCCGCCTTTCACAGACAGCCTGTATTCAGCGCTCTCTTTCATCGCAGAAAGAACGGAAATCGGCATAGAAAGCTTCAATGCACAGGAATAATCCACCATCAAGACAGCCATAGCCTTATTCAGATTTCGGGTACAAAGATACACTGCAAGTGTTCCCAGGAAGCTGTATGGGACAAGACTGTCTGCCAGATGTACCGCTTTGCTTTCAACATCGGACTTCATCTTTTCAGATTCTTCAATCATCCGCACAATCTTGTCATATCTTCCTTTGCCGTTAGCCGCCTTGACAATGATACTGCAATTGCCTTCTTCCACTACGGTTCCGGCATAAACATAATCTCCTGCTTTCTTATGCACCGCAACAGATTCGCCCGTCATGGATGACTGATTGACATTGATATCCCCTTCTTTTACAATCCCGTCAAGAGGAATCGTATTGCCTGTATGCACGATGATTTCATCTTCCTGATTTATATCCCGTATATCAACAAGAACTTCCTGTCCGTCTGCACATCGCATCCATACCTTGTCAATGTTCAGCGACATGGATTTTGCCAGATCATCAACCGTTTTACGATGTGTCCATTCTTCGAGAATTTCCGAAAGCCCCAGAAGGAAAATAATACTTGAAGCCGTTGGAAAATCACGTTGTGCCATGGAAACGGAAATTGTCACCGCATCAAGAACGGAAACTTCCATTTTTCCTTTGAGCAGAGTTTTCAAACCCGCAAATATAAACGGAACCGCTTTGATGATTGTAACAGCTTCACGGACTACCGGCGGCAAAAGCAATCTGTTCACAATGCGCCTGGCAACATGCCAGTATATTTTCTCCTCATATTCATGATTCAGCTGACGGCCATGAATATCCGGTTCATCTTTGATATCTTCATAATGAAAACCGGCAAAAGCATCGATAAGGGCTTCACGGCTACCCTGAAATAAGACAATGGCATTCATTGTTCTTTCACTGACTTTTGCTTTGGTTACTCCATTGATTGTATACAGATACGTTTCCAGCATTTCAGCCTGTTCCATCGTCATATGATACTGATTCAGATGGATACGCATCCTGCCTTTTGACTCATGCAATATATAACATTTCATAATTGAATAATCCCCACTGCAACACAGTGGGGAATCTCCTTCTACAATGTTTCCTGTGCTTCTGCCAAAACAGCCTTGGCATCCGCGATCATTTTCTTTTCTTTTTCTTCAGCACGTGTGTCATTGATCTCTCTTGCATCTGCAGCAATATCTTCACAGTTTTCTTTCAGAGTTGTTGCAGTTTTAATGACGTAGTCTGTTCCACGCATCACTGCTGCCGTAATATGTGTATACGCTTTTTTAGCATCATCGCTTGTCAGCATTTTTACGCCTGCGGATCCAAGCAGCACGCCATAAGCAAGGAATCTTGTTTTAATCCAATTCATATTTCCCTCCCGTCAGTGACATTTTACAACGTCATTTTCGGTTAGAAAAGGCGAAGTCCGAGAAATTGTTAGTTTTAACTAACAATGTTATACAAGCGCAGCTCCAAGCGCATTGCATTCAGCAATTGCACTCTCATCCGGCTCGTTATTTGCCATAACACCATCCTGTACAAGATCAATGCCATCCTGACGGCATCTGTCTTCCCAGTCTCTCATCCAAGTGCCATCGCCCCAACCATAAGAGCCAAACAATCCGACTTTCTTTCCGGCAAGGTTTCCTTCCACTTCGGCAAACATCGGTTCAAAGACGCCTTCCTCAAGAACTTCATTTCCCATTGCAGGACATCCGAAGGCGATCGCATCATACTCTGCAACATTTCCGGTGCTGAAAGAATCACATACGACAACATCTGCTTCCGCACCTGCATTTCTTGCGCCGTCTGCAACCGCATTTGCCATTGCTTCGGTATTTCCTGTTCCACTGTAATACACAACTGCTACTTTACTCATCATTTACCTCCTTGTTTTTGTTTTATCTGATGACTAAATTCTCTAAAGATATGCCATGATCATATTGCCTTTCATAAAAGCATGTACATTTACGGTATGTTTCAAAAAGTGCATTGGCTTTTTTGACATCCCCGTAAACTTTCCATGTTCCGACACATTTGCATGGTTTCTTCTGTTCAATAAATCCGCTAACATCTTCAGAAGGATAGCCCAGAAAGCATCCGATCTCATGCGGGAATTCCTGATAGCCATCCAGCCTTTCAATCAGATGCTGAAGGCATTGGGCAATATCTTCCGTCTGATATCCCCTGTCCTTCAATATTTTTTTCGTTTGTACATCTTCCAGGTCCTTCCTTAACAGTATCGGGCGGTAGACATAAATCAGTGCTCTGTTCCGTGGATATCCCAATATCATCATGCGAATATTCTTTGACTGCAGTCTCTGATTAAAAAGGTGTACTTCTTCTTCGAGCATCCGGCAATCCTCATATTCACAACTGAACAGATTTGCGGTTTTTACACCGGCCAATGTCGGTGCACAATAAGAAACAATCATTTTCTCCGGCATATCTCTCACCTAGTTAGATATAACTAACTTCATGCAACAAAAGTACACTTTTTCTTTTACCCTGTCAACAAACATTGTAAACCGAACGGTATTTTCCAATGTTTTTATATGAAAAAAACAGCTGAATGTTTACAGCTGTTCATGGATGACTTCCTCAAAAAGGTAATTCACTGCTTCCTCAATCAGTTTCCCTGTATTTGTATTCGTTATACCGATAATCCGTGAACCGCAATTCTGAAAAGGAATCAGTATTCTTTCGGCATCGCTGTTGCCAACTGCCTCTGCCATTTTCGGTGTCACTTCGCCAAGCATGGCATTGGCTATAACAATGCCGATCGGTCCGATAATGACATCCGCCTTTCTTGCACACACAACAACCGCGTTTTCACCGGTTGCAGCCTGGTCAGCCCCTGCTTTCAGCATTGCGCTTGTTGCAATGGAATTCGTACCTACTGCCTGGATAATGATTTCTGCATTTCTTTTTTTGATTTCTGTTATAAGTTGCTTTCCTATTCCGCCACCTTGGGCATCAATCACCAGAATATTCATAATACATCCTCCCTATTTTGATTATAAAAGATAATTGCCGGTCAATTCTCTCTATCCTTCAAGAAGGAAATACATCATTGCCGCCCATGTGACAAGCGGGTAGGCATTTCCTTCATCATCGCAGCCATTCTTCAGAATCGCTTTCGCTTCCTCTTTTGTCACAAGAACAAAACCGTCAAAGATTTCCGTTCCTTCCGCTCCTTCCTGGGACAACTCGTCATTCCACCGCGATCTGACGTGAACTGCAGTCAACGCAGTGCTTTCGTCCGTAAATCCCGGTGAGCAGAAAACAAGTGGATTGATCAGTTTTACTTCATCTTCACCGGTTAATGCAATCCCTGTTTCTTCTTTCAATTCCCTGCAGACCGCAGAGAGAATCGGATTCTCAGTCATCTTATCCTTTTCATCAATCAGTCCGGAGGGAATGCTTAAAACATATTGTCCTGTCGGATATCTATATTCATGAAACAGAAGCAGCCTGCTTTCCTTTCCTTCCAAAATAACAAAGCAGGATATTGCATCAGGCAATCCCTTTTCATCTCTTCTGGCGGAAAGATCATCCTCTTTTCTTCTGCTTGCAACGTAGTATTTCTGTCCTTCCTCATACGAGCATTCATAAATATTTACAAATCTGCTTGTAAAAAGAGGCTCAATCTGTCTGAGTTTCGGTTTTTCCATCTTTCTGTATCCTTTGTCTAACACCTAATACTTTACCATAGAATCACAGCAGTGCTCCACCCAAAACAATCTGTCATTTTCCCGGCATCTTTTCATAGACTGAAAAGATGCTATAATAACATGCACTGACAAGGGGAAAAACATGAATCAGATACAGAAAAACAGAAAACTGACATTAACAGCCTTCTTCATCGCCATTCAGATTATTATGGCTGTTACACCGATCGGCTATATTCCCGTCGGAGCAATCAATATCACAACCATGCATATTCCGGTCATACTGGCAGGAATCTTTCTTGGAACGAATTACGGTGCACTGCTTGGTTTCGTATTCGGCTTAACCAGCATGATCCGGGCAACATTTGCCCCCGGAATCACTTCCTTTATCTTTTCACCGTTTATAACCATAGGCGGCATTTCCGGAAACTTCTGGTCTCTCGTAATCGTTTTTGTTCCACGCATATTCCTTGGCTGGTTCAGCGGAAAGTTGTTCCGTCTGCTTCGCAAAAAAACGGGAAACCTTCCGGCATGTGCAATATCTGCTGCAGTCAATACGATGATCCACACCCTGCTCGTCATGGGAATGATATGGCTCTTCTTTGGGCCTTCCTATGCCAAAGCATTGAATATTCCTGTGGAAGGCATTGCCGCTTTGATCCTGGGAGTGATTACCACAAATGGCATTCTGGAAACAATACTTGCCGCCATTGTGATTCCTGCACTGGACAAGGCTTTGTGGCCGACTGTCAGAAGAATGCGTCTCGGGGAATGATATTTCATTCCTTTTTTTTGACTTCAAAAAAAGAAAAGACATGCGTCTCTTCTTTGATTTCTATGCAAGAATGGATTTACGGTAATAGATGTAATTGATCAGACAACTGACAGCCAATGGAATTACAAACAGCATATACAGCATAAATGCAAACGAGAATTGGATCTCTTTTGCGATCAGCAATGACACAAAGGTATTCACCAGATATAAAGAACCAAGCAACAGGACAAAACCGTAAAACAACAGGCTTTCTTTCAGGATAATCTTTTTCACATCCTCTTCCATGTATCCGATATTCTGAATGGACTTGAAGAACTTTGTTCTGCCGCTGATTTCTGTTGCATAGCGGAACATGATTGCCATGGACTGCAATACATTCATGACAATATACGACAGCAGCACAAGCATTGTTTCAAGCGGCTGCCCGTTAATGTCAATCAGGAAGGATACCAGCAAAATGGATCCCACCAGCAGAAGGATGTAGTTCGATTTCATCAGTGTCAGATCATTTCTGAAAAAACCATAGACGATCAAGTCAATCGGATTGTCCATTTTCTTTTCGTAAATCAGTTTATTGACAAGCGGCAGAAACCATGTGCGAATGCACATGACCATGCCTGCAAGGCTGATTACACTCATCAAGAGAATCGTATTGTAATTCCAGTAAAAGCAGATGAACGGTGCCAGAAACAGCACGATATGCAGGATCTTTTTGACTTTCTTGGATATCCCTGCAATTCTGAAAAACGGCTCACCGGCTTTCAGGGATATGCTGCTTTCATTCATCATCAGGCTTGCCGAGTTGCGATATGCAAAGCTCAGGTTCAGCAGTGTTGCCCAGAAGATGACATATACTAGTACGATTGCCGTGGAAACAACTGCCTCAAAATGGACGGTCACTCTGAAGGCACTTGACAGGCCGGAAGCCAAGTATGAGTTGATCAGTGGGATCAGTATCAGGACACAGATAATACCAAGCGGAATCGCTATCAGCAGAAGGATAAAGGTTTGTATCAGCAGATAGGCTGCCAGTTGTAAATAGGTTGCCCCGCTGACAAGCATCACCGCAAGATGTTTTGCTTTCTTCTTGATGAAGAAGTTGTTCGCAAACATGATATCAATACTGCTGAGAATAATAACGAATATGGTTACATTTGTAGAAACATCATTTTTCGAATTGATAAAAGTGACTCCGATTTCATCACTCATGGAAATATTGAAAAACAGAAACATGAACATCGAAGTCACGAAAAAAGTCAGCCAATAGAAAAAGGTTCTTGAAAAATCCTTTTTCAGTGAACGTACCGCATCCCGGAAGATCATTGGGTAATCAACTCTCTGCTTTCTGCACTGTTAATTTCTACGATTTTCTGGAAATATTCGTCTTGTGTCATCTCCCCTTTTACGATCTCGCTTTCAATGTTTCCGTCACGGATAAAAATCAATCGTGAGGAATAGGAAGCAATCAAAGGATCATGTGTAACCATGACGATTGTTACACCGTTGTTATGATTGAGATCCTCCAGAATTTTCATCAGCTCGGAAGAGTTCTTGGAGTCGAGGTTTCCGGTAGGCTCATCGGCAACGATGATCTTCGGTTTGTTGACAAGAGCACGGCAAATGGCAGCTCTTTGTCTCTGTCCGCCTGAGCACTCATACGGATATTTCTTTAACAGCCAGTCGATATCCATCTGCTTCGCCAGTTCATTAACTCTCTTTTCGATTTCTTCCTTCTTTACATGTGCAAGGGACAACGGCATGGCGATATTCTCATACATGGTGTGTGTATCCAGAAGGTTGAAATCCTGGAAGATAAAGCCGAGATTCTGATAACGGAATCTTCCGATTTCATTGGAACTCATCGTCCTGACTTCTTTTGCGTTAATATACACATGACCGCCTGTATAAATATCGATTGTAGAAATATTGTTGATGAAGGTTGATTTTCCGGATCCGCTGGGTCCCATGACGGCAATGAATTCTCCCTCTTCTACCCGGAAGTTGATGTCATGCAAAGCTTCAAATTCATTCTCTGTCTGATAGTTGTAAATCTTCTTCAGATTCTTTGTTTCCAATACTGTCTGTGTCATTCTCCATTCCTCATTTTCTTAGTCCATATACAGGACAACTTCTCCTGTTGCCAGTGTTTTTTTCATATCAATTACCCTCTGGTTTTCAGAACCTCTGAATTTCAACATGATGTTCTTTTTGTCAATCATGAATGGTCCGTCCACCAATACATCGAGATATCCGAGCATTTCATCCGTGACTTCACAATGTCTTCTCTGTCCTTCAAGAAGATCCCTGTCATAGACAAATCCGGTATACGACCAAATATCCTTATCAGGGAAAACTTCTTTTACTTTCTTTAACAGATTTACAAGAACCTTCTGGTTTTCAATTTCAAAAGGTTCTCCGCCAAGAAGTGTCAATCCCTGTATAAAATCACTGCCGAGTGCCTCCAGTATTTCTTTTTCTGTTTCTTCCGTATATGGATTACCGTAGTGGAAATCCCACGTTTCCTTTTGGAAGCATCCTTCGCACATGTTGGTACACCCGGATACAAACAGTGTCACTCTTACGCCTTCTCCATCGGCTATGTCAAATTTTTTAATCGTTCCGTAATGCATACAACTCATTCAGTTTTATTAATATTTCAACATTCTTTTCCATGGACTGGATCGGTACATACTCAAATCTTCCATGGGCATTTTCGTAACCGGCACTCAGGTTTGGAGAAGGCAGTCCGCGATGGGATAATGCCGATCCGTCTGTTCCGCCTCTGAAAGCAAGGCTCTTTGGTTCAATGCCACAGGCAGAGATCGCCTGTTTCAGATAATCAATCATAAACGGAACCTTGTCGATTACTTCCTTCAGGTTTCGATAGGTTTCCTTAATATCACAATGAATCATTTCAGTTCCATACACATTCTGCAAAGCTTCCGTGCATTTGCGGATATATTCCTCACGATGAGCAAACTGAATCGCATCATGATCCCTGATGATCAGATCGATGACTGCATTTTCACATGTTGCATTACAGGAGATCACATGGAAGAATCCTTCCCGTCCTTCCGTATATTGCGGCTTTTCAAACTTCGGCAAAAGATTCATGAATTCCGCTGCAATATCAACCGCATTGATCATAATGCCTTTGGCAGTACCTGTATGTACGCTTCTGCCTTTGATTGTTATTCTTGCAGCGCTTGCATTGAACGTTTCATCTTCATAGTATCCCAGATAATCTCCATCCAAGGTATAGGCAATCGGCGATCCGAAGCGTGCAAGGTCGAGATCTCTTGCCAGTCCGCCGACTTCTTCATCCGGTGTAAAAGCAATAGCAATCAAACCATGTTTGATTTCAGGATGTTCTTGATAATACTGCACCATGGTCATGATGGAAGCGATGGATGCTTTGTCATCTCCTCCCAGCAATGTTGTGCCATCTGTCAGAATCAGATCCTGTCCGATATAGTTGTTAAGATTAGGAAAATCCTCCACCTTCATCACGATGTTCTTGTCTTTATTCAGAACGATGTCACCACCCTGATAATTTTCATATACCCATGGCTTGACATTTGTTCCGGAAGCATCCGGTGCCGTATCCATATGGGCTACATAGCCGATGGAAGTTCCTTTACCTTCTTCGAGATTGGATGGAAGGATACCGTAAACCACACACTTTTCTTCATCCAGCCAGACATTCTGTGCACCTGTACCAACCAGTTCATCCCGCAGCATCCGTGCAAGATCAAACTGCTTCATTGTAGTAGGCACTGTGTCCGATGCATTGGAAGACTGTGTATCAACTTTTGCATAGCGGATCAATCTCTCTTTTACCTGCTCATAGAATTCTGTCATGATATCTCCTTACTCTACCGCATTGACATATGCGAATATTTCATCTTTTATTCCCTGGTTTTTGGCAAGGGCATCATCCCTGCTGTTTCCTTTTGCGTAGAAATAGAATTTGATCTTCGGTTCCGTGCCGCTTGGACGAATTGCAAACCAGCTCCCTTCCTCCAGATAGAATCGCAATACATTGGATGCCGGAATATCTTCATATCCGTTCTGATAATCGATCAGCTTTGTCACTTTTAATCCGTTGACAGTCATCGGAGGATTCTTTCTGACAAAAGCCATCATGCGAGAAATGCGGTTTGCGCCTTCGATACCGTCAAGAATAATATTCGGTTCCTCTTCTGCATAGTAGCCGTATTTTGCATATAACTCCTGCAATACATTCCATAAAGTTTTTCCCTGCTTGCGATAATAAGCAGCAGCCTCTGCCACCAGCATGCCTGCGGATATACCGTCTTTGTCACGTATGTCTTCACATGCCGCATATCCTACGGATTCTTCATATCCGAACAGATATTTATATCCGTTTTCATGGAGATACGGAATCTTGCCGCTGATGTTTTTGAAGCCGGTCAGAGTTTCAAACATTTTTACGCCATATGCTTCCGCCATGACCGTACTCATAGTGCTGGTGACGATCGATTTGACCATTGCCCCATTTTGCGGCAGTGTTCCTGCATCCTTATGGCCTTCCAGTATATAGTTGACCAGAAGATATCCGGTCTGGTTACCGTTTAGAGGGATGTAATTTCCTTCATCATCCTTCAGTTCAATCGCAAACCTGTCGGAATCCGGATCGGTTGCCATCAGCAATTCTGCACCAAACTCTTTGCCCAGCTCTTCACTCATTTTAAATGCTGCCGGTGCCTCGGGATTGGGATACCCTACGGTTGTAAAATCCGGATCGGGATCTTTCTGTTCAGGAACCATTTTCCAGTTTGTAAACCCTCTGTCTGTCAGCATCTGTGCAAACGGAATCGAACCGGCACCGTTCAACGGTGTGTACACTAACGGAATGTTAAGATCCAGTTCATCCGCCTGATGAATTGCCAGCCCTTCCACAAGATCGAGATACTCGCGGTCATAGGATTCCGGAAGAATCTGAATCAGGCCTTTTTCAACACCTTCTTCAAATGTCATTTTCCGAATACCGGAAAACATGTCCACTGCATTGATTTTCTCTGTCATACCGTCTGCAACTGTGCTGGAAACCTGACAGCCGTCTTCCCAATAAGCTTTATAACCGTTGTATTCCTTTGGGTTATGGGAAGCAGTTATATTGACTCCGGCAATGGTCTTCAGTCTTCTGACCATGTAGGCAAGCTGAGGTGTAGGTCTCAGATCCTTAAAGACATATGTCTTTATTCCGTTAGCCGCAAAGATGGAAGCTGCAAGCTGTGAGAATTCTTTGGAATAATGTCTTGGATCATGGGCAATAACGACACCCTTTTCCATAGCCTCTTTCCCATAAGCAGCTATATATTCGGCAATTCCCTGGGTGGCTTTGGCAACTGTATAGAAATTCATGCGGTTTGTACCCGCTCCGATTTTGCCTCTTAAGCCGGCTGTTCCAAATGAAAGATCTTTATAGAAACGTTCTTTGATTTCATTATCATCTTCACGAATTGAAAGAAGTTCCTCTCTTAAAGGATCTTCCTCCGGAAGCTTCGATAACCATTCATCGTATTTTTCGAGATATAACTCCATATTATATTCCTCCGAATTGTCACTAATATTGTAATATAAAGTTGTTTTGAATGATATCTTTTTTACAACTGTTCCACGACATCGAGAATCTTCCGGCCGATAACATGATCATAAGGAATATACCCGGATGCATCCATGCATGCTTCAGGATACTCCCTGTCAAAAGCAACCTGAAAATCGATGATTTTTTTCGGTAAAGCAAGCGTTCCTTCCGGATGGATTGTCTTGCATAACGTCAATGCAGTCAATAGATCTCCATAAGGAGAGGCGTGTTCCCCATCTTTATAGTAGAGTTCGATTTGCGGATATTTCTGACGGATCTTCTGCCACGCAATGCCGACCGGTGCAACTTTGATTCCTTTCATTTCACCCAATTTCAGATATGTACCGATCATTTTTTGTTGGTTTTCGGGGCATGCTTTTTCTGCCCACGTCATAAACAGGACCGGTTCAACCCCGCATCTGAGACTGAGTTCAATCAAGGCTTTTCCATTTTCGATTGTTGTTTCCTCATCGGGAAACGGGTGTGCTGCCTGCTGTATAAAACACCAGTCAAATTTCCCATACAGCAATTGATACCGATAGGAAAAATATTCCTTTCTGTGCCATGCGAGATCTCTTCCCGAATATGCCAGCATAAACGCCTCGGCTTCTTCGTGAAAAGAATCATGATAAATCTCCTGAAAAAGATAAGGCATGTCATTCATGTATGTATGACTGTTGCCGATGAACAATGCTCTCATACAGTTCCTCCAAATGATAAGGCCGCAAAGAAAACGAAATCTGATTTCCTGCATATATCATCGCATTTTTTTACTGTTTTGTGAATCAACATGATGCATGGAAAAGGAATCCGGATTTTTCGGATTCCCTGATATTCTTTTCAATCGATTTCAGACCCTTGTCAGCCATAAATCCATTTCGGTATAGTGTCATTGACTTTTTTTGTGCATCATGCAGATGTGACATATTCTGCAAACCGATCCAGAACTTTCCTCATGTCATCCGGCAGTCTCTTTCGACATTCCTCCTTGAGTTGATCCGATATGCCATAATACGCTTCGGCAATCCCTGCCGCAATACATGTGAGTGTATCACAATCACCTCCCAGCGAAACCGCTGTCCGGATAACATCTTCAAAATCATTTCCCTCCAGGAATGCGATAACGGCTTCCGGTACGGTTTCCTGACAGGACTCCACGTGGTGATAAAACGGTCGGATTTCATCACATGTACGCGATAAGTCATATCCGAATTCTTTTGTGACATATCTTCTGATTTCTTCTTTGGATGCTCCTGTTCTTGCCAGAAAAATTGCTGAAGCAGTTGCTTCTGCCCCTTTGATGCCTTCCGGATGGTTATGTGTCACTTCCGCACTCAGACGGGCATGCCTGCGTGTCTCTTCCATCGTGTTGAAAAGCCATCCGACAGAAGAAACCCTCATTGCCGGCCCATTGCCATAACTGCCATATGGATGAGGATTTTTACTGAAAAACAGCCACCGGAAAAAACTGCTGCCATATCCTGCATCAGGATACTTCCTACCCCATCTTTGCAAGGATCGGACAACTGCCTGACGAACCGCATCATCTTCTTCTGTCTCATTCAGATTCAAAAGGGCTTCAGCCACAGCGATTGTCATAACGGAATCATCTGTAAATGTCGAATACATGTTGAACAAAGGAAATTCCTTTGTCTTATTGCCTCTGTCAAATTCATACGGTGATCCGATCATATCTCCCAATATTGCACCAAACATATTCTTCTTCCTCCTTCATTTGATAACAACAGTATATTTGAAAGAAGAAATCAAACGGTCGCCGGCAAAGCGACATTGCACAACCTTTCAATGCTTTCTTAAATCTGTCAAAAAAATCCATCAATCCATGAATGTTGTGATATGATCTTATAGGAGGTTTCTATGCAGATTTACAACGCAAGATATGCGGACAATAACCAGAGATTCATCATGGCATGCATTGCCTCTTTCATCAGTGCAATCGTTCTCGGCATTCTGTTTGGATGGGTCAAGTCAATGCTGATGATTATTCCGTCCGTTTTATTCATAGTGATCGGTTACGGCATCGCCTGGGTGATCCGAAAAATCGGCAGAGGTGTAACACAAAAGTTCATGATCCTCGGTGCTGTTATGACATTTCTCTCCATCCTTGTTGCTGATACATGCTCCATTGTCGGTGTCGGTGCTTTTTTAAGCAATATTTTCAATCCGCAAATGTGGTCATTTGCCTTGCAGGCATGGTTTTCCACTTACCTGAGTGCCAATCTCAATTCCATACTCGGATTGATTCTGCGCGGAATAGGCATTTATTGCGGATATATCTATTCTGTCATTTTATAAGGGGGAAAATATGTTCAGAAATACATGGATGGAAGTCAATCTTGATGAAGTGGCTTTCAATGTCAATACATTAAAAGAAACATGCGGAAAGAAAATCATAACCGTCATCAAAGCCGATGCTTACGGATGCGGTGATAAATATGTTGCAAAAGCAGCCCTCGAAGCCGGAACAGACATGTTTGCGGTCAGCAGTGAGGATGAAGCATTTATCCTGCGCAATGAAGGATTTTCACAACCGATTCTCATTCTGGGGGCAACCAATCCCGAAAGCACTTCCCTGCTGATCGAAAACAGCATTTCTACTGCTGCTTATTCGATGGAATGGATCGAAAAGATCATTGAGCAGGATTGTACAGGATTGCGTGTTCATCTCAAAGTGGATACCGGCATGAACCGCATCGGGTTTCAGACCAAGGAAGAGCTGAGAAGAGGATTTGCACTGTTAAAGGAACATGGCTGTATTATCGAGGGGATCTTCACACATTTCTCTTGTGCTGATACGGATATCGACTTTACCAATCGGCAGTATGCCAGATTCAGGGAATCTGTCGAATATCTGGACTATCCCTTTGAATGGATTCATTGCGACAACAGCGATGCAACCGTATTCTTCAAGGATGATCTGACCAACGCATGCAGGATCGGTGTCTCTCTTTACGGCATTAACACTTATGACCATACATTGCATTACCCTGTTTCCTTAAAGACAAAAGTAATCCTGTGCAAACATGTTTGTGAAGGAGATAAAATCGGTTATGGTGCCACGTATACCGCACAAGGCGATGAAATCATCGCCACCCTGCCGATCGGCTATGCAGATGGATTTATCCGTGCCAACCAGGGCAGGAAAGTCTACATCGACGGAAGCTTATGTGAAATCGTTGGAAGAGTATGCATGGACCAGTGCATGGTAAAACTGGATCATGAAGTCCCCTTCGGCACGGAAGCGGAAATCTTCGGTTCTCATATCAACATTGAAAATATGGCCAAAGAACTGCATACCATCCCTTATGAGATTCTCTGTTTGATTTCTCCGCGTGTTACCAGGAAATACATTTTCCACGGAAAAGAAATCAAAGAGGAAAACGCACGCATCATTACCAGTCAGATTGCGTGAAAAAGGATAAAAAAAGAGCATTCATTTACACAAACAAACACTTAAGGTGTATGATTAAGTAGGATTGATAGAAAAGGAATAAGAATGGCACTTGGAAAACAACACGGTTACTGGATTCATCACAAAAGAGAGACAGAAAATTCAACAAGCGGATTTTTCTATCTTCCCGTATGTGATTGCTCCGTATGTGGAAAAACTGTGAATATGGAAAAGAAAACATGTCCGTATTGTGGTGCGGTAATGGATGAAACACCACCAAAAGAGGATTAATCATGGATAAAGTGATATTTGATTTTGAAAATGAGGAATTCACTCTTTATCAAAATGAAAAAGAAATCAATCAAAAGATGCCGGGATTAAAAATCCGCAAGGCTGAAATCCTTGCCTCCGCCGGTATTATTCAGATTGATCTTTCTGAAATGCGGGATTTAATCAAGGATCTGATGGATGGCCAGATTGAGATGGATGAATTTCTGGAAAAAGGAAAAGTCATCATTGAAGATTCCATCAAATCAGGATTCCCTGAAGAATTAAATTAAGGCATGTATGCATTCGTGCCTTTTTATCGTGTACAGACATCAAAAAGGAGGATATTAAAATGTACAATTTTGACGGTATGATCAGCCAGTTAAAACAGAGCCCAAAGAGCATTGTTTTTACAGAAGGACCGGATCCAAGAATTCTTGACGCTGCTAGCAGACTCGTTAAAGACGATTTCTTAAAGCCGATCCTGCTCGGAAATCCTGAAGAGATTCAGGCAGTTGCAAAAGAAAACGGATATGACATTACAGGAGCTGTTATCATTGATCCAGCAAATTATGAAAAAATGGATGAAATGGTTGATGCTCTTTGTGAGTTAAGAAAGAAAAAAGGAATGACTCCGGAAGAAGCAAGAAAGACTCTTGCAAAATCCAATTACTTCGGCACAATGCTCGTCAAGATGGGTGTTGCCGACTGTCTGCTTGGCGGTGCAACATATTCCACAGCGGATACAGTTCGTCCTGCTTTGCAGATTATCAAAACAAAGCCGGGCAACTCTATCGTTTCTTCCTGCTTTATCCTCGTTCGTCCTGCAAAAGACGGTGAAGGAAATGAAATCTTAGCATTGGCAGATTGCGCAATCAACCTTAAGCCAACTGAAGAACAGCTGGTTGAAATCTGCGGTGAAACGGTTAAATGCGCCAAGATCTTCGGCATGGATCCAAAAGTTGCTTTCTTAAGCTACTCCACTCTTGGATCAGGCAAAGGCGAAGATGTTGACAAAATGCGCAACGCTACAGCTATGGCTAAGGAAAAATATCCTGAACTGCCGATCGAAGGCGAATTGCAGTTTGACGCTGCATATTGCCCGGAAGTCGGACAGCTTAAAGCAAAAGGCTCCAAGGTTGCCGGTTATGCAAACACCTTCATCTTCCCGGATATCAATGCCGGTAACATCGGGTACAAACTCTCTCAGAGACTTGGCGGCTTTGATGCATACGGACCGATTCTGCTTGGCCTGAATGCACCGATCAACGACCTGTCCAGAGGCTGTAACGGTGATGAAGTCTACTCCATGGCAATTATCACTGCTGCACAGGCTTAAAACACAAATGCCGGATTTTACCCCGGCATTTTTATTTTTTGATTTTTCGCTTGATGAGAAGATTCAGTTCAGCAATTTCCCTGTTGTTTGTTTGCGCAAGTCTCTGAATTGCTTCAACATCCCCCTCCACGGTTTTAAAAGCTTCTTCAGCCGCTTTTGCATAATCCCGTTTATATTGATCATTCAGTTTCTTCCAGGGGATGTTCTTCATCCCCTGAATGATCTTTTCATCATATGTCAGCCTCCCTTTCAGCAGCAGTACCGCAAGAACAGGATAACCGGGATATCCTTGCCAGTATGTCGCGTTGTCACTGGAGGCAAATGTATCCTTATCCCAGCTCACCGTATATTCTTTTGTACCGTCACTGGATTTTACAATTGCATGATCGTCATGCATCTCTATTCTTCCGTCCGCAATGGCGGAATACGCTTCATATATTTTCTCTTTCGGTGGCAATTTCATCAGTTTTCCTCTTTCTCTATTGTAATCCATCCGATTTCCGGATTGTTGAATAAGCGTGGTATTTTCGGTGTTCCCGAAGCAAGTCCTCTTGAGACAAACATCTTCTTTCCTTTAAGATCGTAAATGCCATGAGTATACTTCGGAAAGATTCCCTGCTGGGGAGCGTAAAGCCCGATTTTTGTGAAAGGTATGCACCATTGCCCGCCATGGGCGTGACCGGATAGAATCAAGTCACACGGAATACTGTTGTAAAAGGACAGGTAATGCGGACGATGGGATAGTACAACGCGATACAAATCCGTAATGGCTGTCTTTTCAAACTGCTCTTTTGTCATCTTTGGTTCTCTGCCGAGATCCATGAGTCCGATCCATTCAACACCCAAAAGAACTTCACTCCGGTTTTCCAGTACATGCACCCCCATATCTTTTAATCGCCGGATCAGCTCAGGCATGTCGCCTTCAATGAATCTTTCATGATTCCCCCAGACATATAAGACCGGATAAGATTTCAGCTGTTCTATCAGCTCAAAGCAGATTTCATAGTCCCTTTCATAATCAAACAGATCCCCGGGGATGACAATGATATCAGGATGTATTTTCTTTACAATTTTCATGATTCTGCTTTGTTTTTTTCCAAACCTGCGACAATGCAGATCTGCCAGAATACAAATATTGACATTCTTTTGCACCTTTTTGGACTTTAACACATGATGCGTAACATCCATTTTCCATGGAATAGCCAGAATAACTAATACTCCGATACATATGAACCAGATCATTTTTTCTCCATCCATTTTCCGCTTTTCAATCGCAAAAGAAACAGGACGCCTCTGAAACACAGTTCAACAGTCATGGCTATCCAATAGCCGGATAACCCCAATGTCTTTGTCATAAAGAAAGCCATAGTCAATCGCACGCCCCAGATACTGACGAGGTTCATGATACCGGGGATGAATGTATCACCTGCTCCCCTCATGGCTCCGGTAGCGACAATCGATGCCGCATACAGCGGTTCAGCGACCAGTTCAAGGCGCAGCACATGAATACCTGCTTCTCTGACGGAAAGATCTGGTGTCAGAAAGGCAAACACATACGGACAGAGAAAGTACATCAATATTGCAGTTCCGGTCATAATTGCCATGCCGGTAAAAGTTGTTAACCAGGCAAAGCTGAAAGCAAGATCATTCCGTTTTGCCCCGAAAGCCTGTCCAACGATTGTCGTGGAAGCCGAAGCAATACCATATCCCGGCATGTAACAGATGGATTCTGCCGTAATCGCAAAGGAATTTGCGGCAATTGCCACTGTTCCTAATGGTGCAACAAGTCTTGTTGATACAACCATTGCCAGGCAGAGCGCACTCTGCTCAAGAGCCATCGGCAAGCCAATCTGCACAGCTTCCCGTATCACTTGTTTTTGCGGAAGAAATGATCCCTCTCCTTTTTCTATTTTCAGTTTTTCACTTTTCAAAATACATTTATACATAACCAAAATCATACACACAAGAACCGAAAGCGAAGTACCCAGTTGTGCACCGGCAACGCCCATTCCTGCACCATGGATTGTGCATGTTGTTGAGAACAGGGTAATATGACGGGTCGGAAAGATGAAAAAGAAATTAAATATTACATCGAGTGTACACATCAATGTCGCCATGATTCCCGGTGTCTTCATGTCACCGGAACACTGCAACATGTTCAAGCCGAGATAATTCAGCTGCCTGATCGGAATAAACAGGCAGAAAATGCGAAAATATGCGGAAGCATCATTCCAGATGGAAGGATCCGCTCCAAGCATGCTCGGCAAATAACCGCCAACAATATACCCCATGACAAACAAAACCAACGAAAATGCAAAAGAACTCAGCAAAGACTGACGAAAAATGGACTTTGTACTTTTTTCATCCCCTGCCCCGACACTGTGGGCCACCTGAACAGAGAACCCTGCCGCACATGCACCGATGATTCCGCCAAGCAGCCAAGTACTCGAAGATACAAGCCCGATTGCTGCAGAAGCGCTTGCGCCTAAAGATCCGACCATTGCCGCATCTATATACTGCATGGCTATTTCAGAAATCTGGGCAAGAATTGCCGGTGTGCTTAAATGCAGAACAATTGCAAGCTTGTCTTTCAGGGAAACATTTTGATTTTCACGCATCAATACTGCGATGTCTTCTGTTTTTTCCATGCATAGTATTCTACAGTATTTTTCCCAAAAAGGAAAATCATGTCATTTCAAGGTAAAAAGGATTGCGATTCATCCAAAAAATATTAAAATATAATAAAAGACTGAACGCGTTCAGTTTTGGAGGCATTATGTCGAGAGATACGAAAGATAAAATACTCGAATCCGCAAAAAATCGTCTTCTGCAGACCTCTGTGGAAGCATTCTCCATGAGAAATATAGCCAGGGATTGCAACATTTCCCCCGGTACCATTTACAATTATTTCCCTGACAAAAATGCTTTGATTGCCGCCATCATGATTGAAGACTGGCATAAGGCATTGTCTGAAATGGAGACAGGTGTAAATGCTGCCGGTTCTTTTTCGGAAGGATTGGAAAAAATCTATAACGCTATTACCGGTTTTGCCGGCCAGTACCTGAAAGTCTGGTCAGGGTATCAGGATACCGGCAATTATGTCAGCATACATGGGAGAAGGCATCGCGAACTGATTGACGAAATCAACCGGAATACCCGCAAACTGCTGATCAGATTCGCCGATGAAGATGCATTAACCATTTCCAGACTCTTATCGGAAAGCATTCTGACAGCCTCCCTTCATGAAGAAATTACTTTAAATGAATTACTAGCTTATGGATACTACATTGTAAAGGAGAGTTAATATATGAGCAGTTTCAAAGATTTACGAATTGTCGATAACTTTTATCAGACATCCCTGTTCTTTCCTATGCCTGTCGTGCTGATCAGCACATTGACAGATGAAGGAAAGACTACCTGCGGCCCGTATTCACTTGTACAGCCGTTTTACATCGCCGGCAAAGATTACTATGCCATGCTGCTGAGTTGCCGCAATTCCAGCAACACTGCACAAAACCTGATCAAACATAAGAAGTGTGTGATTAATTTCCTTCCGGACAGCCGCAAATACTTCAAAGAAACAGTACGCCTGGGATGGCCGGGAGATACGCCGGATGAAAAGATGAAGGATTTCAAATTCACCTTTGAGGAAGGCCTGATGGCTGCAGAACATCCTGATGAAGTATTCCCGCTTGTCATCAAGGAATCCTTCCAAGCCATGGAATGCACATGGATGGATAACCTGGAAAACTGCCAGGATACGCCGACATTAAAAGAAGGAGAAGATCATTATGTACAGGATACATATCATGATTTTAACGGTATCACCTCCCCGTATGGTGCACATTTTGTCTTGCGTGTCGACAAGATTCTGATG
The DNA here is from genome assembly GCA_902766005.1 of uncultured Erysipelotrichaceae bacterium. Lineage (GTDB taxonomy): Bacteria > Bacillota_I > Bacilli_A > Erysipelotrichales > Erysipelotrichaceae > Bulleidia. The sequence continues at coordinate 17,899 of CACXCB010000150.1, read as the reverse complement.
AAGGAAAAATACCATGATGCAATCATCAATGGCGTCAAGTGGAACAGCTTCCCACCATGCCCTGTTGACTACGGATATCGTGATTCCAAAAATTTCTGGTATCACAAGCATAACATCATGATTCCCGAACTTCTGCCTGTCAGAAAAACAACTGTCCAATCCGTCCGCTATGCAGCCGACCGTATCGATCCTTCCATCACCTTCACGGATGATGCATGTGAAATGATCCTGAATGTACCGCGCGTATTCCTGCCGACAGTACTGAAGGGATGCATCAAATGGGCAAAGGAAAACAACGTCACGACAATTACCGCCAAAGAGATGGGCATCATCAACGACAAGCGCAGCAAGGAAAAGAGCAAAAAGAAGTGAATCTGAAAAATATACAGGATGATGCATCCGCTCTCATCCTTCAGCAAGGCGGCGTGCCGCTGTCCATGCATGGTCATAAATCCATGAAATATCCCAAGCTGATTCCGATCATGAAATTCAACTTGGAAAGATTGTATCTGGAAAGCTACGGACAGGTTCTGTTCATGCATACATCCACAAAGGTCGGCATGGAACTGCTGACGATTGTCTGCATGCCTTATGAAGGAAAGAATATCCCCTTTCTGCTCGTTGATGCAATGCAGATAAAAAAGAAAAAAACAGTATTTATAGAATATTACGACTGTACCATGTCAAAAGAAAAGCATCCTGAACTGGAGAAAGTTTATGAAAGATACAAGGATCTTCCGGAGTACGCAGAAAAGCCTGCATGGTACATCAAAGAACGCACGCCGTATTCCCTGATCAAGGGAAGTGAGTCAGATATGACAGATATGATCATGGATTCCCTGTCGGCATATTTTCGGGCAGTTGCAGCTACAGATCAGGAAAATAAAGAAGAAAACAGAACCGGATTACTGCATTTCCGCAACCGCATGATTACGGAAGGCAATCCGGCATCACAAACATTAAACAAAGTATTAGGAAAAGAACAGGCTGTCACATTCTTTCAACAGTATGTGATGCCACTAGAGAAAGGAGTTTGAAATGAAAGTTGTATTAGCAGGTGCATTCGGAAAACTGGGCACCGACATTCTGAAAACCCTGGTCCGCGAAGGACATGAGGTATTGGCTATTGACATGGTTGTCAGGGACATCGAGGAAATTGAAGGCAAATATGAAAAGAAGGTTGTCGATGTCACCAAACCGGAACAGTTGAAAGGCTTATGCCAGGGTTATGAAACCGTTGTAACTACCGTAGGACTGACAAGAGGCGGCGTCAATGTCACCAATTATGATATTGACTACCAGGGAAACCTGAATCTTCTGAATGAAGCCATCCAGGCAGGCATCAAACATTTTGCCTATGTTTCTGTCTTAAAAGCAGATGATCCAAGAGCCAAGAACATCCCGATGCTCGATGCAAAGGCAATGCTTGAAAGAAAGCTGAAGCAGAGCGGATTACAGTATACAATCTACAGACCGACAGGATACTTCTACGATATTGTCAAAGTATTCAAGCCGATGATTGCCAAGGGCAAAGTTACCCTGCTTGGGAAAACACCTGTTTCCTGTAACGTTATTGATACATCGGATCTTGCCGACTTTATCGTTCAGCACATGTGCGATGACAATAAAACATATGATATCGGCGGAACAGAAACATACACATATGCAGAAATTGCCAATATGATGTTTGCGGTCAACAACAAGACACCGAACATCTCCTATGCACCAGTATGGCTGTTTGATGTCCTTGCTTTTGTACAGAAAGTCAGAAAAACAGGCAAGGAAGGCCTGATCCGTTTCTCCCAATGGACCCTCAGTGAATCCATGGTTGCGGATATCCATTACGGAAAACTGTCATTTAAAAAATATATTGAAGAAAACGGAAGGATTGATGCATAATGGGCTGGAAACTTCTTGGAATTGTCTTCTTATTCTGTCTTGTGGCATGTTCCATCGGCTTTAAAAAATTTGTATGGTTTATGTCCATCGGATATGGTTTGGGCATTGCTGCAGGCGGTCTTGCAATTGCAATTCTCTTCTTTTCAAAACTCAGCTGGCTCAATATCTTCCAGATTCTTGTTCTTATCTTCTACGGATTAAGACTTGCGGGTTTCCTGTATTCGAGGGAAAGAACTTCCAAATCCTACCATGAAGCAATGAAAGGTGTATCCGACAGCACCGTTCCGGTGTTTGTCATGGTCTTCATGTGGATCTTTATGGGCATTCTCTATACGATGCAGGTATCACCTGTTTTCTATCGTTTATATAACGGTTCTACTGATACTGTTCTTCCTCTGATCGGTGCAGTGATTTCCCTTTGCGGTGCAATTATTGAAGGCCTTGCTGATAAACAGAAGAGTGATCAGAAGAAAACAAATCCCAGTGCTGTTGCGACAAAAGGATTATTCCAATTATGCCGTTGTCCGAACTACTTCGGTGAATTGCTGATGTGGCTTGGCGTGTTCATTGGCGGCTTGTCAACTTATCAGGGAATCGGACAGTGGCTGATGGCTATTATTTCTTTCATTGCAATCTGCATTATCATGTTTGACGGTGCATTGCGTCTGGAAAAAAGACAGTATAAGAGATACGGAAATGATCCGGCATTTAATCATTACTGTGATAAGACACCGATCATTCTGCCGTTTTTCCCTGTTTACCATCTTGCCAAGAAAGAGGATCGTCAATGATTTTACCAATGGCTGTTGCCGACTTTATTCCCGACATACTGTTTCTGATTGCCTCCATGACATTGCTGCATGATTTATATCATGCAATGTCCAAAGGCGCATTTGCCCTGTTTTCTGCCGGTGTTATTCTGATCTTTACGGCAGGATTACTCAAGGCAGCATGGAAACTGTTGTATGCTTTGAATATCTGTGATTTTGTCGCATTGAACAATGCCTTCTTCCCGATGCAGTCAACCGGTTTTGTGTTAGGGGCATTGGGTATGATCGGTTTTCTCTTCTTCAAACAAAAGAATGCATTTGTTGCCGCTCCGCCTGTGTATTCTTCCAGCTTGATCTTTGTGATCTTTACCATCTTCGGCACTTTCTGCATTTGGATGGGGCTTGCATGGATTGCTTCTAAAATGAAGGAGAAAAAGGCATTCTTGATGTTTATCTTGTCATTTGTATGCATGCTGGGTATGGGATATCTTTCCTCCAGGGATTTTACCAATCCTATGATGAACTGGATCGGCGAAATTGTGAATATCATCGGCATGGCATTATTGTTAACCGGTGTCAGAATGCTGCATAAAGGCGGTCTGGAATTCTACGAAAAATAACGGAAAGGGCTTCAAGCCCTTTTCTTATGCATGAATGTTTTGTTAGAATTGTTTCAGTAATGCATTTGAAAGGATCGTTTTATGAAGACAAAAATAGAATTCCAACGGGATGGATTAACGATTCGCGGACATCTTTGGCAAAACAAATTTCATTCTCGCCATGTAATCATACTGAGCCATGGCTTTCTGGCAAATGAAAACATGTGTCACCCATATGCTAAGCTCTTATCAGACATGGGATATCCTGCAGTTACCTTTGATTTCTGCGGAGGCGGCCTTTTCAGCAAAAGCGACGGTCGCACAGAGGACATGACAATCATGAGTGAAAAAGAAGATCTGTTGGCAGTCATTAACGGTGTGAAAGAACGTTATATGCCGGAAAGCATTTCCCTTCTCGGCTGCAGCCAGGGCGGTCTTGTCAGTGCCATGGCCGCAAAAGAACTTGGCAGTTTGATCAAGTGCCTCGTATTATTCTATCCTGCCCTTTGTATTCCCGATGATGCAAGAAAAGGAAAAATGATGTTTTATCATTTTGACTCTTCCAACATTCCCGATATTCTCGGCAGTTTCCCGATGAAACTCGGTGGAGATTATGCACGAACCGTGCTGCATGAAGATGCCTTTGCGCTCATAAAAGGATATGACAGGCCTGTCTTATACCTGCATGGCACAAACGATAAAGTTGTGGATATTTCTTATGCACGCAAGGCAAAAGAATTATTTTCAAATTGTGAATATCATGAGATTGAAGGCGGTGGACATATGTTCAAAGGAAAACATGACCAACAGGCATGTGCAATTCTTTCAGAATATATAAAGAAGACCCTGAAAACAGGAGGAAAGCATGCTGAAAATCATTAAGATTACAAAAGAAAATCTTGCATATGCCATTCAAATACAAGAGGAGATTTTTCCGGATGAAAGCGGAAGAGTCAATTTTGAGGAATCCATAGCCGGAACGCAGGAATATGATTATTATCTATTGTATGAAGAAGAAAACTGTGTCGGCGTAATCGGTCTTTATGCTTATCCGTGTGATGCGGAAAGCGGATGGCTTGGATGGTTTGGCATTCGAAAACCTTTCCGGAAAAAACATCTCGGCACAGAAGCAATCAAAATATTTGAAGATCTTGCGGTAAAAAGAGGATTTAAATATGCACGTCTATATACGGATGAATATGAAAATGATGTTGCGATAGCATTCTATCGGTCAAACGGATATTCTTGTGAAAAATATATAAACGAAGAAGATCCTGCCTGCCTAAAATACAGAATGCTGATATTTTCAAAATCGCTGACTGATGATCCTGTACCTTTATGGAACAATAAAAACATTCATCTTACCGAGCAGATCGAAAAACAGAAAAAAGGAAAGCTGAGAAAACAATAGCTAAAGGTGTTTTATGATTTTTAAAGAATATGGTACAGACCATACACTGACAATCATGCTGTTACATGGTGGCGGTTTATCTTGGTGGAATTATCGGGAGGAAGCTGAACTTCTGCAGTCGGAATATCATGTCATCCTTCCGATCCTCGATGGACACGCAGGAAGTGATCGTCCCTTTACTTCTATTGAAAACAATGCCTCTGAAATCATTGCCTTTATTGAACAAAACTATAACGGCAAGGTTTCTTTCATAGGCGGTTTATCCCTCGGTGCACAAGTCCTGTTGGAAATCCTGTCACAGAAAAATGATATCTGTGATTATGCACTTATAGAAAGTGCTGCTGTCATTCCCTCAAAACTGACACATGCATTGATCGGGCCATCATTTAAGGCAAGTTACGGTTTGATTCAGAACAGACAGTTTGCAAAGATGCAGTTTAAATCCCTGCATATCAAAGAAGACCTGTTTGAAGATTACTATCATGATACATGTCTGATCAAAAAACAGGATATGATCAATTTCATGAAAGAAAACACTGCATATGCCTTGAAAGATTCCCTGCAAACCTGTAAGGCAAAAGTCCATATTTACCATGGTGAAAAGGAAAATAAGGAGATCCGTCTATCCGCAATGGAAATACAAAAAAAACTGGGAAGCAGTGTAATCCACCCTCTTTCCGGTTTGTATCACGGAGAATTCTCCCTCAATCATGCAGATGCATATGCTGATGCAGTCAGAGAAATCATCCATGCATGAAATAGAGAAAAGGTATGATCCCGTATCAGTATCGGAATCATACCTTTGTTTTTACATTGTAAACTGGATAATGCAGAATGCTGCATAGATACATAACAATAAGATTCCCTGCAATCTGGATAGTTTTCCCTTTAGTAAAGCAGGTATTGTTAAAATCAGCATTACCAGGAACATGACCGGAATATCCATGACCAATGAAGCATTTCTGCCAAACAGCATAGATCCCTGCGGAATTGCAAATGGTGCTAAAGCTACAGATACACCTGAAACCAGAACCAGGTTGAAAAGATTTGCACCAATGACATTTCCCAAGGACAAAGATCCATGTCCTTTCAATAAGGCTGTAATAGCCGTCGCCAGCTCAGGCAGAGACGTTCCTAAAGCAACAAAAGTTAAAGCAATTACAGATTCAGGAACACCAAGGCCCTGGGCAATCAAGGTACCGTTATCAACAAGCAGATCTGCGCCAATCGCAATTAATCCTGCACCTGCAGCCAGAGAAATAATTTCCGACAAAAGGGACTTTTCCTCTTGCCCTTCCTTTTCAGCAGCTTCCTCTGTTTTCTTTCCCATCATTTGTTTTACGGTGAGCACCATATATAAGACAAACATCGCGAGCAGAATAAACCCTGTCACTCTGGAAAACTGTCCGAATACGTAAGCATTAATCGCATAGAATACAGCTGCTGTAAAGAAGAAAATAACAGGCATTTTCAGACTGTCCCTATCTGTTTCACCGGGTTTCACCGCAATGGTGATTGCGGCAATCAATGCCGTATTACAGATAACCGATCCGATTGCGTTTCCATAGGCAATTTCCCCATGTCCCTGTAAAGCACTGGTTGTAGAAACCATGACTTCCGGAAGGGTTGTTCCGATGGATACAACCGTTGCACCGATCAGAATTTCAGGCAGATGGAAGCGATGGGCAACTCCTACCGAACCATCGACAAACCAGTCTCCGCCTTTGATCAGACACACCAGTCCGATCGCAAACAATAAAACCGCCATAAACATAATTACTATTCCTCCTTAATGGCATATGCTTCTGCTGCCCTACAACAAAAGCGTTGTATGAGTCTCACAATTAAAAGCTTGCCGAGCAATAATAATCTTGCCGTGATGACGGTTTTGCTACGTAAAATACGCTTGTTACTCCCTCAATAACAGAAAGTATTTTATCAAAAAGACATGTGTAAAACAATATCCAATTCTTACATTCTGTATCTGTTTTTTTCAAATCAAAAGGCTGCTTTGCAGCCCTTTCATTAATCGAGATCTTTTCCGTTGGAAGCGATAACTTTCTTATACCAGAAGAAAGAGTCTTTTCTGGAGCGATGGAAATCACCTGTATCATCGTCATGTCTGTCAACATAGATGAAACCATAACGCTTTCTCATTTCACCTGTTCCGGCAGAAACAACATCAATACATCCCCATGGTGTATAGCCGATCAGATCGACATCATCTTCTTCAACAGCTTTCTTCATTTCTTCAATATGCTGGCGGAGATAATCGATACGATATGGATCATGAATGCTTCCATCCTCTTCCACTGTATCTCTTGCACCCATGCCGTTTTCAACGATAAACAGAGGAACCTGGTATCTGTCATACAACATGTTCAAGGTTACTCTTAATCCGATAGGATCAATCTGCCATCCCCAATCCGTCATCTTTAGGTATGGATTCTTTCCGCCCATGACGACATTTCCTTCTACCAGATCAAGCGGTTTAGCACTTTCAATAGAGGAGAAATAATAGCTGAATCCGATATAATCGACCTTGCCCTCTTTCATGATTTCCAGATCGCCATCCAGGATTTCAGGTTCAGCACCGAGTCTCTTCCATTGTGCTGTGCATGTATTGGAATAATAACCTCTTACATGTGCATCTCCATAATAGAATAAAGCCATAAGCTTTTCTCTTGTAGCTACCTGATCTTCCGGTGCACATGTTGCCGCATAAGCCATCGGTACCAGTAACATGCATCCGATCTTATTGTCAGGATCAACACGATGACCGGCAATCACCGCTTTGGCAGATGCCACAAACATATGATGGGAAGCCTGGACAATTGTTTTACCCTGATCCTCGCCCTCTTCAAAGACAATGCCTGCCTGATGATATGGATTTCTTCCCAGAATCATCGTTGCATTAATCTCATTGAAAGTCATCCAGTAATGCACTTTACCCTTATATCTTTCAAACAGAGTTGTTGCATATCTTTCAAAGAAATCAACGAGCTTGCGGTTACGCCATGATCCATACTCTTTTACGAGTGTTAACGGTGTTTCATAATGGGATATTGTAACAACGGGTTCGATGTTATACTTTAACAATTCATCAAATACGGCATCATAGAATTTCAAGCCTTCTTCATTCGGTTCTTCTTCATCACCTCTCGGGAAGATTCTGGTCCATCCTACAGACATACGGAAACATTTGAAACCCATTTCTGCAAACAGGGCAATGTCCTCTTTATAATGATGATAGAAGTCTGTTGCTTCATGGCTTGGGTAGAAAACACCCGGAAGAATTTCCGGATCAATCTGACGCTTCATGCCATGTCTTGCTCCGCGTTCTACATCAGCAATGCTCAAGCCTTTGCCACCTTCAAGATAGCCGCCTTCATACTGGTTTGCAGCAGTTGCGCCACCCCACAAAAAATCTTTTCTCAATTCCATAAATGATCCTTTCTTTTTATCTGTTTTTTATATTTTATCATGCATGGCATTAAAGAAAAAAGGTTCATTTCAGAACCTTTATGCATTCTTCATCAGCATGCTTAACAATGTTGCGGAATAATCGAGACCCAATGCTTCGGAATTGATGCAAAGATCATAGATGTATTTATCGCCCCATGCAGTATCGCTGTGTGCTTTATGATAATTGATGCGGATATTATCTTCTTCCTGAATTCCCGCAATGACTTTCTGATCATCCGTTTCCCCTTCATACAGCGGAGATACTCTTGCACGGACAATCTTTGAAGGAATATTGTCATTATACATAAGAACCGTAACACAGGAATATCCTCTTGCTTCAATCATTTCACGTGTAGCACGGTCATGGATCAGGCATTTTCCTTTAGACAGTGCACGATCGATCGCCACATCAAAAGCGTGGGTAATTCTTCCATAATCCGGATCATTTACGATCTCTTCTTTGGTGATATCCGCTCTTCTCAGTTTCTTTTCAAATGCCTTTACTTCTTCAATTGTCACATTTTCTTCAGGGACAAGTTCTAAAAGAATCACAGCGTCATAATATGTATATCCGCTGATATTGCATGCTTTGTTGCCGATCATTCTGCCCATGCTGCAATATTCACTGTCCAATAATACACAATCCGGCAGTTTATACTGCTTCTCAAATTCCTTTACTCCTGCAACACTTTTCATGTTTCTGATATCTTCAGCCATATTCTCCTCCTGTTTATTGTTTATCAGATTTTAATATCTTATATCTCTTTTCCGGAACTATCTTTCGTATTTTCCTCCTCTATTTTTCTTACAAACCCCAGAAGAGCTTCAATTGTCTGTTCGCGGATATTTGTCAGCATGTTCTCAAAACGCTCAAATGCCTCTTCTTTATATGCGTCGATCGGTTTCTTTCCGGCATAGCTGCGCAAATAAATGGATTTCTTCATATGTTCCATGACATCCACATGGGTACGCCATGCCCTGTCCAGCGTTCTCAGGAAAATATTTTTCTGCATTCTCTGTAAATACATAGGATCGAGGAATTCCGTTCTTTCCCGATAGGTCTCCAATACATCATCTGCAATACTGTTCACCGCTTCCCTTTTGGAAAGAGATGTAAACTTCTGTGGATCTACATGCAATCCCATCAGATATTTTTTCAGGGAATCTGCATCTTTGTTTTCATCATATTGCTGAAAGTGATATGTAATGTCATCTTCCAAAAGATGACGTATCAAGCCGGCAGTATCTTCCATATCCAATACTTCATCACGTTGTGAATAGATCACATGCCTCTGTTCCATCAGCACATTGTCAAATTCCAAAGTATTTTTACGCGCATCAAAGTGCAATCCTTCAGCCCTTTTCTGTATGCGGTCCGTCATCGAACGAATCTTATCTTCTGACTCTTTGCCTCTTTCAAACTTTTCAATCTGCGACTGTGCTTCTTCTGTTGCATATTCCTCAAAAAGGTCATCATCCATAGAGCAGTAAAAACGCGAAAATCCGGGGTCTCCCTGACGTCCTGACCTTCCTCTCAGCTGATTGTCAATTCGCCTTGATTCATGTCTTTCTGAGCCTAATACGGCCAATCCGCCGAGCTCTCTGACACCTTCTCCAAGTTTGATATCTGTTCCTCTTCCGGCCATGTTTGTTGCTACGGTTACCGCATTTTTCATTCCGGCAAGAGCAATGATTTTTGCTTCATCTGCATCATTTCTTGCATTCAGAACACGATGCGGTATTTTTTCCTTCTTCAGCAATTCCGATAGTTGTTCATTTATGCCGATTGACAGAGTGCCGATCAAAACCGGCTGTCCTTTTTCATAGAGCCTTTTCGTTTCTTTCACGATTGCATCGTATTTTTCTTTTCTTGTCAAAAAGACTTCATCCTTTTCATCTATTCTCTGTACCGGCCTGTTAGTCGGAATTTCATATACACGCATATTATACGTATTCAGAAATTCATCCTCCTCTGTTTTCGCAGTACCGGTCATGCCCGATAATTTGCCATACAAGCGGAAAAAATTCTGATATGTAATGGTTGCCAGTGTGATTGTTTCCTGCTTGATGCCCACATTTTCCTTTGCCTGAATCGCCTGATGCAGTCCGTCACTGAATTCTCTTCCTGCCATTTTACGGCCGGTAAACTGATCCACAAGTATGACTTCATCATCAGAAACTATATATTCTACATCACGATGCATCAGGAAGTTGGCTCGCAATGCATTCTGAATATCATGGATTAAGCCTGCATAGGAAGGCTGGTAGATATTGGGAATGTGAAAAGCCTTCTCTGCTTTGGCAATTCCTGTTTCACTGAGCGAAACACTGTTGTCTTCCCTGGAAATGATCACATCTGTTCCCGGCAGACACTGTTTGGCAAAACGGTCTGCATGCAGATACTGCTGATCCAGTGAAGGTCCCTGACCGCTGATAATCAACGGTGTTCTTGCTTCATCAATCAGGATGGAATCCACTTCATCCAGTATTGCATAATGCAAGCCACGCAATACTCTCTCCCTTTTATCAAGAACCATATTATCACGCAGATAGTCGAAACCAAGCTCGCTATTGGTCGTATATGTTATATCGCATGCATATTGTTCCCTTTTCTGTGCCTGTGTCAGTGAGTGCATGTTGCATCCTACGGTGAGTCCGAGAAAACGATAGATATCTCCCATCCAGGAAGCATCTCTTTCAGCAAGATACTCATTAACCGTAACAACATGAACGCCCTTTTTGGCTAGTGCATTCAAATATACCGGCATTACTGCTGTCAGGGTTTTTCCTTCACCGGTTTTCATCTCTGCGATATCGCCGTCATGCAAAAGAACGCCACCAAGAACCTGTACAGGAAAAGGAAACTCTCCCAATACCCTCTTTGCAGCTTCTCTTGCAACCGCAAAAGCATCCGGAAGAATATCATTCAGTGTTTTACCTTTTTCAAGATCCTGCAGAAATACTCCCGTCATCGCCTGCAAAGAAGTATCTGACATAGATGCATACAGTTCCTCCTTTTCAAGAACTTTCTGCATCTGTTTTTCTGCCATATGATAGTGTCTTTTTTCACTGCTGAAGATATTATCTAAAAATCCCATTTTATTTACCTAAGACAATTACTGATAACAGCGGCAAACATACATTGGCATTTGGTTCTGCATGTTCGTTTCCCTCACTGTCAAAAAGCATGCGCCACTCCGGCTCAAACGTATAATACTTATCATCAAAGGACGGATTAATCAGCACCCTGAGCATTGTCGTTTCCGTAACCGGATCATCATAATGAATATCATAAAAAATCACACCGCCTTCGGAAACCGACAGCTTCACATTGGACATGATCTCTTCAGGCGTACGGAAACGGAATGCCTTATATTTTTTCCTCAGGATGATACATTTTTTGGTATATGTAATCATGTCCTGGTTGTATTCTGCTCTTACCCAGTCCATTTGGTTGATGTTGTCACCTGCATTATAGGAGTTTCCATTATCGTTCTTCGTACCGCAGAATTCGATTCCGGCATGCAGGAATGGAATACCCTGCGCTACAAATGTTGTGGCAATCATCATCTTATGTCTCTTCCATCTTACATTGCGGTCCTCATTACCGCAGCAGAAATGCATCTTGTCCCATACGGTATTATTGTCATGCGTTTCCAAAGCATTGATGGATTGATCCGGAGTCTGGAATCGCTTGAAATACGGTGTTCCCAGAACATTGGCACTCAAAGCCGACAACATGCTGAAAGACAATCCGAGATCACCGGTTATAAAGCCTTTGTCATAACGCTGGTCATCGCTGGTTCGTCCTTTGACCACGTCTCTGAAATAATCATTAAAATGACCGATATGCGGCATTTTAGCCTGATTGTCAATATCCGCCTTTTCGCTGTCCGGAAGCATTGTTGGCATGTTCCACCCTTCTCCGTAGATCATGATATCCGGCTTCATTTGAATCGCTGCATCACGGATTGCATTCATCGTTTCATAATCCAGAATCCCCATCAGATCAAAACGGAATCCGTCAACATCATATATGCGGATCAGTTCTTCAATCACATGAACAATGTATCTTCTTGCCATCGGCTGTTCGGAAGAGAAATCATTGCCGCAATAGGAGCCGTTGGAAAGATAAGCTTGATCATTGCAACGGAAATAATAAAACGGAACGGTTCTTTCAAACGGTGAATTGTCAGAACTGTACAAATGGTTGAATACAACATCCAGGTTAACCCGTATCCCATGTTCATGCATTGTGCTGACCATTTTTCTGAGTTCTTTCATCCTTGCATATGGATCATCCGGATCTGAGGAATAGCTGCCTTCCGGGACAAGATACTGTGCCGGGTCATATCCCCAGTTATAATTCTTTTTTGGATGATATTCATCAACTGTCGCAAAATCCATTACCGGCAGCAACTGTACATGTGTTACTCCAAGAGAAGCCAGGTAATCCAGACCTGTCGGCATTTCTCTCAGCTTTGTGCCTTCCTCGCACAATGCCAGAAAGGTGCTGTTCTGCTTTGTTCCGGTTAAAGGATGAGCTGTCATATCCCTGACACTTGCTTCATATATAATCGCATCTGTGGATGAGACAGAATCTTTTAATGACACGGAAGGAACTGCCATTACCTCTTCAAGGTCTATGACTGCAGACTCCTGCCCGTTTCCAATAGAACTGTATGCATATGGATCAAGGGTTTCCTTGATTTCCCCGTTTCTTTCAACGAGATATACATATGTAGCATTCTTGAAATTGCCTATAATGCTGACACGCCATACACCTTTCTCTGTACGATCCATCGGATATGCACGGACTGTGCCGTTGAACTTTACACGCAGAATGACAGAAGATGCCGTAGGTGCCCAAAGGGCAAAATCCGTATGCATTTTGTGATATACGGCACCGAGATCATCTCCGTCATAGTTATATCTTTCATTAAACTGTTTGGTCCTGACAATCAGACGCTTTTCAAGCGGAACGGACAGTCCATGCTGTTCACGAATATAATAGTTTACACTTGCAGCAAGACCGCTTGGGGCAATCATGATATATTTCACCAGATCCGCATGCTCTTCTACATTGGATATCACCAGTTCACTCATATACCCCTTGTCCGCAACTACGTAAAAAGAATCCGAACGGCCGTTGTAAAAGCTCCTTTTTATTGTTAAAACAATTTTCCCAAAATCATCAAGATAAGCATGCATATTTGCCATAAAATTTCCCCGCTTGCACAAAAAGCACCCTAAACAGGTGCTCTATTTAATTTTTAAAGGTTTGATATCCCAGATTTCCTCAGCATATTCTTCGATTGTACGATCGCTGGAGAAGAATCCGCTCTTTGCAATATTAATCAGGCAACTCTTTGCCCAGTTCTTACGATCACTGTATTTTCTTTCAACTTCTTCCTGCGCTTTGACATAGGCATCAAAGTCTGCTAAAACGAAGAATTCATCATTCTTTGTCAGGATTTCATCAAAGATGATACGATAATCATTTGCATCGTCGGACCATACAGGTGTAATAAACGTATTCATGACATTGCGTATACGTTCATCGTTCTGATAATATTCATAGGCATTGTAATGCCATCTCAGATCGTTAATCTGATCTACGGTAAGACCGAAAATAATATCATTTTCTCTGCCGACAAGTTCGTCAATTTCAACATTTGCTCCATCGAGCGTTCCGAGTGTGATGGCACCATTCATCATGAATTTCATGTTTCCGGTACCTGAAGCCTCTTTTCCTGCAGTCGAAATCTGTTCGCTGATATCTGTGCCCGGCACAAGAACTTCTGACATGGAAACATTGTAGTTGGGAAGGAATACAACTTTGATCATGCCTTTGACATCCGGATCATTGTTAATGACTCTGCCGACATTATTGATCAGCTTGATTACTTTCTTGGCAAATACATAACTGCTGGCAGCTTTAGCCGCAAAGATGTATGTGTGCGGTGTAATTTTGAAATTCGGATCACTCTTTATACGCTGGTACAGATAGATAACATGCATGATATTGAGCAGCTGACGCTTATAGGCATGCAGTCTCTTTGCCTGTACATCGAAAATACTGTTAGGATCGACTTTAATACCGGTAGCTTTTTCGATATAGGTAGCCAGGATCTCTTTTCTTTCCTGCTTGACCTGCAGGAATTCTTCCTGCAGCTTTTCATTATCCACATACTTCAACAGCTTTTCAATACCGTGGTGATAATCGATGACATTGGATCTGCCGATCTTGTTTTCCAGCATGCTGCAAAGCTGTGGATTGGAATACATCATCCATCTTCTCGGTGTAATGCCGTTTGTCTTATTGGAAAAACGGTCCGGATAAATGCGGTAATAGTCCTTGAACAGATCGTTTTTCAAAATATCGCTGTGAATCTTTGCAACACCATTGACGCTGTGGCTCATGACAGCTGCCATGCTTGCCATGTGAATCTGACCATCTTTGATAATTCTGACAGAATCCACCAGTCCGTAATCCCCAGGATATTTATCTCTGACATACTGGCAGAAACGTCTGTCAATTTCTTCTATAATCATATATACACGCGGCAGAAGAATCTGAACATAACGTACAGGCCATTTTTCCAGAGCTTCGGACATGACAGTATGGTTTGTATATGCCATAACTTCCGTACAAATCTTCTTGGCGGCATCCCATTGATAGCCATAGTCATCCATCAAAACGCGCATCAATTCGGCAGTTGCCAGGACCGGGTGTGTATCATTCAGCTGAATGCTGACTTTCTCACCGAGGTTATCCAATGTTCCGTATTTATCCCTATGTCCCTGCAGAATGCTGTTCAAGCCTGCACATACAAAGAAATACTGCTGCTTCAGACGAAGGAATTTTCCTTCTTCCGTTGAGTCATCAGGATATACATTCAGACAGATATCATCAACTTCGGAGATATATTTACGATAGTCAATTCCCCTTGGGGCAACATCCGCCGGTTCAGCAGACCACAAACGTAATGTGTTAGTCATCTTCGTATCTGCACCGACCATCGCAATATCATAAGGCACTGCTAAAATATGAGTAGCATTTTTATGCTTGAAATGCATGTCTCCCTTTTCATCATAGGATACTTCCATATAGCCATAGAACTTGACATCTACAGCGTGCTTAAATTTACGGATTTCCCATGGACAGCCATAGCGAAGCCACTGGTCCGGAACTTCAACCTGCTCGCCCTGTTTATTGATAAACTGGCGGAACAAACCATAGCGGTAACGAATACAGTTGCCGTTTACCGGATAATTCAAAGAAGCAGCAGAGTCCATAAAACATGCTGCAAGTCGTCCTAAACCGCCATTGCCTAATCCCGGATCCGATTCCAGTTTTGCCAATTCCTGATATTCAATTCCCAGATCTTTTAATCCCTCTACCACGACATCATAGATACCCAGATTCTGCAGATTGCTTGTCAGCATTCTGCCAAGGAGGAACTCCATGGAAAAGTAGTAAACCTGTTTGGCATTCTGTTCATTGACAGCCTTCTTTGTATCCTTCCAATTTACATTTGCATAATCACGAACCATCTTGGCAAGCGTTGTATAGCGATCAATGGGATGTGTTTTTGCAGCTTCTGTACCAAAAGCTTCAATCAATCGACGGTTAAATTCTTTTTTGAAATTTGATTTGTTTTTGAACATGTATTACTTCCCTTCTGTTGTTCTCTTTTTGCGTGTACGTTTCTTAGGACATGTGAACCATATTGCAGCGAACGGTGCAATGCGAATGGTTATTCCGTTTTCAAACTTGGCATTCTTATCCTTCTTTTTCCAGGATTCAACCGGTTCAAAGTTGCACATATTGCATCCGTCATAAATATCTTTTTCCGAGTTCAGAATCTCTGTGTATTTTCCTGCTTGCGGAACATCAATATCATAGATTTCATAGGAGGCAGGAGTCAGATTCAAAACACATACAAGATATTCTTTTTCATCTTCACGATAGAAGGTAAAAATGCTTTGCTGGGCATTGTCGGCATTAATCCACCTGAATCCCTGTCCGTCATAATCATGCTTATACAAACATCCGTGTGCAGCATAAATCTTATTCAGATCTGTAAAATAGCGCAGGAATGCATCATGTCTTGGATAATCCAAAAGGAACCAGTCCAACTCTTTTGCTTCATCAAATTCGCGGAAGGATGCGATTTCATTTCCCATGAAATTCAGCTTCTTGCCCGGATGTGCAAACATATAAGCATACAGATTTCTTGCCTGTGAGAACTTTTGGTCATAATTGCCCCACATGCGATCAACAATTGTTTTCTTCCCGTGTACATTTTCATCATGGCTCAACGGCAACATGAATCTCTCACTGTAAAAATATGCCATTGAGAATGTCAGTTTATTATGATCGTATACGCGGTAAATCGGATCGGTTGAATAATACTTTAATGTATCGTTCATCCAACCAAGATCCCATTTATAGTCGAATCCAAGACCGTTTTCCAAAGTCGAAGCTGTTACCTTTGGGAAATCAGAACTGTCTTCAGCAATTAACATTACACTCGGATATTCTTTGTTGATGTAATAGTTCATTCTTCTGACAAAAGCAAGTGATCCTTCATTTGTTCCTCTGTCCCTGTTGCCTCCCCAGTAAATCAAGTTGGATACAGCGTCGATACGTATACCGTCAATGTGATAAACATCGCACCAGAAAGATGCTGCAGAAATCAGAAAGGATCTTACTTCTTCATTCCACAGGTCAAAGTTCATTGTTCCCCATTGGCTTTCCGCATCATGTACATCCCTGTATTCATATAATGGTTCGCCATCAAAGTACCGTAAACCGAATGCATCTTTGACGAAATGTACAGGTACCATATCCATGATGACACCGATTCCCTGTTTGTGACATTCATTGATGAATGCAGCAAATTCTGTAGGATTGCCATATCTGGAAGTCACAGAATAATAACCGCTTGCCTGATATCCCCATGATCCGTCAAAAGGATATTCATTTAAAGGCATCAATTCGATATGCGTAAAACCATGTTCCTTGACATACGGGATCAAATTATCCTTCAGCATGACATATGTATACGGATATTCTCCGTTCTTTTTCCAACCGCCTGCATAAGCTTCATAGATATTTAATGGTCTGTCAAAGTTTTTTGTCCTTTTCTTCATCCAGGAACGGTCTGACCATTTGATATCATTCAGGTTGTATGTCTTTGAAGCGGTTTCCGGACGTGTCTCACTGTAGAATGCATATGGATCAGACTTGTTCAGAAAATGTCCGTTACGGTCTTCAATGCGGTATTTATAGGATTCCCACTCTTTGATTCCGCGGACAAAAACAGACCAGATACCGTTATACCCTGTTCTCTCCATTGGAATCGGATTATATTCCCAATTAGTGAATCCGCCGATCACACTGACATTTCTGGCATGTGGTGCATATACGGTAAATCTTATTCCGTCATTTCCATCTTCGTTTGCAAAATGGGCTCCAAATAAACGATATGCGTTTATACAATGACCTTGATGGAAACTTTCTACTAATCTATCCTTATCCATAAATAAATCTCCCCAAAAATTGGACCATAAAAACAGCATTATAATTTTATCATGATATTTCGCAAAAAGAATCATGATACAAAAAAAAATAATAATTTTCATCATTTTCTCATTTTTTTCGGGTCTTTGACAGCTAAAAAAAATGAAAAGTTCAAAATGCTTATATGACATAAGCCTTTTTTTATGTTTTTCTTGTCAAATTTCTT
>CACXCB010000149.1 GCA_902766005.1 uncultured Erysipelotrichaceae bacterium | reverse complement strand
TCATATTCACGCAACCCTTTTTATTACTTTTTTTCTTGCTTTTTCGGTCATTGTGAACTACGTTTTTCATAAACTTTTGACACTATCTAATAATCACGGCAGAGTCTGTGGGGATGGTATCTTCATTTAAAAAACCTAATGGGATATACCGCCTTCTTTCTGAAGATACCCTAGGAACTATTATGTAGTTTTCGGGATTCTTTTGTTCCCGGAACAACCAAGGGGTTTTTGCGAGTTTCTGCCTATCTGGTGCTCCGCTAAGCCTGTCTTCTCTGCATGCATTAATTCTTTCCATTACTTTGGGCATACTACTAATTGTTTTTGCTGGTACATCCACGAGCCAAAGACAATATCTTCTTTTGGCATTGATGTATTCTTCAGAACCAGTAAGTTTTTTTATGTATTGCTTTGCCTGAGGTTCATTTTTGATAAAATCATCATATTCATCAGCTTCGATTATTAAGTGCCCACCATCTGCAGGACGATTGCCGGTTGTCATTGGTAGAGCGTCAAATAAAGGTTTAGCCCTGTTATGAATCCATACTACAGGTGCATCTATAAGATATTGATTTATAGTATTAGCTTTGTGTTGCGTTTCTCCGTCATATATTGTTTTCTTTTTTGGATTTCCCTTAACACTGAAACCAATAATAACACAATGAACATGGGCTTTAATTGACGCTTCAGAATCCCATCTGAAAGTTCTATACGCAAAGTCAATCTGCATTCCATATCTTTTGAATAAAGGCTCAAAGACACTGCTTGCCTGTTCTCCCTGCGTGATTGAATTTGTTGATACCAAAGCTGTTTTAATATTTGTTGTGGTCATGTACTGGCAAGCCTTCATATACCATCCTGCAACATAGTCGATTTTCCCGGCTGTTTTATATGGATTGCCCTCTTCATCAACATAAACAGAAAGAATATCGGATTTCTGTTCCTTTGTTTGTAACCCATATCCTACAAAAGGCGGATTTCCCATTATATAGGAACAATCTCTTGGGTCTAGAACTTCGTGCCAGTTCTTTCTTAAGGCGTTCCCCTCATGAATGTTCGTATAAGATTTCAATGGAAGGAAATCAATTGGCATATGGATTATTTCTTCGGTTTCCTTGACCATCTGTGATTCAGCTATCCATAGAGCGGTGGTGGCAACAGTACATGCAAAATCATTTATCTCAATGCCATAGAACTGCTGGATTGACACTTGAATCGAATTCATATCAGACAGTCCCCATTCAATCTGCACACCCGTACTAACTTTATTTTTTTCCTTTAATATAAGATTCTCCAACTTACGGAGGGATAAATAGGTCTCAGTAAGGAAGTTTCCGGAACCACATGCCGGGTCAAAAAACTTCAAAGAAGCGATTTTCTTTTGGAACTGGTTCAAGCGGTCTTTTTTTGTCTTCTCAACTTTCAAAGCCAGAATATTAGACAGTTCTTCCTTCAGGTCATCCAAAAACAACGGGTCTATAACCTTATGGATGTTCTGAATAGATGTATAATGCATGCCCCCAGACCGTCTAGTCTCAGGGTTCAAGGTGCTTTCAAAGACAGCCCCAAAGATGGTCGGGGATATCTTTGACCAGTCAAATCCTTCTGATTCTTCCTTCAGAAGGATATTTACTATTTCATCATCAAGGGATGGAATCTCAATATCGCCCTCAAAAAGACCACCATTGACATATGGAAATGCCAGTAATGCCGGGTCATCGTATTCGTCCCTGTCCTCAACCTTGGTATTCAGCATCCTGAACAGGTCAATCAGAGCTCTTCTCATCTGCTGGGCACTGAACTGAACCAGATAGTCATGGAACATTGAGCCACTGCTGTCAAAAAGTCCGGCATCCTCAGCATAGAGGCAGAATACCAGACGGACGCACAGCTTGTTCAGGCTCTTCTGGCTTTCAGCATTGTCAGGGTCTTTGTATCTCTTCCTGAGAGCATCGTACATGACACCTACCAGCTCACCAGCCTTAACTGAGATTTCAACTTCCTGTTTAAACGGGTTGTCAATCTCTTCTGCTCCTGCTGTCAGGATGTCAAGCCATCCGAGTTTGTCAGGCAGTTCGGACAAGAGTATCTTTTCAGGCTTAGTCCTGTCAATGCCTGTCTTTGTCATGTCATAAATCCAGAACTCCCTGAAATTACATGTGATAATCCATCTGGCTTTGTCATCAATGCCAGAATAGTTATCATATCGCTCCGCCTGGTCAAACGGGGTCAGCAATGTCCCGTCAGACTGCTTGATTGTGCTGTCCAAGGCTTTCTCGATACTTTTCTGTTCAATGAGCACGGCATTCTTGCTATGGCGGTTAATGACAACATCCTTGAAATCTGTTGTCTTGCGGTTCTTTGCCCTGACCTCGAAAGCGAGGTGCTTGTCAGCATTGGCATCACCGCACACCTTCTGTAGCAGAGATAGCCAGAAAGTATGAGTGTCAGACTTCTCATTTCCTTTGTCCTTCCACTCATCTGCAAATTCTTTAGCAAACTTCTTCTGCTCAGCCTTATTCATCTTTATACCTCAACATATCTATTTTACTAAAGGTAAGAAATTTTGTCTGTAGCAAATTCTTCAGCTATATTTCTAGTGACAATGAGGAGGAATACAAAATGAAGAAACTACATGTATTTGCGACGGCAAACGCATATGAATATCTGAGCAACATCTATAACAAGGGACTCAGCATGCTTGACGGTCTCTGGGGTTATGCAAACCTTGACGACCTTTACAATAATCCCTTCCTTTATGAGGGCGATTACCAGCTGCTAGGCGAGATACAGTTCTGCGGAGACGAGGATGTCCTGCTCATCTATCTGGATGAGGATGCCATCAGCTCCAACCGCCACGAGTTCTATTACATTGGAACGCTCAACAGCAAGGATAGCTGGGATGGTGAGCCTGTTCTGGAAAGATACATCAGGGATGACATCATGTATTACATCAGCCCTGATGGTGAAGAACTTTACAGATAAATACGATGTAAAATGTAAAATCCTTTTGAATGGCTATATACTCTCCTTAGAAAGCCGACAGAGAACTTGACCTGTCGGCTTTCTTCTTCTCTGTAAAATGTAAAGAGATTACAGTGATGATCCTGATTCTGGACAGAATCAGGATCCGACAATGTAACCAAGGAAAAAATGCTGTAAAACACCTTTACAGCGGACAAAAAAATATTTTTAGAAATTTTCTGTTTTTTCTGAAATCTCCGATATATTTCTTTTGTAAGCTCATACAGCATGAGCGAAGGAGAATATTATGGCTGAAAAAGCAAAGAAAACAGAAAGGAGAAAAGTATTCGAAATTCAGACGCAGACAGAGTTTTTGACAGAGGAACAGATTACTAATAGCTTAGACGAACATGCGCAACAGATTGAACAGTACGCCTATATAAAACATGATAAGGATGCTTATTCCGCAGAAGAATCAAAAAACAATCCTTCCCACATTGAGGGAACACTGAAGAAACCGCACTGGCATCTGATGATTATCATCAACAACGCAAGAACATTCAAGGATGTCGCAGGATGGTTCAACATTCCTGAGAGCTATGTACAGCAGTCAAAGAGCACTGCACGGACTGACAAACTAAGGTTCGAGGACATGCTCGCCTATTTGGTCCATGCAAATGCCAAAGATAAATACCAGTACATGCCGAACGAGGTAACATGTAAGCTCGCCAACGGTGAATCCTATGGACAGTTCTTGGAAAGGTACATCAACCGTAAGGACAAAGAGGCAATGAACATCGGCACGAGCAAAAAGCTGAACAATCTGCTTCATGCAGTGGAGTTCGATGGCCTCTCGATAGACGAAGCTCGCAAGGAATGACAGACTTGGAATTTCATAAGAAGAGGGCATTCTTCGAGAAGGCACACCAGAACTATATGGAAAAGAGAGCTAAGCTACCGCCATTCCGCCTGAATATCTATCTGGAAGGTCATTCTGGCAAAGGAAAATCCTTTACGGCTGAAACGCTGGCAAAGCTGATGTTCCCGAACAAGCCTGAAGACGAAACATTTTGTCAGGCTGGCGGAGACGGTGTCGCTCTTCAGACATACAACGAACAGCCATGCATCATATGGAATGAGGCAAGAGCCGGCACCCTTATAAACCAGTTCGGAAGAAAACAGGTGCTGGAGATGTTCGAGATGTTTCCAAAGAAGGTTTCATTCCATAAGAAGTACGGTTCGGTGGTACTGTTCAATTCGGTGAACATTATCAATGGAATACAGCCGTATGACCAGTTCTTGGACGGCTTGGTCGGTGAATACGTTGACAGCAAAGGGGTACAGCACAGGTCAGAGACTAAGGATAAGGAACAGATTTATCGAAGAGTGCCGCTTGTCATCAGCATTGACGATGACGATTATAAGATTCTGCTTAATGACGGCTACCAGAACAACGGGACAACACTGAAATACAATGAGTACCAGACAGTCAACGGATGCATTGCAGACCTTCCGAGAAAGTTCTCTGGCAAGGCACAGCAGATGATGGCTGAGGCTATGTTCCAGCCTGTCTTGGATATCACAAAAGAAATCACATCGAAGTACACGGAAAATAAGATTGAAAACAAGGAAGACATTCCTGACACGTATCTTCTCATCGGTGCGGAAGAGCTGACTGTCATTGCTTATAAAATTGCGAGAGACCTTCATAAATGGCTGATGGACAATCCAGCTGCAGATGCCATGAAGAAAAATGACACACTGATGCAGTTATATGAAAAGTACGGAATTATCTATGAAACAGACGACAAGTTCTCAGAAATCACTGACAGTGCCGTTTATGAGCTGGCATACAGATTTGATGAAATTGATGCTTCCAAAATCAATCCAGTGGAACAGACGAAAAGAATACAGCCGATTATCAAAGAGGTGCTTGCAACACATACCGCAAGCTAAAGGAGAAAGAACATGGATGAACTGAAACAAGAGAATCTCAGACTTCGTGCAAAAGTCAAAGAACTCGAAGGAACGCTTGAACAGGATTTGGAAATGCTTGCGTTCATGGCACGACTACTAAATGCAAAGGATGTCAAATATCACAACTACAAAGAAAAGCAGAAACAGCTTCTCTCTGATATGAGAAAGTATAGATGATTACATTGCCTGATCGGAATTTTGAAAAATTCCAGATCAGGCGATGTAATAGTTTGACGAGCAATGTAAAAAGACCTTTAACAGGTCTTTTTCTCTTCCGGCTCAGCACTCTGCGGTTTCTGCGGAATGCATGCGATATTTGAAATCTTGATGCTGTTCTTCTCCTTCGAGAAAAACAGGCTCAGCGCATCATAATTGATAGCGTCAATCTCCAAGCCCGGCTGACGGAGGCGAATCTCCCTCCAGAGGATTCCGCCGAGCTTGATGAGGCAGTGGGCATCACGCTTCCGCTTTGCTTCCTTGTCAGCTTTCTCTTTCAACTGTCTTGCCTTTTCCTCACGAGCCTTCGCCTGCTTGATGGCAACTTTCAGCTTTTTCTCACGCTCCTGCAGTTTAGCCAGTGCATTCTGATGAATCTCCAGCTGGCTTCTTTTTTGTTTTATCGCTCTTTCTTCATTCATCTTCAGATACCTCCTGTTTCAATGGAAAATATCAGAAAAACTGTTTGTTAGAATTATCCCTTTCCTGACAAGGGTACACTTATACATCGCAAGCGATGTGTGTAGTCTTGCAGACGGCTTCAGGCGGAGATGATGAAATGTGCTATTTTGCCAGAAAAGGAGGATAAACACTTATGGCGATATATCACTTTTCAATGCAGATGATTTCAAGAGCTGATGGAAAGTCCGCTCTTGCCAGCGCAAGCTACCGCTCAGGGGACAGACTGTATGATGAGCGACTCGGGCAGACATTCGACTATTCACGTAAGCAGGGGATAGTCTATTCGGAAATCATCCTTCCGCCAAATGCCCCACAGCGGTTCCAAGACAGGCAGACCCTCTGGAACGAGGTGGAGGCAAAGGAACGGAGGAAAGATTCCCAGCTCTGCCGTGAGTTCAACGCATCACTCCCGAAGGAGCTGACCCGTGAACAGCAGACAGAGCTTGCCAAGCGCTTTGTCAGTGACTGTTTTGTCAGGAAAGGTATGATTGCTGATGTCTGCATGCACGACAAGGAAGACGGAAATCCGCATATCCACTGCATGTGCACTCTCCGTGATGTTGATGAGAATGGCTTCGGGAAGAAGAACAGGGACTGGAACAGCAGGGAACAGCTGGAAGAGTGGCGACAGCAGTGGGAAGACTACTGCAACGAGTACCTGTCAAAAGAGAATCAAATCTCATGCAAGAGCAATCAGGAGCTGCAGAAAGAGGCTGAGCCACAGATGGCAGTATCACAGGCAGAAATTAGGGAATCAAGGGAGACAGGAGAAAAATCCGAACGGATGAAGATGAACGAAGCAATACAGGAGCGTAACCAGATTAGGCTGTCATACAGGGCAAGCCGTTCTCTGGTCGGCAGTCTCATAAGCGAGCTGACCAGAGTCGATAACAGCATTCAGGATGAGGTCGAGATTATTGCCGAACTGAAAAGATTATTAGAACTGTCACTGGAGCTTATTAAAAACTCTTTCATGAAGACCTTCCAGATTGGCAGGGGCGAGGACTATTCGCCACAGCTTCACCGAGATAGGGACAGGGAGCTGTAGGCAATGCCAAATAATGGATTTCTATCCTTATTTTATAGGGAAATTCGATGGTTTTTGGACAAAACAGAAAACGGATGGACAATAACCCATCCGCATCTGAATCGGCTGAAAATGCCCGGAAATCGGCATGTTTTTGCCTAAAAAGTATTGCTTAACTTCAAAACTATAATATATACAAATAAAATATATAGATTTGCCTCAGCTCCACCATTGCAATCTAAATCCGAACTCTTCGCTATCGGTGATGTGTTCGGATTTATTATTTATATCATAGAATAAAGAAAAGAAGCTGTAGATGCAATGCTATATCAATCTACATCTCCTTTTTTCTTTGTCATCTGTCATCTGCTTTTAAGCTTTCTGACTTTTCTCTTTCTTCTTTCCACTTCTTAAACTCTTCCTGTCCTTCTCTAGACTTATAGTATTCTAGTATCGAAGGAAGGATTGTTCTAGCTATAGTATCTATAGCGTGTTGTGGAATCTCAGAGTTATTAATGACTTTCTTTTTCTTTTCCATACGCTTTTTTGTATGGCATTTTTTCAATTAGCTCGTAAACTTGTTATATTCATCGCCGGCATCTGTCATTTTTATATCTACACTGCAGAGAGAAGGCATCGCTTTAACCTCCTTTTTTATGCTGACAGTGTTTACAACATATTGTCCTACCTGCCAACAGCAGAGGAGTTTATTAATATAAAACTGTTTTATGTGCAAAGATATAGTCCCGGATTGTGACATGGAACAAACAGATGCAATGTGCTAGAATAATAACGGAAACAGGAAGGAGGCTGGTATGTTGAAAAATCTTCCTATCGGAATACAAACATTTGAGCGGATCAGAGAAGATAATTATTTATATGTAGATAAGACAAAATATATCTATGAATTGGTACACGGTGGTACACAATATTTTCTAAGCCGTCCCAGAAGGTTCGGCAAGAGCCTTCTCACCTCAACGCTTAAAGCCTACTGGCTGGGAAAGAAAGACCTGTTTCAAGGCCTTGCGGTAGAGGATCTGGAAAAAGACAATCCCGATGCTTGGAAGGAATACCCCGTATTCCATTTTGACTTTGACAAGGATAATTTCAAAATTTATGACACATTGGAAAAAGTGCTGGAAAGGCATCTGGAAAAATGGGAAAACGAATATGAATGTGCAAAATCAAATGATACTCTTTCTGGCAGATTTCAAAACCTGATAGAAAAAGCCGAAGAAAAAACAGGCCTTCGCTGTGTCATCCTCGTGGACGAGTATGACAAGCCATTGCTTAGTGTCATGGATGACAAGGAACTGGAAGCGCATAACAAGGAAGTTTTCAAGGGCTTCTTCACTACATTGAAGAGCTCTGACGCTAACATCAAGTTTGTCTTCATTACAGGTGTGACCAAGTTTTCCAAGGTCAGTATCTTTTCAGACTTGAATCATCTTGACGATATCTCCATGAGCATGGATTACGCAGGAATATGCGGTATCAGTGAGAACGAGCTTCAAGATTATTTTGTGCCATATATCCAAAGAATGGCAGATACACAGAATATCACCTATGAAGAATGTCTTTCTCTGTTGAAGAAAAACTATGACGGCTATCATTTCTTTCAAAACAGCGAAGGAGTCTACAATCCTTTCAGTCTTCTTAAAGCGCTTAAAGGGAAAAGCTTTGGGTCTTATTGGTTTGAGACAGGAACACCTACATTCCTGGCAAAAAAGGTTAAATCGGTTGCCATCGATATCCGTGACATCACAAATAAGACACTCTTTGCAACAGATGAATATCTTTCAAATTACAGGGGAGATGATGACGACCCTGTCCCTATGCTTTATCAGACAGGATACCTGTCCATCAGCGGCTATGATGCAAGAAGGAGAAGATATACCCTGGGCTTCCCAAACGAAGAAGTGAAATACGGTTTTTTGAACTGTCTGTTACCGGAATATGTAAAAGATACAGGAGCCGGGACGGGAAAAGACATCTTCGCCATAGATGATTATGCAGAAAAGGGCGAGCTTGACAAATTGAGGGATGCATTTACTGCATTATTTGCCAGTATACCATATACCACTAATGACGCACCGTTTGAGCACTATTTCCAGACAGTCATATACCTGGTATTCACATTATTAGGGCAGTATGTCCATGTGGAACAGCATACCTATACGGGAAGGGTTGACTGCATAGTGGAAACAGATGACTATATCTACCTCTTTGAATTCAAGAGAGACGGAAGTGCGGATGAAGCTCTTGCACAAATCGCAGAAAAGGGATATGCCCTTCCTTATGCAGCAGACCCGAGAAAGCTCTATAAGATCGGTGTAAGCTTCAGCTCTGAAAGCAGAATGCCGGAAGAATGGAAAGTTGAAGAATAAACCTCCGAAAGCAGGTTATTTCAGAAGAGGCAGGCTTTGCCTCTTCTTTTATTATCCGGTCTTTGCTGATTTTGATTCTGTAATTATTCTGATTCATTGCAGAAAGTTTACTATATCCCATATTCCTTCGCTGCATTCAGTATTGATATTTTCACCTTATCCACAATATCCTCCGTTTTCATTTACGGTCATAGTAAATTGATAATGATCCTCATCAGTCTCTATGACCTTTATATCTTTTCCAAAGATGTCGATCATTGCATCAAGAATGCGCTTCTCGCAACGGATTGTAACTCTTGTCATTTTGCCGGCAAACATAAAGAGCTTGTTATCGGAATATTCATACTCATCAACCTGTTCATATGGGATGATGCATTTTTCTTCGAGTACTTTTACATTGCACATCCTATCTAATCGGAAATGCATGTATCCTTCATATCTTCCACCCTCAATGACAAGATACGGTCTTCCATCCATGTAACAAATATATCTTGGCTCGATGACAATGGGCTCATGATTTCGGATTGTTAGTTTCTTGTCCTTGTTGTAGTGCATATAATCAAAAGAAAGCTTGCATCCCAGACGGATAGCATTTGAAGCTGTCTCAATGTTATACATCAGATCCTCATTATCGATCTTTTTCGGATTAGGC
>CACXCB010000148.1 GCA_902766005.1 uncultured Erysipelotrichaceae bacterium | reverse complement strand
TTGTCATTTATTGGCCTTTCCGAGACGGAAAGAACCAATAAGGGTATAAAGTCCTGTATTCATGTGGTCACCGCTTACGGAGGATTCCCTCCGCCTCTGTTGTGGCGACCAGCAAGTGCTCAAGCTGGACCTTAGTAGTTGTGCAGCGCATCTCGGTGAAGCACTTACATCAGGGTTCCGGAACTGATGTCACGTCGACGCGCAGCTGGGTGCAGTTGTTCTGTCATGCCCAGGACAGCGATATGATCTCCGAGGAGATATTTGTCAAACAAAATAGGGGCCAGAGAGTCTCAGCATGAGATTCTCTGGCCCCTATTGGCCGTTACCAGGTACCGATTTACCTGGCCCTTGCGATCGTTTTCTTGACTTCGTAAACTTTGATCTTCCCGTCAGAGGTCTTCTTTACCTCAGCGGAGTTCCCGCGGCTTAAGATGTCACGAATCGCAATCATGGCTTTCAGCTCATCTTCCTTCATTCGAATCCCGTGCCTCCTTGATGAAACGAATGTGTGTCCTACTACGGTAGTTCAGTCAGTGTAAGGGAAACTAAACAACGGACTGAAGAATGAGCCGCACAAAGGTTTTACCCCTCGGTAGCGATAACATAATTATAGAGAACGCGTGTTCGGGTTTCAACAGGAGATTTATTCAGTTTTTGATGCTGGTTGTTTTTTTGGACAGCTCTTTTCAGTGCCTTGTCAATCGTTTGTCATCGTGTGTTTATCGTGATAAAATTTTATTCGGATGCGTATCTTCAAGATGACGAACGGACCTTTCCAAACCAGCAGAGGTAAAAATTCTCTTTATCTCTAATAAAGAAGATTAGAGTACGTAAGGATGCCGTCAATTGGATATAGAGTTGTTGAAGAGTTGTTAGAGTTGTTAAGGGTTATACTTCAAAATAGGGGGCTTGCTGAATGGCTCAGGATAAGTGTCTGCGTTTGTGCGGTGGGACATTTTTTATACTTTTAACGCGCGCCATGAAAGAGCATGGCCGTACTATCGGTGCTCTTACAAGTGGGGGAAAGCGTGTCGCTAATAAGGCGGCTGATGCGGCATCAATATCAGAAAGAAACCTTCTTAAGGGGTTAGTCAGAATTTTTTATCCAACTATGACTGACCTTGCCGTCTCCACAGAAAAGTCGAATGCAACACGCTTTAAGCAGTGCAGGAATATTTCTAGTATTCCACTTAACAACGAGCTGCTTAAGAAGAGATTCGATGAGCAGATAAAGCATAATTATGCTGAACAGCTTAAAAGAATGGGGGCACTGATTGAAGCTCAGATCGATGCTAAAGGGAAAGGTGAGAGACTTGTAAAAGCATTATTAGAGCTTATTGACCAGGACACATACATCGAGGACGATGTTCCATTTTACGTGGGACCGGGTGGGCGAGCTTTTAATAAGAATGTACTTCGAGTTGAAGGACACTTTTGCCTCGAGGCTTTTGTACTAGGAGTTTGGCATTATTGCATAATGCAAGTTCCGGATAACACAGTAGGAGTTGAAACATACTATGAGTTTTATCCTACTGCGAGGAAAGGCGGAAGTGGCCAGCGCCATGAATTTACAAGTAGTATCGGAAATAATCCTTCACGAATTATTAAGCTTGATCCTATCACTGAATATTTAGGCGTTGTTGCAAAAAACGCAAATCAGAACGAAACGACGCCAGCTATTGATGGTTACTATGATCCTTATTTCCGCAGCGTTGCTGCCGACATCAGCGCTGTAAAAACGATATTATTCGAGGAGACGATCAACTTTCAGGATTTTTATGTCTCCAATGGGATTCGTAGGGCCCTTTTCCGGCAAAGTGATATGCGTGATGGAAAGCTTCCCAAAATGAATGATGATAATCCATCGATTGAGAGCGCGATGGAGCTTGGTACTAGAATAATTATTCAGGGGACTGGCGGTATGGGGAAATCCATGCTGATGCGCCACTATATGCTGAATGGCATAGAGCAGTATTCAAAAACGGGAAGAATCCCTGTGTACATTCGCTTGAAAGAGTATAATAGCTCAAATTATGAGATCGGTGATTTCATATTTGACTCAATCAAGGCCTATTACCATACAGCTGATCGAGACCGGGTGAACAGCGATATCGCAAATGCGAATATGATTCTACTTCTGGACGGATTGGACGAGGTCAATTCTTCATATCGAGGCCAATTCGAGACAAAACTGAATCGCTTCCTGGCAGTGAATGATCATGTTCAAGTTATCCTGTCTACAAGGCAGTTTTCAAAAGATACATATGTGAACGATTTTAAAATCTTTAGACTTATGCCGTTTACAAAGGAAAAGGCGTTGCAGTTGGTAGACAAGTTGCCCTTTAGACCTTATGACCCTAGTAAAAAAGCCGCCTTCCGAAAAGCATTGGATACACGGCTGTACAATGAACGCAATGTGTTTGCAACCAACCCATTGCTGCTCACTTTTATGCTCATGACATATGAACGGTTTGGCGGTGAAGAAACTGCAATGCATACGTTCTACGCCGAGGTATATGAGCTGTTATCTACTAGACATGACAGCACAAAAGAAGGGTACGATCGCGCTTTCAAAGCGGGGTTACGTCCGGATCGGCTACGGGATATTTTTGCTGCATTTTGTGAGATTACTTACGAGAATGAAGAGCTCGATTTTAGCTACACGGAAATCGTAGAAAGGTTCAGAGAAATCATAAATTTACTTTCATATCCGGAATGTAATATTAACCCCGCAGATATTGTCGAGGACATCACCTCTGGGGTATGTATGCTCTATCGTGATGGGGACCGATATTATTTCCACCATCGATCTTTCCAAGAGTATTTCTGTGCTTTGTGCTTCTCTAAGCAAGGCGATGAAAAGCTTAAAGATATTGGCGAATTCCTTGAGAATCGTAACCATAAAAAGGGCGATGTTACATTACAAATGCTTTGTGGTATTATCCCGGAGAAGTCGGAGAAGTTTATACTCCTTCCGTTCTTGCAAAGCTTACTCGGTGAAGATGACGAGAAAGGATACTGGAATTTTGTACAGAAAGCGTATCCTTATTTTTACTATGAATGGGGAGAGACAGATGCTTATTCAGTAAATGAGTCAAGTTCCTATTTATACTCATATATTTCGAAGAAGTATGAGATCCAGGAAGATCTTGCAGGGTATGAGATGCCACTTTGTACGGATCTCATTGAAGTGGAATATGTTAGGGCAGAAATTGATGGTTTTGGTCAAATTGTGGAGAAGGGAACGACCATAACTTTTGTTGATACAAATGAGGTATTTGAGGTTGGAGAGGATATTGATGATTCGGATATTACCGGATACACACTCTATGTTCAGACCGAGAATATCCTAAAACAACCAGAGCGCTATGCTGAGCTAATTGAAACGATGAATCGCCCGGACTTTCCGATGAGAGTCGAATACGAATCAGCAAGAAAAATTATGGGCGAGATGCAAAAACGAGCCAAGTTGAATCCTACAAAGCTTATTGAATATATTTGAAAGCCCGTTGCTATGTGCAAAATTCAACGGTAAAATACGTGGTTACAACCTGTAGTGGTAGCCGGAAAGGAGTGATGATCATTGGCCGCAAAACAAGTCAAATCAAAGAAGCG
>CACXCB010000147.1 GCA_902766005.1 uncultured Erysipelotrichaceae bacterium | reverse complement strand
TAGTCTAATACAATACTCTTAGAAACAAAAAACCGCTGTATCCCCATAGCTAAAGCAAGGGGTATTAGCGGCGACAATTTCGATAAATACAATTTCATTATCTTTAAAGATACGGCCATGAAACTCTTCGGCATGTTGAATACGAAACCGATCCACAAATTGCAGATCTTCTTCCCCAGCCTTTATGCCTAATTCTTCATACAGCTCTCGGATTGCCGAAGGCAGTGGTTCATCCCCAGCCAGTATATGCCCTGCTGCAGAGGTATCCAGTTTTCCGGGATAAGACTCTTTCTTCATGCTTCTTTTTTGTACCAACAATAGCGTTTGATCACATGCTTTCCGTACCACCCATACATGTACTGTACGGTGCAGGATTCCCTTTTCATGTGCTTCATCTCTGGCAATTCTATGTCCGACAGGATTTCCCTGTTCATCACAAATGTCCAATTCTTCCGTATGCACATTTACCTCTTTCACTTGATAAAAACGAATACGCTTTACGGTATTCGTTTTACATTTCTTCAAATACTTCTTTGAATGCAGCCAGATTTGTATTGGATGCATTGTTTTTCTTGATTGCGAAAAGCACCTTTTTAAACCGGAAGCCATAACCCTCATCGACCAGTAATCTTTTAAATGACCTTGCGACAAGTTCCGGTGGATTATTGAATGCACCGCAGCCAAATGCACCCAATACCAGAATATCTGCTTTATTGTAGGAAGCAATTTCGAGTATGTTTTTATTTCTCTTATAAAAGATTTTTTCCAGTTCATCCAAAGATAAGGGATGTCTTGTATTCGTGTCGTAGTACGGTGCGGCACATGTTAGTACATCCACATCAAACCAATCATTCATGTCCATGATGACAGGATATGTATCATCTGTCTTAAAAACTGTAACATCCGGTGAATAAACAACTGCATCGGTTCCTGTTTTCCCGGTATATTTTTTATTCCATCTGTAATAGTTTTCTAAAATATACGGAGCAGTTAATGCTTGAAACAGATTGCTGGACCGGCATAAACATTCTTCCTGTGCCATTGCACCGTTAACCACACCGCCGCCCGGATGATATGCATTGGCGAAGTTCAATACTGCAATTTTATTATCGGAAACATATTTTGAAGCACAATGATAAGTGGTATCTTCGATAATCTCTATATCCAAAATATCCGTTTTTCTTTCCGGTTTTAAATTTATAAAATTCCGAAAATAGAGCTGTGTCCGATAACACATTTCTGCAGTCTTTTTTTGAAGAATTTCATTCTCATCGCTCAATTTGAGTGTATCCTGAAATACCTCTTTTAATCTTTCACGATCCATAAATCACTCATTTTCGGTGTATTCAACCATGCCGCCGTTATTGGCGATCCATTGATTTTCATCAATGCGATACCATGTATATCCGCCATTTTCAGCAACTTCCAAAACATCAAATTCTTCTCCGGCTTTGACTGTAGTTACCTGATCATAGGAAGTACCCGGACCTGTTCTGACGCGCAATTCAGCTGTAATGACTCTGGCATGACCAATAATCGGATTTGGCTCTTCTGTCGGTTCCGGTGTTTCTTCCACAACCTCCGGTGTCGGAGTTGGCGTAGGTGTCGGTTCAGGAGTAGGTTCTGCAGTTTCCTGTGGAACTTCTTTGGAAGCAGAAGATGGATAGAAAATCTGTTTTGCCAAGAATACTGCGACAATGATGCCTACAATAATCAAAGCGATTAAAATGATATTCAAAATCGGATAATCTTTTTCTTCCTCCTCTTCTTCAATCTCTTCCCGTTCTTCATATTGTATAATAGCAGGTTCCTCATCTTTTACAGTTTCGTACTGTAATGTTTCAAGAGGAACTCTTGTTGTTCTTTCATCAACAGGAACCATTCCTTTTAAATCATCAAGAAAATTCTCATTCTCTTGCGGAAGATTCGGTTCTGTTTCAATTTCCTCTTCCAATACGACATCCTCTAACGGAAGGGAATCTGTCTTGCTCTTATCCGGATTCATTTTGTCCATCATTGCAACATATGTTCCTACAGACTCATCCTCCACCATGTTCATTTTTCGTTTTGCAGAACGAAGAAAGCCCATAACATTTCCCGTGGAAATATTGAGTGTATTAGAAACATCCCTCAATGACATATGATCATAGAAATGCAAAGTGGTAACAGCTCTTTCTGCATCTGTCAGCTGATCCATGATCTTGTAGATCCTCTTCTTGCATTCATCCTCTTCCGGAACCTCAATATACGGATCTACTATCTCATCGCTGTTAGAATAGCCTGTGCCACTAATCGTTTCCTCCGTGATAGGCATAATTCTATACAATGCTTCTGCCTGTACAATTCTTGAAAGCCAGAGTTCAAAATTATCTTCTTTTAAAGCTTCTTCCAGTTTTCTGAACGCATTCCTTAAGGCATTTTCTGTAACACTTTGTGCTCTCTTTTTGTCTTTCAAATACAAGCGTGCAGTAAAATACATTCTGCTGGAATAGTGTTTGATCAATGTATTCATTGATTCTCTGTCACCAATGGCAGCATCACTGATTAACTGTCGCAATTCCTCTTTTGAAAATTCGTTTTCCATTTCCCGTCACCCTTAATTCTTTAAACTATGTATTGGAGAAGGCATTCTCCCACCTCTGTTAATCATAATGGATGGATCTGTTTTTTTCAATGACATTACCGGCCCTTCTCCTAATAAACCGCCAAAAACAAGATGATCTCCTTCATGCATTCCGATTGCAGGAATCAATCTGCATGCAGTTGTCTTATTGTTGATCATACCGATTGCTGCTTCATCTGCGATGATTGCAGATAAAGTTGCCGGAGTTGTATCTCCCGGAACAATAATCATATCCAGTCCTACAGAACATACTGCTGTCATCGCTTCCAGTTTTTCTATTGTTAATACACCTTTTTCTGCAGCCTCAATCATTCCTGCATCTTCTGATACCGGAATAAATGCACCGGATAATCCACCGACATTGCTGGAAGCCATTACACCGCCTTTTTTTACTGCATCATTCAACATTGCCAGACATGCAGTTGTACCCGGTCCACCGCATTGTTCCAGGCCGATTTCTTCCAGGATTTTTGCAACAGAATCTCCGACTGCAGGTGTTGGTGCCAATGATAAATCCACAATTCCGAAAGGAACATTCAGTCTCTTACTGGCTTCCATGCCTACCAATTGCCCCATTCTTGTAATTTTAAACGCTGTCTTTTTGATGATTTCAGCAATTTCATCCATCGAAGCATTTTCGCCTGCTTCTTTTACCGCATTCCTGACAACACCGGGGCCGGAAACGCCGACATTGATGACACAATCCGGTTCTGTTATACCATGAAAAGCACCGGCCATGAAGGGATTATCTTCCACTGCATTACAAAATACAACAAGTTTTGCAGCACCGAAGCAATGATTGTCTTTCGTATACTCAGCACAGTCTTTGACAATCTGGCCCATGATCCTCACTGCATCCATATTAATACCGGCTTTTGTAGAGCCGATGTTAACACTCGAACAGACAATATCTGTTTCGGCAAGTGCCTGAGGAATGGATTCAATTAATCTTCTATCGCCCTCTGTCATACCCTTTTGCACAAGTGCGGAGTATCCTCCGATAAAGTTTACGCCAAGCTCTTTTCCTGCCTGATCCAGAGTTTTTGCGTATTTGACGCAATCTCCACCACTTACACTTGCCAAAAGAGAAATCGGTGTAACAGATATTCTCTGATTGATAATCGGAATGCCGTATTCCCTGGATATATCTTTTGCGACAGACACAAGGTTTCTCGCTTTATCCATCAGCTTTCTATGGATTTTTTCACATGACTTATCAATATCCGTATCTGCACAATCCATCAATGAGATACCCATTGTGATTGTACGTATGTCCAGACATTCTTCATCAATCATGCGGATGGTTTCCAGTATGTTATCTCTGTTATGTCTTCTCATATCGACCTCATATTGTATGCATGGAATAAAAAATATCCTCATGCATGACATGAATTTTCAGATTTTGATCATCGCCGGCTTTTTCAAGCTCATCAGCTACAATCAAAAAGTTTTCCAAATCCTCAGGAATATCCACAATCATAATCATCGTAAACAAATCCTGTAATACTTTCTGGGTCACATCAACAATATTGATATTCCGATCAGCACATTGTGTTGCCACAAATGCAAGAATACCAGGTCTGTCTTTTCCTACAACTGAAATAACTGCTCTCATCTTATTCCTCCCTTATCAAATCATCTAATGTCATATCACAAAAATATAATTCCATTTCAAAATCGTTCTTTACTTCTTCCAATGTCTCAATCGTTTCATCTTCGCACGAACTGCTTTTGATACCTGTCGCAAAGTTGTATGTACATGCTCCCATACTGCCGACATCTCCTTTCCAGCTATAGGAATATGCGATGGAATATCTTTTATATTCAAATGTCTGATTTTCAAAATCTATTGTATAGTATTCATTCTCATTGAAATTGGTCTGATACAAGCCGGAAGGCAATTCCTGATAATTCAACTGTGATTTCAACCGGCTTTTTAATATTTCTTCTGCAGTATCTCCCTCATCATAAACAAGTTCTTCATCGGAAGAAATCTCTGAATAATCGATATATTGCGAGAATCCGTTTTTTGTTTCTTCATCAATGTCAACTGCGGTTTGATTTATATTTGTTTTTTCAAAAGATGAATCATAAATGATATCAATCGGTTTTTCCTGATAAATGACCCCCATTTCATAATGAACAGATTCATATACAAAATTGCCATTTTCATCATATCTTTGTTCAATGCTGTGTTCATTGATGGAAACATCATAATTATCGGAAAGATGGTTACAGTCATACCTTTCAATAAACATCTCTTTTGCAACATCGTCCTTCAAATGAATCCTATAACAATTCATTCCGTTTTTTGTTTGCATTTGTATTTCTTCTATCTGATCCGAAGAAAAAAGAATCGCATTCATTGGAATCAGCAATATGTTTTCTACATCTGATAGCGACATTTCTTCCTTGTATTGCATTCCATTGTATGTGTTATATAAAGTTCCCTCATAGTAATAGCTCTGAATCAGCGATTGAGAACCATCGGAATTGATATTCTGCTCCAGATACGCTGTCGGTTTTTTTTCAATTCCCTGCGCATCCATTTCACCATTGATTGTATATGCAGCCAGCTCTTCATTTTGATACTGAAAGGAATAGACTGCATTTGTCTTTACCGAAAAAGAATCCACAGAAGCAGTTTCAGCAGACTGACTCGCATAGATTTCCATTGCCTGACTGCTGGTAATCTGATTTTGTGCAGAACATCCTGCCAGGAAAATGGTTATACATATAATGACAATATATCTCAATTTCATAAATGATATTATATCAGTCTTTTAACTGAATGAATATGTAAAAATATTTCCCAAGAAATAATTAAAAAACCTGTTTTCACAGGTTTTTGATTATACTAATTCGATATAAGCCATTGGGGCTGCATCGCCGCGGCGAACACCAGTCTTAACAACTCTTGTGTATCCACCATTACGATCAGCATATCTAGGAGCTACATCATCAAACAGTTTCTGTAAAACTGTCTGTCTTGTTTTCTCGTCTACATATACATCACGAATGAAAGCAGCTGCCTGACGTCTGGAAGCGAGATCACCCTTCTTACCAAGTGTGATGAGTTTATCAACAACAGCACGGAGGTCTTTAGCCTTAGCTTCTGTTGTCTCAACCTTTTCATACATGATAACAGATGTAGCAAGATTTCTTAACATTGACTTGCGGTGATCTGATTTTCTTCCGAATCTACGATATCCCATGATCCATTCCTCCTGTTAATCAAAAGATTTAAAGCTCAAACCAAGTTCAATGAGCTTGTCTTTAACTTCTTTCAGAGACTTCTTACCGAGATTACGAACTCTCATCATCTCGTCCTCAGTCTTTTGTGTCAATTCATCCACTGTCTGGATTCCTGCACGCTTCAAGCAGTTGTAAGAACGTACAGACAGATCAAGATCTTCAATCATCATCTGCTGACCCTTATTCTGTGGTTCAGTTGTACCTTCTTTAATGATGTCTTCCATACCGAGTACTTCATCATTAATTCCGGAAACAATATCCAGATGATCGATTAAAATCTTTGCAGCCATTGCTAATGCTTTCTGTGGAGAAATAGATCCATCAGTCCATACTTCCATTGTCAAGGCATCATATTTAACGACTTCGCCTACACGTGTAGGTTCGACATTATATGCTACCTTTTCGATTGGTGTATAGATAGAATCTGTAAAGACTGTTCCGATTCCCTGTGAACTTCCCTGGTTCAATTGTTTGTTGATGTCTGCGCTTACATAACCTCTGCCGTTCTTTGCCTTTAATTCCATTTCAAGGCTAACATCCTTTTCAAGGTGTGCAATTTCCAGATCCTTATTCAGGATTTCAACTTCTGCCGGACAGATAATATCACCGGCTGTAACTGTGCACGGTCCCTTTGCAGAAATCTGTAAAGTATAAACGTCATCATCTTCAATTGTCATGATCAATTGCTTTAACTGCAAAATGATCATTGTCACATCTTCCCTTACACCCGGGATAGATGTAAATTCATGATAAACTCCATCTACTTTAATGGAGAATACCGCTGCTCCTGGTAGGGAGGAAAGCAGAACCCTGCGCAGCGCATTCCCGATCGTGGTTCCGAAACCTCTTTCGAGTGGTGAAAGTACAAATTTTCCGTAGTTTTCAGACTCTACATATTCCTGTACTTCAAAATCAGCGCGTTCAAATTTTTGCATGCAACAATCCTCCTTCTCTTAATTGATTATCCACGTGGTCTCTTTGGTGGACGGCATCCGTTATGTGGAACTGGAGTTACATCATTGATAACTGTAATCTCCAATCCGGCTGTCTGTAAAGAGCGAACTGCTGCTTCACGACCTGCTCCAGGTCCTTTTACATTAACCTCAACACTCTTCATTCCATGCTGCATAGCTGCTTTAGCTGCTGCTTCAGCACATAACTGTGCAACGTAAGGTGTGGATTTACGAGAACCTTTATAGCCTAAAGCACCGGCTGAGCTCCAGGATACTGCATTTCCGGCTTCATCAGTGATTGTAACAATCGTGTTGTTGAATGTGGAATGAATATGAGCAATACCCTTAACTATATTCTTACGAACTTTCTTCTTACGAGTAACAGTATTTTTTCTTTGTTTATTAGCTGCCATATCGTCCTCCTAATTACTTCTTCTTGTTAGCAACCGTACGACGCGGTCCTTTTCTTGTACGCGCATTTGTCTTTGTACGCTGTCCACGTACAGGAAGACCTCTTCTATGGCGAAGTCCACGATAGCTGCCGATTTCCATCAGACGCTTGATATCCAATGCTCTTTCACGACGTAAGTCGCCTTCTGTCTTGATTGTATCTACCTGTTGACGGATTGCATTTTCCTGAGCATCTGTTAAATCTTTTACACGGATAGATTCATCGATTCCACATGTAGCAAGAATTTTCTTGGATGTTGTTGGACCGATTCCATAAATATAGGTTAATGCTACTCCAACGCACTTGTTACGCGGAATATCTACACCAGCAATACGAGCCATATTTCTTCATTTCCTCCTGATTAACCCTGTCTTTGTTTATGTTTTGGGTTTTCGCAGATAACCATTACAACGCCTCTACGCTTGATTACTCTGCACTTGTCACAAATTGGTTTTACTGAAGGTCTAACTTTCATTGTCTTTTTGCCTCCTGAACAATTTCTTTTTTTGCCTTACTTATGTCTGTAGGTAATACGCCCACGTGTCAAATCATATGGTGAAATTTCCACTGTAACCCTATCCCCTGGTAAGATGCGGATGTAGTTCATTCGGATTTTACCAGCAACGTGAGCACGAATTACGTGACCGTTCTGAAGTTTCACCTTAAAGTTTGCATTAGGAAGTGTTTCCTCTACGATACCATCAATTTCAATGACATCCTGTTTACTCATTCAAACTCTCTTTCTCAATCAGATTTCAGGAAAGGGATCAATTACCCTTTCCTGAACCAATTAACTTAGTCAAGCTTTCCTAAAGCTTCCTTGATTTCACCGAACACAACATCTGGTTTCTGTGCAGCATTGATGTGTGTAACAACACCTTTGCCTTCATAGAAATCGATAACAGGTTTTGTGCTCTTTTCATATTCATCCATACGGACGGTCAACTGTTCTACTGTATCATCTTTTCTCTGCTGCAGTTCACTGCCGCATTCATCACAGATTCCCTCAACTTTACTCGGGTGATTTTTGATGTGATAAATTGCTCCGCACTTCGGGCAAATTCTGCGGCCTGTGATACGTTCCTTCAGGATTTCGAAGTCAACTTCCAAGGCGATGACAGCTTCAACAGGCTTTCCGATCTTGTCAGCGATTTCTGAGAATGCTTCAGCCTGAACCAATGTTCTTGGGAAGCCATCCAGCAGATATCCCTTCTGACAATCCGGATCCTGCAGACGTTTTTCGACCATGGCATTAATGACCTTATCAGGTACGAGTTTGCCAGCCTCCATGTAGGATTTAGCCTCCTGGCCGATTTCAGTGTTGTTGCGCACATTTTCTCTGAGGATATCACCTGTAGAGATATGCGGAATATCGTACTCCTTCAGGATCAGATCGGACATTGTGCCTTTACCAGCTCCTGCAGGTCCCATGATCAAAATATTCATTATAATTTTCCGTCCTTTTCTTTTTTATTTTAGAAATCCACGATAATTCTTTTGCGTCAGCTGTCCTTTCAGCTGTGCAACAGTTTCCATTGCGACACCAACCACGATGATTATACCGGTACCGCCAATAGCTGTTGACGTTGGCAAAGAAGTAAACATTGGAAGGAGATATGGAATTACAGCGATGATCATCAGAGATATTGCACCAAGGACTGTTATTCTGTTAATAACTTTGTGCAGGTATCTTCTTGTTTCAGAACCCGGGCGAATACCAGGAATATATGCACCTGATTTGCCGAGGTTTTCTGCAACCTGATCCGGATCAACCTGTAAATCTGTGTAGAAGAATGTAAATAATATTGTCAAAACTGCATAGATACATAATCCAATCGGTTTGTTAAGAGAGAGGAAGTTATTCAGTTTTGTATACAACTCAGTATTGAAGAAACTGATAATAATCTGAGGAGCAGTCATGATGGACTGTGCAAAGATAACAGGAATTACCGATGCACTGTTAATCTTGAATGGAAGATATGTGATATCATTTCCGCCTCTGATATTTGAGCTGTTTGTATACTGAATCGGTATCTTACGAACAGCAGTTTCCATAATGACAACGAATACAACAATTGCAAGATATAAGAGGCAATACAATGCAAACTGAAGGATTCCGTTAAACAGTTCGCCTTGTGTAGCTCCACCGGCAAGAATGTTGTAAACCTGTACAAATGATGCAGGCATATTGGAGACGATACCTGCGAAGATGATAATGGATAATCCGTTACCGATTCCCTTCATAGATATACGATCTCCAATCCAGATCAGGAACATGGTTCCTGCTGTCATGATGGTTGCAGTATAGAGATAACCGGATAATCTGGCATTCTCAAGAATTTGATATTGTTTATCAAATCCATAGACAAGCGAGAAAGCCTGTACAAAGGAAAGAACAACACCGAGATATCTGGTAATCTTTTCTATTTTCATTCTTCCGGTCTGACCGGATTTTGTCATCTCTGTCAAAGCAGGAATAACATCCATACTTAACAGCTGAATAATAATACTAGCTGTAATGTATGGAGAAACACCCATTGCAAACACTGACAATCTTTCCAGTGCACCACCACCGAGAAGATTCATCATGTTCAGTATTGAATTGTCAGCAATCTGTGCAGCTAACTGGTCAGCATTGACACCTGGCACAGGGATTGCAGATCCGATGCGATAGATCAACAGCATTGCCAAGGTAAAGAGAATCTTGTTACGAATCTCTTTATTCTTGAACATGGCAGCGAACGTACGCAACATATTACAGTACCTCTACTGTTCCGCCTGCTTCTTCAATTGCTTGTTGAGCTGATTTGGAGAATTTCTTTGCTTTAACAGTTAATTTCTTGCTCAGTTTTCCATTACCAAGAACCTTTAAACCGTCAAGTTCTTTCTTTACCAGGCCTGCAGCTTTAAGGACTGCGAAATCGATTTCTGCATTATCATCGAATTTGTTGAGATCTTCAACATTTACAATTGCATATTCTTTACGTGTAAAGTTTGTAAATCCTCTCTTAGGCATTCTCTTGAAGAATGGTGTCTGTCCGCCTTCAAATCCGATTGCAACTCCACCACCGCTTCTGGAGTTCTGACCCTTCTGGCCTTTACCAGCAGTTTTTCCGTTACCGGAACCCTGGCCTCTTCCGATTCTCTTACGTGTAAATCTGGAACCAGGAGTCGGTTTCATTTCATTTAACTTCATCAGATAACCTCCTTATCGAACTTCAGAAACTTTCATTTCACGCAACTTAGCTACATCTTCTACTGTACGCATGGATTTAAGAGCATCCAATGTTGCATAAACGACGTTTACAGATGTACGTGAACCAATTACCTTGGAAAGCACATCGCTGACACCGGCCAATTCAAGAATAGAACGGACAGCACCACCGGCGATAACTCCGGTACCTGGAGCAGCAGGTGCTAAGAATACCTGGCTTGCACCATGTTTTCCTTTAGCAGAATGTGGTACAGTACGGTTTTCTTCAACAAGATTAACTCTGAATACATTCTTTGTAGCAGCTTCTGTTGCTTTTCTGATTGCATCCGGTACTTCGGCAGCTTTGCCCATACCGAATCCGATTCTGCCCTTCTTGTCACCAACGACTACAAGAGCAGCGAAACGCATTCTACGTCCACCTTTTACAGTTTTGCTGACACGGTTAATGGAGACTACTACATCTTCGAACTCTTTCTGTTCGCGCCTTTTAAAATTTTTACGTTCGTTTGGCATATTGCATTACTCTCCCTTCTTAAAACTTCAGGCCAGCTTCTCTTGCTGCATCAGCAAGAGCCTGGACTCTTCCGTGATATACATAACCGCCACGGTCGAAACGTACAGTATCAATATTCATAGCTAAACATTTTTCTGCAATTGCAGCGCCGACTTTCTTTGCTGCATCAATGTTTCCACCGTTTTCAAGCTTTAACTCAAGAGAGCTTGCTGCACAGAGTGTAGCACTCTTTGTGTCATCGATAACCTGTGCATAAATATGCGCATTAGAACGGAATACATTCAGTCTAGGACGGTCAGGAGTTCCGCTGACAATCCTACGTACACGCTTATGACGACGAATACGTTCTGCATTTTTATCTACTAATTTCAGCATTTCTTTAACTCCTTCCCTTATTTCTTAGCAGCTGTCTTACCTTCCTTACGGCGTACATGTTCATCCGCATAACGGATACCCTTTCCACCATATGGTTCAGGTTTCTTTGTAGCTCTGACAATTGCTGCAAACTGTCCGACAGCCTGTTTATCAATACCGCTAACATTGATTGTTGTGTTATCCGGTACTTCAACAGTAACATCATCCGGTACTGTGAAGCTTACC
This sequence comes from uncultured Erysipelotrichaceae bacterium, assembly GCA_902766005.1. GTDB lineage: Bacteria > Bacillota_I > Bacilli_A > Erysipelotrichales > Erysipelotrichaceae > Bulleidia. The sequence goes on along the minus strand of CACXCB010000147.1, from coordinate 12,517 downwards.
TGATGAGAGAAACCAACGTTTAATGTAAGTTTCTTTCCTTCCAATGCACAACGATAACCGATACCGACAATCTTCAGCTGTTTTGTGAATCCTTTGTTGACACCTTCAACCATAGCGTTCAGCAGAGCTCTTGTTGTACCATGAAGCTGCTTTGTATGCTTTTCTTCATTTGGACGTTTTACTGTAAGAATTCCATTATCCATCTCAATGATCATTAATGGAGAAAATTTTCTTGTAAGCGTTCCTTTTGGACCTTTTACAGTCACCTCATTCCCTTCAGCGACATCAATTGTAACGCCCTCAGGAATGGTAATCGCTTTATTACCGATACGTGACATTTCAATCTACCCTTTCTCTTACCACACGTAAGCGATGACTTCACCGCCAATGTGTTTCTTTCTTGCTTCTCTGTCAGTCATCATTCCCTGTGATGTAGAAATGATAGCAATACCCAGGCCATTCAAAACCTTTGGAACGTTGTCGCCCTTTGCATAAACACGCAGACCAGGTTTGGAAATTCTCTTGATTCCTGTAACAACCTTTTCGTCGTTAGCGCTGTATTTTAATGTGACAACAATCTTCTTTTCAATTCCATCACCAGTTACAGAGTAATTAGCGATGTAACCTTCTTTTTTCAGAATTCTGGCGATTTCTGCTTTAACTTTGGAATAAGGAGCAACGTCAACTTCTTCCAAACGTGCATGATATCCGTTACGGATTCTCGTGAGCATATCAGCAATTGGATCTGTCATATTCATAATGCTTTGTCCTCCTTACCAACTAGCCTTCTTAACTCCTGGAATCTGGCCTTTGTAAGCCAATTCACGGAAGCAGATACGGCAAACTTTGTATTTTCTTAATACAGAATGTGGGCGTCCACATCTCTCACAACGAGTGTATTCACGTGTAGAGAACTTTGCAGGACGTTTTTGTTTGATTTTTAACGATGTTTTAGCCATGTCAAGTCCTCTCCTTCTTATTTAGCAAACGGCATGCCCATTCCTTTGAGCAATGCGAATGCTTCCTGATTTGTCTTAGCTGTTGTAACGATTACAACGTCCATACCGCGAACTTTCTGAACCTTATCGAAGTTGATTTCCGGGAAGATCAGCTGTTCTTTAACACCAAGTGTGTAGTTTCCACGACCGTCGAATGCTGTAGCACTTACACCATGGAAGTCACGAACACGTGGCAGAGATACGTTCAGCAGTTTGTCAAGGAATTCATACATTCTTTCACCACGCAGAGTAACCTTACATCCGATTGCCATACCTTCACGAAGTTTGAAGTTAGCGATGGACTTCTTAGCCTTTGTGATGACAGGCTTCTGACCTGTGATCTGTGTTAATTCTTCAACTGCTTCATCAAGTAATTTAGCGTTTGCAATAGCATCGCCAACACCCATGTTTACAACAACTTTAACAATTTTCGGAGCCTGCATGACACTGGTATAACCAAATTCCTTCATCAAGGATGGCTTAACAGTCTCGTTGTACTTTTCTAACAGACGATTCATTATTTCTTACCCTCCTTGACCTCTTCGCCAGACTTCTTGAAATATCTTACTTTTTGACCTTTGTCATTGAACCTATATCCAACACGGCTTACAGCCTTTGCTTTCTTATCATAGAGCATAACATTGGATACATGGATCGGTGCTTCTTTTTCAATAATGCCACCTTCCGGATTTGCCTGATTCGGTCTGATTGCTTTCTTGATGATGTTAACACCTTCAACAACGACTTTGTCTTTCTTTGGATATGCTTTGATCACTTCGCCGATGCTTCCTTTGTAGTGACCTGTAATAACCTTTACTGTATCACCTGTTTTAATTTTCATATCCTGGCTCCTCCTATAATACTTCCGGTGCGAGAGAGACAATCTTCATGAAGCCTTTGTCACGAAGTTCTCTTGCAACTGGACCGAAAATACGTGTTCCAACAGGCGTGTTATCATCTTTGATAATAACTGCTGCGTTATCATCGAACTTGATGTAACTGCCGTTGTTTCTGCGTACACCATAAACTGTACGGGCGATTACACACTTAACAACTTGTCCTTCTTTAACAGTTCCGTTTGGAGCTGCTTTCTTAACTGCGCAGACAACGATATCGCCGATTGTAGCGGATTTACGTTTGCTGCCGCCAAGACATCTGATAACCAGTACTTCTTTTGCACCGGTGTTATCAGCAACATTTAAACGACTTTCATTCTGAATCATAGTGTTTCTGCCTCCTGTGCTTAAAGAATAACTGCCTTCTGAATAATCTTAACAAGACGGAAGTATTTGTCTTTACTTAACTTTCTTGTTTCCATGATTTCAACTACATCACCGATCTTAGCTTCGTTGTTTTCATCATGTGCTTTCAATTTTGTTGTGAATTTAACCTGCCTTCCATATAAAGGATGACTTTTTGTGGTGTTGATAGCGACAACGATTGTTTTATCCATCTTATCGGAAACAACTGTTCCACGAAGAACTTTACGTCTATTTCTTTCTTCCATACTATTTGCCTCCTTTATACTTATTTAGCATTCTCACGCTCTGTTAATACAGTGTAAATACGTGCGATTGTTTTCTTAACATCTTTTAAATGAGCCGGATTCTCAAGATTTCCTGTAGCCTGTGCAAAGCGCAGATCATACAATTCTTCCTTCAAAGATTCAACTTCTTTGAGAAGATCTTCATTGCTCATATCTCTGACTTCTTTGACATTCATTACTTCTTTTCCTCCTCGCCCTTCTTAACAAAGCGAGTCTTCACGCAAAGCTTGTTTGCGCCAAGTCTCAATGCTTCTCTAGCTACTTCCTCACTGACACCGGCAATCTCGAAGAGAACTCTTCCTTCCTGGACAACTGCTACCCAGTGATCCGGTGCACCTTTACCAGAACCCATACGTACTTCGAGAGGTTTCTTTGTACGTTCGAGCTGTGGGAATACTTTAATCCAAACTTTACCGCCACGGTTCATATAACGTGTCATGGCAACACGTGCTGCTTCTAACTGAGCGCTGCTTACATAAGCACCTTCCAGAGCTACAAGTCCGTATTCACCGAAAGCGACTGTACGTCCTGCTTTTGCACGGCCTTCATAGCTCAAACGATGAGGTCTTCTGTATTTTGTTCTATTAGGCATTAACATGATTACTCATTACCTCCATCTGTAGCTGCTGCAGTTTCAGCCGGTTTAGCTTCTGCATTAGCATTGTTCGGACGGCGATCGTTTCTGTTTCCACGTCTGTTGTCGTTTCTGTTTCCACGTCTGTTATTGCGGCGATCACCTCTTGGGTTTCTAGCCGGTGCTTCAGGTTCCTTGACCATTTGTCCAGGAAGAACTTCACCACGGCAGATCCAAACTTTTACACCCAGTTTTCCATAAGTTGTGTGTGCTTCTTCACAAGCATAGTCAATGTCACTTCTGATTGTATGAAGCGGAACGACACCCTTGGAATAACCTTCCTGACGAGCAATTTCAGCACCGCCCAAACGACCTTTAGCCAGAGTTTTGATTCCCTTAGCGCCGGAACGCATTGTCTGCTGGATTGCTTTCTTCTGCGCAATACGGAAGGACTGACGCTGTTCGAGCTGTTCGCAGATTCTGCGAGCAACCAGTCTTGCATCAAGATCCGGATTTGCTACAGCGACAACATCAACTTTAATGTTTTTGCCGCCTGTCAGTTTGGAAAGTTTTTCCTTCAGAATTTCAATCTTGTCTTTGTCCTCAGATTTGCCTACAACAGCACCCGGACGAGCACAACGGATAATGACCTTGCAGTCTTTCTTTCCTGTACGTTCGATTTCAACTCTGGAGATGTAAGCATCTTTCAGCTCTTTCTCAAGGAATTTACGAACTTTTACATCTTCGTTCAGAAGATCTCCGAAATCAGCTTTGTTTGCATACCATCTGGATTCCCAATCGCGGATAACACCTACGCGAAAGCCAATCGGGCTTACTTTCTGTCCCATATCTTTGATCTTCCTCCTTACTTCTCATCAGAAACCACTACTGTGATGTGGCTTGTTCTCTTCAAAATCTGTGAAGCGCTGCCCTTTGCTCTTGGCATATATCTTTTCATTGTGAGACCTTCGTTAGCGTAGATCTCTTTGATATATAATTTGTCAGCGTCCAACTGATTGTTGTTAGTAGCATTTGCTGCTGCACTCTTAATAACCTTTGATACCGGTACTGCTGCATGATTTGGAACAAACTTCAGAATGTCCAATGCTTCAGTAACTGTCTTACCACGAACCAAGTCAATAACAAGACGAACTTTACGTGGAGTATAACGAACTGTCTTCGCTGTTGCTCTTACATCCATTTTCTGATTTCCTCCTTACGCTCTCTTGTCCTTGCCATCGCCATGGCCACCGAACTTACGTGTTGGAGCGAATTCTCCGAGTTTGTGTCCGACCATGTCGTCTGTTACATATACCGGAACATGTTCTTTTCCGTTATGAACTGCGAATGTATGTCCAACGAAGTTAGGGAAAATCGTTGAACGGCGAGACCATGTCTTGATGACTTCTTTTTTGCCGGATGCATTCAATGCTTCGACCTTTTTCATCAGATGGTCATCACAGAATGGACCTTTTTTAATGCTTCTTGACATTTTGCCTTTTCTCCTTTCAATTATTTCCCGTTACGTCTTCTGACGATGTACTTGTTGCTCTTAGCTTTTGGCTTACGTGTCTTGACACCCATTGCTTTCTTGCCCCATGGTGTCATTGGTGCCTTACGACCTACAGGTGCACGGCCTTCACCACCACCATGTGGATGGTCTACAGGGTTCATTGCTGAACCTCTTACTGTAGGACGGATGCCTCTGTGTCTGTTTCTACCGGCTTTACCCCAGTTGATCAGGTTGTATTCGCCATTTCCTACTACACCGATGGTTGCACGGCAGTTGTTACGTACTCTGCGGACTTCACCGGAAGACAAACGCAGTGTCACGAAGTTTCCTTCAGAACCGAGAATCTGAGCGGAACAGCCGGCAGCTCTTGCCATCTGTGCGCCTTTTCCTGGAACGAGCTCAACGTTATGAACGATAGTTCCATCCGGAATGTTTCTGAGTTCCATTGCGTTACCTGTCTTGATATCAGCTGCAACGCCGGAAACAATTGTGTCACCAACATTCAATCCTTCCGGATGAATGATGTAACGCTTTTCACCATCGAGATAGTGAATCAAAGCGATGTTCGCATTACGGTTTGGATCGTATTCGATTGCAGCAACTTTTCCTGGAACACCATCTTTATTTCTCTTGAAGTCGATGATTCTGTACTTCTGCTTTACACCACCGCCCTGATGGCGTGTTGTGATGCGACCTGTGTTGTTACGACCTGCTTTCTTGTTTAACGGAGCGAGCAGGCTCTTCTCTGGTGTCTGCTTTGTGATAACATCGCGACTCAGAGTAGTCATATTTCTGCGTCCGTTACTGGTCGGCTTATACTTAATAATTGCCATTTCTTCTTTTTTTCCTTTCGCATTTATCCGGAGATAGCGATTTCCTCCGATAGTTAATTCTTATTATTGATTGTAAATATCAATCAACTGTCCCTCTGGGAACTTGACAATTGCTTTCTTAATAGCTTTTGTCTTTGTGATGTAGCGGCCGAATCTCTTTTTCTTCGGCTTTGTGTTGATGATGTTAACGCTGATCGGTTTTACATCATAGATCTCACGGATTGCCTGAGCAACGGAGATCTTATTGGCTGTCTTCGCTACTTCAAATGTGATCTTATTCTGTTCATTAGCCAGCATTGTTGTCTGTTCAGTAACAATCGGTCTGATGATAATATCACGTGCGCTCATTATGCGAATACCTCCCCTGCTTTAGTTGCAGCAGATTCTGTGAAGACAATCTTATCAGCATTTACGATGTCGTAAACGTTGAGGCTTGTCAGTGTAACGAGCATTGCATTAGGGATGTTTCTGAATGAATAGAAAGCATTGTCGAAATTCTCTGCAGGATCTGCAACAAACAATGTCTTACGATCGAATCCGAATGCATCCATAACAGCAACTGCCTTCTTTGTCTTGATCTCATCAAGTGTCAGGTTTTCAACAACTGTCATGTTGTTTTCAGCAGCCTTTTCACTCAGAGCGGAACGAAGAGCAAGTCTGCGTTCTTTACGGTTCTGCTTTAAGTTGTACTTACGAGGATGAGGTCCGAATGCGATTGCGCCGCCTCTCCACTGTGTAGCACGTGTGGAACCCTGACGAGCACGGCCTGTACCTTTCTGACGGAAAGGCTTTTTACCAGTACCGGAAACAAATGCTCTTGTCTTAGTGGAATGTGTTCCCTGTCTCAGGCTTGCCTGATAAACCATAACGGCATCAAACATAACCTGCTGGTTTGGCTCGATTCCAAATACTTCGTCAGCGATTTCAATGGACTTTACAGCCTCAGCTTTCAAATTGAATACTTCGATATTTGCCATTGGTTAAGCCCTCTACTTTCCTTCACTCTCAGCCTCTGCGTATGAAACAAGCTCAGGAGCTGTAACTTCCTTGACAGGTTTCACAGTTGTCTTAATAACGACAAGGCCTTTCTTTGGTCCAGGGATGTTGCCCTTGACCAGAATGTAGTTGTCAGTTGTATCAACTTTAACAACCATTAAGTTCTGATTTGTGGTTGTATATCCACCATGACGGCCAGGCATTGGTGTATTCTTTTCAATACGACCGTTGTTACGACCTGTTGTTGCCAAAGAACCGATATGTCTTACGTTCTTGGATCCACCATGTGATTCAGGACCACGATGTGCGCCATAACGCTTGATTGTACCTGTGAAACCATGACCTTTGCTGGTTCCCTGTACGTCAACCATGTCACCTGCTTTGAACAGGTCAGCCTTAACTTCAGCACCAACTTCGAGACCATACATCTCATCAGCTTTGAGTTCCTTTAAGAACTGCTTCGGAGCTGTGTTAGCTTTCTTTGCATGACCGATTTCAGGCTTGTTTGCGCGATGTTCTTTCTTGTCTTCGTAACCAAGCTGAATAGCTTCATAACCATCTGTTTCAATGGTTCTCTTCTGCATGACTACATTCGGTTTAACTTCGATTACAGTTACAGGAATCAATGTTCCATCGACTGTGAATACCTGAGTCATACCGAGCTTACGTCCTAAAATACCCTTCATCTGTATTCACCCTTTCCTTATAACTTAATCTCAATATCAACGCCGGACGGCAGATCGAGTCTGCTCAATGCGTCGATTGTTTCAGCACTTGGACCGATGATTTCAATCAGTCTCTTGTGTGTACGAATCTCGAACTGTTCACGAGAATCTTTGTACTTGTGGACTGCGCGAAGTACTGTGACGACTTCACGTTCTGTCGGCAGCGGAACAGGACCAACAACTTTCTTTGCTCCGTGGCTATTTGCAGTCTTGACGATCTTTTCGCTGGCTGCATCCAAGCTCCTGTTCTCGTAAGCCTTCAGACGAATTCTTACTGAGTTCTTTGCCATGAATTTTTCCTCCTTATATTCATTCCCTTTCGGGATCGCTCCGTGGAAATTCCCTGGTTATCACACCATCACTGACAACGTCCTTCGGTGTGCCAGCAACCTCCCACATCTACACGAGTGCTTTAGTATGTTATCACTTCGGGAAAGCAAATGCAAGAACTATTTTCATATATATAAAATATTGCCTGATAGATTGGATTTCCAACCTTTTTTTGCGCCAAAAAACGCAGAAAACCCGTTTGAAATTTACCGTTTCCACCCAAATTTTTGCTGTTTTAGCATCCGGTTCGTGATTATTTGTGAAAATAATGACAATTTTTGATCTTCCTTATTATATATAGCATTTACATATCCCTGAAAATAAGAGATAATACTTCCCGTGCGATTTATGGAGGAACGAATAAATGAAAATTGCAGTAACTTATGATAACGGCATTGTCTTCCGGCATTGTGATCGAAAAAAGGATATCTGTCGGAAATAAACGTAACATGTGACAATCTTTTCGAATAGCTTGACTGTTTTATGCTTCCTGAATATAATACCAATAATCGGAAATTACGTAACATTTGCAGTTGATTCCGAATAGGGGTTGATATGGAAGCTAAAAGAGAATTCTATTTGAACAAATTAATTCAGAAAAGGCATAATCCACTTATAAAAATTATTACCGGGATTAGAAGGTGTGGAAAAAGTTATCTGTTGAAGACACTTTATCGGCAATACCTGGAAGAGCACGGCGTAAAAGATGAACAGATTGTTATCATTGAACTCGATGATGATCGGTTTGAAGAGTTGCGAGACAAAAAAGCCCTCCGGGAATATATCGAAAAAAGGTGTCCGGACGATAATATTCAATATTATGTCATTATTGACGAAGTTCAAATAGTTAAAGACTTTGAAGGAACAATCATATCTTTAAATAATCACACAAATTATGATGTTTACATCACCGGCAGCAATTCTGAATTCCTGTCAAAAGATATTTCCACAAGGTTTAAAGATCGTGGTACCGAAATCAGGATTCATCCTCTTTCGTATAAAGAGTTTCTTGAAGTATATGAAGGTGATAAACATTTCGCCCTTAGAGATTATCTGACATTTGGCGGCATGCCATACCTATTAAATGAATCGGATGAAAAGGAAAAAATCAATTATCTGGTTTCATTAATTAACATCACATATTTGACGGATGTAGTAGAACGAAATCACATCAGATTACCGGAAGAATTAAGTAACCTGTTCGATTTATTATGTTCAACAACAGGATCTCTTGTGAGCCCCAGCAGTTTAGCAGGAACTTTACTTGCCGAAAAACACATCAAGATAGATAGTGAGACTGTATTCTCGTATCTTGGATATTTAGAAGATGCATTTATATTTGAATCCGCAAGAAGATTTAATATAAAAGGTAAACAGTATCTTTCAACACCGTTCAAATACTATCCGGAAGATGTTGGACTAAGAAATGCAAGAATCCGTTTCAGACAGCAGAATGATGGCTTTGGGATAGAAAATGTCGTTTATAATGAGCTTCGCTGTCGTGGCTATCTTGTTGATGTAGGAATGCTTGAGACCAGAGAAAGAAACACCGAAGGGAGGCAAGTATATAAACAAAAAGAGGTTGATTTCATCGCAAGACTGGCAAGTAAAGAATACTATATTCAGGTCATGGATCAAATACCGTCAGACAAACATGGAAACAATGAGTTTGAAAACTTAAAAAAGGTTCCGGGATCATTTCGGAAAATCGCGGTCATTCATTCCTCGTTTCATTCTTATACAGATGAAAACGGAATATTGATAATATCACTGGAGGAGTTTTTGTTGAATCAGGATTCTTTGCAACTGTAAAAAAATCTGTTCAACAAGCTGCCTCACGATAAAAAAACGTATCAGTTGGCGAATATGTAAACACAAAAATTCATTGATGAAATATTTATGGAGGAACGAATAAATGAAAATTGCAGTAACTTATGATAACGGTACTGTCTTCCAACATTTCGGAAGAACAGAGTACTTTAAGATTTATGAGATTGACAATAAGCAGATCACTTCTTCTGAAGTGATCGGAAACAACGGCATCGGACACGAAGCTCTTGCAGACTATTTAAAAGAATGCGGTGTAGAGGTTCTGATCTGCGGTGGCATGGGTCCGGGTGCACAGAATGCACTTGCGGAAGCCGGTATCACCGTATATTCCGGTGCAGAAGGCGATGCAGATAAAGCTGTACAAGCTTATCTCAACGGAAAACTCGCATCAACCGGAGCCAATTGTAACCATCATGAACACGAAGAAGAAAGCTGCAGCGGTTGTGAAGGACAATGCGAAAGCGGTTGCGGCGGATGTCCCGGTCATCAGGTACTTCTGGAAGGTCCGAATGCCGGTAAAACCGTACGTGTACATTACAGAGGCACATTAAATGACGGAACACAATTTGATTCCTCGTATGACCGTGGAACACCATTAGAATTTATCTGCGGTACAGGCATGATGATCCGCGGTTTTGATGAAGCAGTATTGTTCATGAACCAGGGCGATAAAATCAAAATCCATCTGATGCCGGAAGATGCATACGGAATGCCGAATCCCAATGCCATCTTTACCGTTAAGATCAGTGATATTGCCGGCACAGAAAACCTGACAGTCGGCCAAAGGGTTGTATTGCGCACAGACAGAGGTTATCCGATTCCTGTCAGAGTCACTGCCAAAGATGATACAACCATCACCTTTGACTCCAACCATGAAATGGCCGGAAAAGAACTGAACTTTGAAATTGAATTATTGGAAATACTGTAAATTGCATATGTATTAACACCGGGTCAATTTGACCCGTTTTTTGATTGAATGCATTTTCTTTGACCTGCCACTATCTCCTCCATTACAATAAAAGTAACAATATTATTGATGGAGGATAATTACGAAATTTGAAAAGCTGCTTTCTTTCGGGAAAATCGGCTCAATGGAACTCAAAAACCGTTTTGTCGTGCCTCCGATGGGAACAAACTTCGGAACCTACGAAGGTTTTGTCACTGACCAGATGATCGAGTACTACCGTACAAGAGCACTTGGCGGTTTCGATTTATCATGAAAAAAAACGATCCGAAGATCGTTTAATCGTATTCTTTTCCCAATACCGCAAAGCCTGTACGGAAAAATGTTTTCATTTCAGAAGGAATCGAGTAATTTCTGATGGAAGCCAGATTGTACTTCATCTTCTCCGGAAGAAGTTTGGTGATATAAATTTCATCAATCTCTTCTTCACTCTTTCCTTCCAATAGTTCTGCTTCATCTTTGAAACGGATACTGGCTTCGCTGGTCAGCCCTGCCGGAAGTAATAATGTTGCCATCATCTCATTTGTATATTTTTCCACATACTTGGAGACTTCAGGTCTTGTTCCCACAAAGCTCATATTACCGGCAATAATATCCAATAATTGCGGGATTTCATCCAGACGGTATTTTCTTAATGTATTGCCGATCTTTGTAACTCTGTCATCGTTATCCACGGTAACCTGAGAGCCTTTGCTTTCGGCATCAACTACCATTGTACGGAATTTATGAATACGGAATTTCTTTCCGTATGTAGTTACCCTTTCCTGACGGAAGAATACGGACCCTTTGGAATCTCTTTTAATCAGTATGGCAATAATCCCCATAAACGGTGAGAATATTACCAGCATGACCGATGCCATAGCTACATCGAAAACACGTTTCAGAAATAAACTGACTCTTTTTTTATGCAATATGTCATAGTATTCCCTTACTTCCTCATTTTTCATAAAATCAGGAAGTTTATCCCATGTTTTCAACATTCCTTTCCTTTCTTAAAGATATGGCTGTAGCACCTCTTTGTAGTTTTCCATAATATATGTCAGGTCATCATCTGACAGCTTTGTATGTAGCGGCAGAGTAATCAGATTTGCAAAATAATCATAGGCATTCGGGAAGTCTTTGATATCCCATCCATATTTCTGATAACCTGTCATCATCGGTAATGGCTTGTAGTGCACATTGCAAGCAATGCCTCTTTCCGCCATAGCAGTAATAATATCATTTCTTTGTTCAGATGTAATACCCGGAATACGTGTCAAGCATAGATGTCCGGAACTGCAGTAGTCTTTACCATAATGATTCATGTGGAATATGCCGAGTTCATCCAGGAACTTATCGTATCTTTCAATCATTTCTCTTCTTCTTTCCAGGAGACCCGGATAGCGTTCCAATTGCTTCAAGCCAATGGCAGCAGTAATATCCGTCATGTTGCATTTATACCATGGACCGACAATGTCATACTCCCATGAGCCAAGCTTTGTTTTCGCTAATGCATCCTTGGATTGTCCATGCAGTGAGAACAGCTGATACTGTTTGTAGATGTCTTCATCACTGATGCCTTTGATCGGTTTCCATGTAGAAGCGCCGCCTTCAGCCGTTGTGAAGTTCTTTACGGCATGGAAGGAATAGGATGTAAAATCCGCAACTTCCCCTGCCATCTTTCCGTGTCTGCTTGCTCCTACTGCATGTGCACTGTCTGCACAAACTGCGATATGACCGATAGCTTCCTGAATGGCGTTAGATGGCTTAAATAGATTTTTCTTTCTTTCAACTATCTCGTAGATCTTATCGTAGTCACACATGATTCCGCCTAGATCTACAGGAATAATCGCCTTTGTTTTCTCGGTGATCGCCTGTTCCATCTTTTCATAATCCATTTCCGGCAGATGTGTAACCGGATGACCGTCTTTCTGGCTGTCCACAAAAATGACTTTTGCGCCGACATGGATTGCTGCAGATGCAGAGGATGTATATGTATAAGCAGGAACGATAACCTCGTCTCCTTCACCGATGCCGAGAATACGTAAATTTAATTCTTCAGCAGCAGTTGCAGAACTAAGGCATACCACTTTATTCACATGGAAATATTCCGCAAATCTTTTTTCTAATTCTTTTGTCCTTGGACCGGTTGTGATCCAACCGGAACGCATTGCTTCCGCAACTTCCTGGATTTCCAATTCCCCAATATCCGGAGGGCTGAAAGATATC
>CACXCB010000146.1 GCA_902766005.1 uncultured Erysipelotrichaceae bacterium | reverse complement strand
TTGCGATGTAGGTAAAGGCCATCCGGCAATGCTTTTACTTTTAAGTTCATTAAAATACCCTCCTTTCTGGTTTGATATGTACCCAGAATCCTGGACACATATTTATGAATTAGGCGGAACACATGGATGCTATCCTGTATTGCACAGGTGGCATCCATTTTGTTTTGGCCTGAATTCTTTTGTTATTATAGTAATCTATATATTCTGCAATTGCTTTTGAGAATTCTTCAAAAGAAGAATAGTCTTTCTCATAGCCATAATACATCTCATTCTTTAATCTTCCAAAGAATGTTTCCATTATGCAGTTATCGTAGCAATTCCCTTTACGAGACATCGATTGTATGATTCCATGTTCTTGTAATGCATTTCTGAAATAGGCATGTTGATACTGCCACCCTTGATCTGAATGGAATATAAGTCCTTCAACAGAAGGGAATTTTTCAAATGCCCTGTCAAGCATTCTTGCTATCTGCTCAAGATTTGGACTTGTTGATAAATCATACGAAATGATTTCATTTGTATTCATATCAAGCACTGGCGATATATAACACTTTCCCCATGAAAAATTGAACTGAGACACATCTGTTGTCCATTTCTGTAAAGGTGCAGTTGTACTGAAATCTCTATCTATTACATTATCAGCAACCTTGCCAACTTCCCCTTTATAAGAATGATATTTCTCCTTTGGACGTTTACCTGCTAATCCGGATTCGTGCATAAGACGTTGAACACGCTTATGGTTTACTTGATATCCACGATTTATGAGTTCTTGGTGAACTCTTCTAACACCATATCTATGTTTGTTTTCTTCGAAAATCTCTTTGATAGTAAGTAGCAATTCTTCATTGCGATTAGCAACTACATCTGATTTATTAATCTCAAAATAGTAAGTTGACTTGGACATACCAATGGCTTTTAGCAGATATTTTAAGGCGTATCCTTTTTCTCTGAGTTTTTTAACGATTGCTGCTTTTTCGCCTTGAGTAGCGCAGCCTCTTTTTCGTGTCTCAAGGCGATTAATTTTTTTATTGCTTCATTCTCAGTTCGTAAATACTCAGTTTCAGCTCTTAATCTTATTAGTTCTTCTCTTTCTGATGGTGTTAAATCTGCTGGTTTGGATTCTTTCTTCATGGGCATATCCTTTGTGCTACGACGACCTTTCTTTAGGTTTAATCCTTCATACCCATTTATCTTATATATTTGAACCCATTTAGACAATAACCCAGAATCAATACCTGCGCTGATGGCAACACTCTTTTGCGATTCGCCCGCCAAAACACGTGCAACCAGTCCATACCTGTATTCAGCGGTATGTTCTTTACACGTTGTAGGATGCCTAAGATAATCCATACCATATATGTCCGCTATTCTTGACCATTGCACAATCCTTTTTCTAAAGTTCTTTTGTCCGATACCTTCAGGCGTGCTAATCCATTGCCCAGATCGATACATCTCTACGGCATTTAATTTAAATGCATAATCATATTTCATACAAAAACCCCTTTCACTGGATTAGTCCAGTAAAAGGGGTACATATCATTGCTTGTAATTGGGCGTTTTTTATGTGTAAAAATCAAATTGGTATTATGCCATATTTAATTTCTCCATAAGTGCTTCCTGTAAAATTTTAGATAAACTGTAATTATGTGAGGCGGCTTCTTTTGCTAACCATGCAGGGATAGAAATCATCTTCTTGACAGCTTTGGTGTCACGATGATATTTGTTGACATCTGTATATATATATGTCTTGGAATCATTAGTGACAATTGTCTCAATGGAAGAAGCAACAGGTACGGAATCACCAGCGTCAATTCTAACAGCAAGATATGAACCTAAGGCTTCACTTGCATAAACAAGGGCATCTTCCAAAGTCTCACCACAGGTTTGACAGCCGGGAAGGTCAGGAAACTCAACCCAGATTCCGTCATTATCATTATGAATAATAGCAGGATAAGCAGCTAACATTTTGATGTCTCCATTCTCTGACGTGTTTTTTACCTTACTCCGGTACGTTTTGAAATGGCATTATACAGTCCTTTTGGAAGATCCTTATTGCCATGAACAGGTATAACCTCGGTTTGGCTGCCCTTTCGAATGATGTGATGGCTGCCTTCAACTCTTATTTCTTTCCAACCACACTGCAGATGCCGTTTTAAGTATTCTTTACCGGACATGATAACCTCACTAAAATGATAATATATAAATTATATAATGTCAATGGATTGTTATATAATTTATATATCGATAGAAAATTCAGATGTGCTTCCTTTAGATTATATAGAAACTGATGCATTGTGTCAATGTAATAATGGCACAAATGCGCCAGGTGCCCATTCTTTTTTAATTTCCTATATAGAAAACGGGGTCATTTTTGAAATCAACCTTTTTGCTTAAGAAGGTCATGCCCCATCTGAGGAAAGCAAAATTGGCAATCATCAGAATTATTCCCAGAATGATGAATAATACAGTCATGGAATCAAATGTC
>CACXCB010000145.1 GCA_902766005.1 uncultured Erysipelotrichaceae bacterium | reverse complement strand
GGCGACTACGTCATCTTCAAAGAAAGCAAAGGCATCTCTTGCTTCAATCCATTCTTCGCCGTTCTTTTCTTTGAATACACGGCGAAACTCTTGGGTCTTTCCTTGCTTCGCAATAAACTGCTCGAGTTTTGCCACTTTAAGATTTTCACCGTAAAATCCTAAATGGTTGTAGAACATTTTTGCAAATACTCTCAGCACCGCAGTCTTATCTTTATTGATAGAACCTTCAATATCAATATTAAACAGTATTGTCTCCGTCAAGTTTTTTGTTGCTTTGTCGATAAGCATAAACGTTGCCGGATCATCTGTAAACTTGTCACGGAAATATTCAACGGTTTTTCTACCGTCAATTTCTTTATTTTCAAGTATGTAAGAAAGCATTTTCAAGAAGTGAGATTTACCACTTCCAAAAAAGCCTGAAATCCAAACGCCTATATCCGCAGTCGGAGTGGAAAAGGCTTCATCATAATAGTCGAAGAATTGAATAAAGTGTTTTTTCAATTCTTTTGTGATAACATATTCCTTTACTTCTTGACGAGTAACATCGGCGGAACTCTGATCAACCTTGATAACCCCATTTATTTGACGGTTGATGTCCTCTTGAAACATATTGCGAATTATCATAGTTGCTCCTCCTAAATGATATTGAATGCTCTATAATAAGAGTTCGGTTTTAATTTATTGAATAGCTTCAACTGTGCATCTTCATACTTTCCGGGATATAAAACAAGTATAGGAATATTTGAAAAATGCGGTTGCATCGCTTCAAGAAGAGAATGTACCCTCATAAACGGGAACACATCTCCGACTCCCGATATAAGAACCACATCCTTTCCTCTTACCTGCGGCTCAAAATTAATTTGTGATATAAACGCCGATTCCGTAGCTATGGAATGGATTTGCCTTAATAAGTAATCCTTTCCTTTCTTCTCTTCCATTGTCGGTATCTTTGAAAGTATATTCTTACTATTACATATATCAAGAAACACTTTATATAAATTATAGCTGTGTATCGAACATTCTATATTATGGTCAACAACAAGAGAGTCCACAAAGTGTTCTATTATCATCTCTTCTGCAGGCTCGTAGCAGAATATCCAAAAATTGACTTCGTTACTTAAACCTCTTCCGAGCAGGAAATCTTCAGTTTGGATTTTTCGTTTTAATCTATCTAACCTTTCCTTTATTTCTTCCATAGCTTTTGATTATCTCCTACTCAAAATAATTAAAGGCAGGGAATACCGATTCATCATTATTAGCCCGTATTCCGTTTTCTAATACTCGTGAAATCAACACCGGATTAAGATGATCCGAATTGATATTATCGAGATACTCATTCTCTACCAATATCTTTATCAATACTTGACGAATCTTTCCGATTGTTGATTCAGACCATGTTGCGACATAGTCATCTTGTTCCTGTAAACGCATTAAAAATACGTTAGCTTCCATCTTGCCGAAAGACATATCTTTAAGCCTGTATTTTTCTCCAACTACCTGAACCATAAAATCCCGCACAAGTGGGCTTTGCTTCATCATAGCGTACAAACAGATTTGTTTAGCCTCATCTGTCGGTAATGTAGCCAGCGCATATACAAGCTCGTTATTGTTAAGTGATTTTAATCTGCGAATACATCCACTTGTTATTAACTTAATTGATTTCTCTGTTGGAAACTGAAATAGATTATCCTCATAAATACGTTGATGAATTTCTTCGTCGGATAATCCCTCAGTCATCAACTTTGCGGTAGTTCTCATTTCAAAAAATAAGAACTGCTCTCTTGTTAGTGAACCTGTTCCCGAATATGGGCTTCTATTTCTTAATTCAGCGATAGGACTATATGTCATTCTCTCTCTCCTGTATCATTAAACACTATTCCATTATCCTTACAGAAAGAGTCAAATTGAGCCTGAGCCAAATAGCTTGGAAGGAAACGTCCTTTTTCCCATCTGTTGATAGTCGAAAAGGATACACCCATTTTCCCCGCAAATTTCTCTTGGCTAAGACCTAATTGTTTTCTCGCTTCTTTAACTTTTTCAGCGAATGTCATAATACACCCTCCATCTTCGGATATGCTAACGCAAATATTATAGCATAACTGCATATCTTTTTCAAGTGTATTTGAAAAAGTAAAGAGATGTTTTTGGCTCAAATTACCATAAATTTGTCCAAAAAGCATCTCTTCTAACAAATTCTATTGTTTTTCGTTATGTATTTTGTCTGCT
>CACXCB010000144.1 GCA_902766005.1 uncultured Erysipelotrichaceae bacterium | reverse complement strand
CCTCCCTGCATATACAGTCTGTATGGGGGAATCACAGGCGCATCTGCACTGAGTTCGATTGTGCTTCCCTGTGTGAAGGCACCGCATGCCATGACTTCATCAAACGGATACCCGGGCATAGGTGCAGGAAGAACATGGACAAAGGAATCTACAGGAGAGGATTCCTGTAATCCCTGTGTGAATAATACAAGACTGTCCTTCTCTCCTAATTCTACGGTTTGAATGATATCTGTTCTGTAATCATCATATCTTGGTGATACATTTTTATATCCGAGTTTCTCCAGCATGTAGGCAGCGTATACTGCTGTTTTTAAAGCACTTTTTACAGCGTTAGGTGCCATGAATAAGCCTTTGAAGAAAGAGTTGTTCAGATTGAAGTTGGCACCTTGTTCTTTGCCAATACCCGGAGCAGTTAATCTGTCAGCGACCATGGCAATCAAATCGATTCTGCCGGCAATATAGCCTCCTGTAGTTGCTACACCGCCACCGAGATTTTTCATTAAGGATCCGACGACAATATCCGCACCTGCATCTCCTGGTTCTTTTTCTTCTACAAGTTCTCCATAACAGTTATCTACCATAATGATGACATCTGTATTGACTTCCCTGATTTTCTGAATCAGATGTTCAATCTTTGAAATAGGTAATGATAATCTGGAGGAATATCCTCTGGATCGTTGTATTTCTACGAGTTTTACATCGTTCTTCTTTAATCTGGTGATAATCGTTTCTTCATCAAATTCATTATTGATTAAATCGATCTGTTCGTATTTTACACCGCAGGCTTTTAATGACTGGCTGGAATTGCCGCAAAGACCGATCATTTCCTGTAATGAATCATAGGGTGTTCCGGTCAGGGAAATCATGGTATCACCATGTTTCAAAAGAGCGGAGAAGGCAAGATACAATGCGTTTGTACCGCTCATAATATGCGGTCTTACAAGTGCATCTTCACAACCGAGTACAGTTGCGAACATCTTTTCCAGTTTTTCTCTGCCGGTATCATAGTTGCCGTATCCGTTAATATCGCTGAAATCTGCATAAGATACTTTGTTTTCGATGAAAGCAGATAGTATTTTGTCGGAATTGATTAAAGCAACTTTATCGATTTGTGCATAGATATCTTTTAAATCTTCATCAGATTGTAAGGACAATGCAAGAATATGTTTATCAATTTGATCTAAAATCATACAGTGCTCCTTTTTCGCTATACCATTATATCTTTTTATACAGAGAAAACCTATAAAAAGTCTGGTATCATATTTGTATATGGAATATATCAGAAAAGCAGAAGATCATGATTTCATCCGGATTGCAGAGATTGAGATTTTTAATTACAGGTTGTATTTTTATCCGATTTTTCAGAATGACGAATACTATTTTGATGTGCTTCGGGTTCCGGAACTTGCAGAAAAATACAGAATGTCATCGGGAATGTATGTGTATGATGACGGTACGGTTAAAGGATTTATTTCTGTAAATGGAAAAGAATTGAAAAAATTATTTGTTGAACCGGTACTTCACAATAAAGGAATCGGGGCGGTATTACTGGATTATGCGGTCAAACAATTGCATGTGGAATATTTATGGGCTTTGGAAAAGAATGAAAGAGCCATTCGTTTCTATCAAAGACATGGATTTTATGTTACGGAACAAAGAAAGCTTGAAGAGGATACAACAGAATATCTGGTTATGTTGAAAAGAGACATGACAGAAGGAGATGTATGAGAAGATGTTTACAATTCCTGTTTGCATACATTCTGGCATTTGTGATGATGGGTTGTTCAAAAGGAGAAAAACAAATAATCGTCGGAAAAGATATTTCATTGGATGATATTACGGAATTCTACTTTACATATGCTTCTTCAACCTATCCTCCGGATTATCAGAGATATTATTTCTATGCGGAAAATGATAAGCATTATTTTTACCATGAAACAAGAGAAGGGGATGTCTTTCCTCTGACAGAAGAATATATTACGGTTTCCGGGACAAAAGAATTATCGGAGGATGAATGGAATACATTCTTTGATTTCCTGAAGGATGGTATTGTAAAAAGCAGACAGGAAAGTGATGAAACCGGAGATTCCGGACCATGGATGTACTTGTATTGGAAAAGGGATAAATCCGAATATCAGGAATTTACTTTCAGAAACTGGGATACACAGGCATTGTTTGAAGATTATTGTGTGAACCTGAAACAGGAATAAAGGTGCAGCTTCATTGGGGTTGCACTTTATTTTTTAAGATTTCAATTCATCATTGAACTATACTATAATGTTCGTGGAGTGTTTTATGAAAAATAGAATATTAAGTATTATTTTGATCCTGCCCGTAATGTTTCTCACAGGATGCATGAAAGTGTATATGACAATTGAAGTCACAAAAGATGCAGAAATAACAGGGACAATGGAGATTCTTGTCAAAAAAGATTTACTTCCCTCTGATGATGCAATCGCAAGAATGCAGGATAGCTATCATAAAGAATATCCGGATTGTGAAGTGACAACTGTCAGTAAAGAATTTGAAGATGGAGAATACAACGGGAT
>CACXCB010000143.1 GCA_902766005.1 uncultured Erysipelotrichaceae bacterium | reverse complement strand
CGGCATGCAGTTCCAGGTTGAATCCATCAGCATACCTTTGCCGAATGAAAGAGAAGGCATGATCCATTATCTTTCCGGTGTTCA
Organism: uncultured Erysipelotrichaceae bacterium; assembly: GCA_902766005.1. Lineage (GTDB taxonomy): Bacteria > Bacillota_I > Bacilli_A > Erysipelotrichales > Erysipelotrichaceae > Bulleidia. Next base: position 13,812 of record CACXCB010000143.1, on the reverse strand, counting down.
GTTTACCGGCATCGGTAAAAAGACAGCAGAAAAAATCGTGGATGCTTTAGGGGAAGATGCACTTGCGAAGATACGGGAAGACTACCATATTCTCGAAACAGTACCGGGATTAAGCGAAAAACACATCCAATCGATTAAGGAAGGCTTGCAGAGTGAAGATGATGATCTGCAGGAATTACATCAGTTTCTGACGATTAACGGTATCGGCATGCGCAATATTATCCGTTTAAACCGCACCTATGGTAAAGAAGCTTTACAGAAAATCAAGGAAAACCCATACCGTGTCATAGAAGAATGTGACGGGTTTGGTTTCACAACGGCAGACAAGATCGGCAGAAGCTTGGGCTTTCAGGATGATGATCCCAAAAGACTGTATGCGCTTCTTGTGACATGTGCCATGGATTTATGCGTATCTGTCGGAGACAGTTATGTTGAACAGGAGGAGCTCTGTTCTGCATTTAAGAAAAAATCAGGATGCAATGAAGATGATTTCCTGCAGTTGTTGCAGGAAGCACTTATGAAAAGAAGCCTTGTAAAGGAGGAAACACGCATATATCCTGTTACGCAATTTGATGCAGAAAGAGCCATTGCCCAGTATTTTATGACCTATCCGATGGAGGGATTGGAACCGGTAAAAGAAGAGGTATTGTCGAATTCTATCGATGCCCTGGAAAAGGATGTCGGTATCATTTACGATGACATACAAAGAAAAGCGATACAAACCTTATTTGCAGAAGAAGTGATGATTATGACCGGCGGCCCGGGTACGGGAAAAACAACGGTTGTTAAAGCGATGGTTGATCTTTTCCGCATGTTTTATCCGGGCAGCGAAGTTGTTTGTGCAGCTCCGACAGGAAGAGCTGCAAAGCGTTTATCGGAATTGACAGGGGCTAAAGCAGCTACCATACATTCTCTTTTGCAATGGGATCTTGAAACAAACACCTTTGGAAAAAACAGGGAAGAACCGATCATCGCGGATCTTTTAATCATCGACGAGTTTTCAATGGTTGACAGCTGGCTGTTCTACAATCTTCTGAATGCATCCGAAAATGTCAGAAAAATCTGCATTATCGGTGATGAAGATCAGCTCCCAAGTGTCGGACCGGGGTGTGTCCTCAGGGATTTAATCGATTCACAGCTTTTTCCGTTAATCCGTCTGGAACACATCTACAGGCAGGAAGAAGGAAATGATATCATCCGCTTATCCCGCAATATCCGTGAAGGAAATATAGAAGAAGAAACCTATGCAAACAATGTCGCTTTTTTTTCCTGCCAGAGATCTCAGATTAAAGACGGCATTATTAAAATCCTGCAGGCATCGGCAGAAAAAGGTTTCGGCATGGAGGACATACAGGTGATTTCCCCGATGTATGAGGGACAGGCAGGTATCAATATGATGAACCGTGCTTTGCAGGAATTCTATAATCCTTTGGATGGAGATAAAAAACAGATTCATGTCGGATACATGATTTTAAGAGAAGGGGACAAGATCCTGCAGCTCAAAAACCAGCCGGATGATGATGTCTATAACGGGGATATCGGCGTTCTTGAAGAAATTATACCTGCAGAAGAATCAGAATCCTTAAAGCTGGAACTGGTTGTCAGATTTCAGGACAATTATGTCTTCTACAACAACGATAACCTCTCCAATATTTCTTTAGCTTACTGCATCAGCGTTCATAAGTCACAAGGCAGTGAATATCCGATTGTTATCATGCCGTTTTCTTCTGCCATGCAGTTCATGCTGCAAAAGAAACTGATCTATACCGCTGTTACCCGTGCAAGGAAATCATTAATTATGATCGGTGAAAAGAATGCCTTTATCAAAGGCGTGCAGACAGCGGAAAGACATATGCGCAAGACGACATTAAGCATGCGACTCAAAAAGCTCAACGATCTTTAAATTTGGCTTTTCTTTCGACCTGCTTTGTGTTAGAGTATTACAGGTAAATCGATGAAAAAGAACCAGTAGCATTTTAGATGTGCTTAGAGAAGAGGCGGTTGGTGAAAGCCTGGACGGATAAAGTGTGAAGCTCTCTTTGAGAGTGCCTAATCAGCAACGTATATCCTGCGTTAAAGGAAAATTAAGGTGCACACAATTGTGTGAACCAGGATGGTACCGCGTGCAAGCGTTCCTGGATGTTTTACAGGAATGCTTTTTTATTTATCAGGAGGAAAAAGATGAAACAGTTAACAGGCAATCAGATCAGACAGATGTTTCTGGACTTCTTTGCATCCAAAGGATGCATGATTGAACCGGGAGCAAGCCTGATTCCCCACAACGATCCGACATTGTTGTGGATCAATGCAGGTGTATCCGCACTGAAAAAGTATTTTGACGGAACAGAAAAACCGGCCTGCAACAGAATTGCAAATGCACAGAAATCCATTCGTACAAATGATATCGAAAATGTCGGAAAAACTGCACGACATCATACATTCTTTGAGATGCTCGGCAATTTCTCCATCGGCGACTACTTCAAGAAGGAAGCAATCCCATGGGCATGGGAGTTTCTGACATCACCGGAATGGATTGGTTTTGATCCGGAAAGACTGTATGTCACTGTATATCCGGATGACAATGAAGCAATTGATATCTGGATTAAGACAGGCATGAATCCGAAGCACATCCGTAAGGCGGATGACAACTTCTGGGAAATCGGAAGAGGGCCGGGCGGACCTGACACCGAACTCTATTACGACCGTGGCGAAAAGTATGATCCGGAAGGTATCGGTGAAAGACTGTTCTTTGAAGATATCGAAAATGACCGTTATGTAGAGCTCTGGAATATCGTCTTCTCCCAGTACGATTGTCGTCCGGGCGAAATCCCGAGAAGCGAATATCAGGAACTGCCGCAGAAGAATATCGATACCGGCATGGGTCTGGAAAGACTGGTATGTTTCATCCAGGACGGAGAGACAAACTTTGATACAGATCTGTTCCTGCCGGTCATTCACGAAGCTGAAAAATACGCGAAACACAGTTATGACGAGCGTGAATACAAGATGGCTTACAGAGTCATTGCCGACCATATCAGAACCGTTACATTTGCATTAAGCGATGGTGCAGCTTTCTCCAATGAAGGCAGAGGCTATGTCTTAAGAAGAGTCTTAAGAAGAGCAGTGCGTTACGGCATCAAGCTCGGCATCTCCGGAAGCTTCATGTACAAGCTTGTTCCGGTCGTTGCCGAAAACATGAAAGATTATTATCCATATCTCCTTGATAAAATCGATTTTGTAAGCAGACTTGTCAAGACCGAGGAGGAATCCTTCCATAAGACCCTGGCAAATGGTGAAAGCCTTCTGAATGCCGAACTCGAAAAGCATGCTGATACAAAGATTCTTCCGGGTGAAGTTGTCTTCAAGCTTTATGATACATACGGATTCCCGCATGAATTAACAGCGGAGATTGCCGAAGAAGCAGGCTATCAGGTTGACATGGATGGCTTTGAAAAGGAAATGGCAGCACAGAAGGAAAGAGCAAGAAATGCACGTGGTGATTTGCAGTCCATGCATGGCCAGTCCGAGGATCTCATGAACTTCACGGAAGAATCCGAGTTTACAGGCTACAAAGATGCTGAATCCTCAGGCAAAGTCATCGGCTTGTTTAAAGACGGTGTCATGGTTGATGAATTAAGCGGGGAAGGCGATGTCATTCTGAGCAGGACATGCTTCTATGCAGAATCCGGCGGACAGTGTGCCGATAAAGGTGTTGTCTGGAACGAATACTTCAAGGCAGATGTGACCGATGTCAAAAAAGCACCTCACGCACAACCGATGCATCACATTGAAAATGTAGAAGGCACATTGCATATCGGTGATACGCTGAATGGCAAATATGATTACCAGGCAAGACAAAGAACAAGGGCCAACCACTCTTCTCTGCACCTGCTGCAGGCTGCATTAAAACAGGTATTGGGTTCCCATGTCAATCAGGCCGGTTCCTATAACTGTCCGGATTACGGCAGATTTGACTTTACGCATTATGAAAAGCCGACTGCTGAACAGCTCAAGGAAGTGGAAAGAATCGTCAATGAAAAGATCATGATGGCAATTCCCGTTACAACGGAAGTTCTGCCGATCGAAGAAGCAAAGAAGACAGGTGCAACCGCATTATTTGATGAGAAGTATGGTGACTTTGTACGTATTGTCTCCATGAGTGATTTCTCCAAGGAATTCTGCGGCGGTACACATGTTTCCAATACATCCGAACTGGGTCTCTTCAAGATTGTTTCCGAAGAATCCATCGGTTCCGGTGTCAGACGTATTACCAGCATCACCAAGATGGAAGCTTACAACGCCTTCAAAGAAGAAGAGGAATATCTGATCTCCTCGGCAAAACTCATGAAGATGGCTAACTGGAACGGCCTGCATGAAAAGCTCGAACAACTGATTGCCGAAAATACAGCACTCAGGAAAGAGAACGAAGCACAAAAGGAACAGGCAATGCGCATGGAGGCAGAAAGCCAGCTTTCCAAAGCAGAGACAATCAACGGCGTACAGGCTTTGGTATTAAAACTGCAGGATAAGCCAAATGATACCCTCAAGGATTATGGTGAGGCTTTGCGCAATAAATTGAAAGATGGCATTGTCTTCCTCAGCAATGAATCACAAGGCAAAGTGACATTTGTCTGTGCAAGCTCTAAGGCAGCGATTGCCAAGGGTCTCAAAGCTGGCGACATTGTCAAAAATGCTGCAAAAATCTGTGGAGGCGGAGGCGGAGGACGTCCTGACATGGCACAAGCCGGCGGCAGAGATGTTTCCAAGATCGATGAAGCTCTTGCAGCAGTAAAAGAAATGATCAAACAGGCATAAAACAGCTTATTTCAATAAGCTGTTTTTTTGTGATTTTTTGAAAATTCTCTGAAAGTGTTTTTGAAATCTATATACTTTTTTGCATTCATGAATTAAAATTGTATGTAAGGGGAGGCACATTATGAATAATCCAATTCAAGATGCAGGTGTTACAGTAAGCTATAATGCCGAGGATATTAGAAGGGAAAATATCCGTGAGGTTTTAAAACATGTAGAGACTGCTTTAAATGAAAGAGGATACAATGCAATCAACCAGCTTGCCGGCTATCTTATTTCCAACGATCCTGCATACATTTCCAGTCATAATAATGCCAGGAGTATCATCCAGTCTGTCGAAAGACATGAGATTATTGAGGAACTTGTCAGATTCTATCTGGAGGAACATCAATAAATGCCGCATTACATCGGCTTGGACCTTGGTAGCGTGACATGCGGTGTCAGTGAAAGCGACACCGGTTTTATTGCGAGAACTGTACAAACAATACGTTTTAAACCGGATGACTATAATTCCGCCATGGATAAAGTACTTTTACTTGTGGAGGAAAAGAAGCCGGATTTTATTGTGCTTGGATATCCTCTTTTATTAAACGGGGATGTCGGCGAAAGGGCACAGATCTGCGAGGAGTTTGCAGAAGTGCTGCAAGAGGAATCCGGCATACCTGTTACCTTATGGGATGAGAGATTTACCACGCATGCTGCAGAGAGTATTCTGCTTGAAGCAGACTTGTCAAGAAAGAAAAGAAAAAAGAAGATCGATCAGGTAGCTGCCGTACAGATACTGCAGACGTATCTTGATCATCAGGCAATATTGAAAACGGAGAAAGAAAATGGAAGAAACAAACAGAATGACAATTACGGATGAGTCAGGAGATGAAAAGGAAGTAGAGATTCTTCTGACTTTTGATGATGAGAAGCATGGAAAGAGCTATGTTTTATTCCAGGATCCGGAAAGTGAGGAAGGAATTGTATATGCCTATTCCTACACGGAAGACGGAGAGATGGATGAAGTAACAGATGAAGATGAATGGGAAATGTGCGAAGAAGTGCTTGGAGCGTTCATGAAAGAAGAGGAAGAAGATGAGCAATAAAGAAAGAAAGAAGAAAAAACCGATACTCAAGACAATCCTTCTGGTTGTATTCCTTGCACTTTGTGCAACGCTTGGCTTTGCCGTATGGAACGTCTTCGACAGCCTCAAGCCTGTGCAGACGGAATCGGAAGTTGTTGAATTTGAGGTTGGCGAAGGTGCTTCTGTTACCTCTTTGACAAAACAGCTGGAAGAAGCCGGAATTATAAAAAATGCGAAAATTGCGTATTATTTTGTCAGGATGAATAATCTTGGTGATCTCAAAGCCGGAAAGTTCAAAATCGACAAATCATGGGATCTCGAAAAGATCTTTACAACTTTGAATGATCAAAGTGCCATCGTTATTGAAAATGTGCCTGTAACGATCATTGAAGGCGACTGGGCAAAGGATATTGCCTACAAGATTTCTGAAACCCTTGACAATGTCACCTATGATGACTTGATCGCATTATGGTCTGATCACGAATGGCTCTCATCCATCATGGATGATTATCCGTTCTTAACAGAATCCATCTTTGATGAGGATATTCGTATTCCTCTTGAAGGATACCTTGCACCGGAAACATACTACTTCGATATTGACATGAATGCAGAAGAAGCAACAAGAATGATTCTGGATCAGACATTAACTGTATTCAATCAGTTCAAGGAACAGATTGAAGCCAGTGAATATACGAGACATCAGATCTATACATTGGCTTCCATCATCCAGTATGAAGCAGGTACAAATGAAGAAGATCTGAAACTGATTGCCGGCGTCTTCTATAACCGCTTGAAGATTGACATGGCATTGCAGTCCAGTGTTACCGTATGTTACGCAATCGATTTTGACAAAGAGAATGACAATTGGCAGGCCTGTGAAGTCAACAGCCAGTTTGATTCCCCATACAACACATACATGTATCCGGGACTTCCTCCGGGACCTATTGAAAACCCGGGCGTAAAAGCTCTGGAAGCTGTATTGAATCCTACTGAAAGCAATTATTACTACTTCATGGCAGATGTCTATGGAGACGGCACGGTTTATTATGCAGAAACTCTTGAAGAGCATAATCAGAACGTTGCGAAATATTTGGGACAATGATTCAATCGACCGTGTGTTATTTGCGGAAAGGCGACAGCTATCTGATGCTTTTGCGCAACAAAAAACAAAATGACATCAATGAAGGCAAGTGGATCGGCGTAGGCGGCAAGGCAGAATTTGGAGAAAGCATGCTTGAATGTGCAAAACGCGAAATTCTGGAAGAAACCGGTTTATATGCATCAGATTTGTATTATGAAGGCGTGATTCACTTTCATTATCCTCATATGGAAGATGAAGATATTTATGTCTATACCTGTGACACCTTTACAGGTACTCTGAAAGATTGCAATGAAGGCACGCTTGCATGGATTGCGAAAGAAGAGATCATGTCCTTATCCCTTTGGGAAGGGGACAGATTATTTCTTAAGAAGATGTTAAACAAGACAGAGAATCCGTTCATATTTGATTTGGAGTACGATGAGAAAGGAAATCTCATTCACGCTGCAGAAAAGGAAGGACAAAAATGAATAAACCAATCATTATCGGTATTGCAGGTGGAAGTGCATCCGGAAAGACTTCCATCTCCAGAAGGATCAAGGATGAATTTGCCGATGTTAAATCCGTATTGATTATCCGACAGGATGATTACTACAAGGATCAGTCAGACAAGCCAATGGAAGAAAGAGTCAAAACAAACTATGATCATCCGTTTGCATTTGACAATGAACTGTTGCTGGAACATATCAAAATGCTGATGGAAGGCAAGGAGATTGACAAGCCGACATATGATTTTGTCAATCATACCCGCAGTGATGTCACTGAGAAATGCTATCCTTGTGATGTGTTGATTCTTGAAGGATTGTTTGTTCTGGAAGATGAACATATCCGCAACCTTCTGGATATCAAGGTCTTTGTCGATACACCGGCTGATCTGCGCATTATCAGACGTTTGTTAAGGGATGTCAAGGAAAGAGGCAGAAATATGGACAGTGTCATTTCACAATATGTCAACACTGTCAGAGTCATGCATGAATCCTTCATCGAGCCAAGCAAACGCTATGCGGATATCATAATCCCTGAAGGTGGCAAGAATACGGTTGCGATTGATCTTCTGACAACAAAAATCAGTAGCATCATTCACCATTCAATGCTATAATACGGAACGATTAAATAAGGAGTAATAAATATGGCTGAAGAAAATAAGATTTATGTCACGGAGGAAGGCCTCCAAAAACTCAGAGATGAATATGATCATCTGGTCCATGTTGTCAGAGAAGAAGTCAAGAGCGAACTTGCTGAAGCAAGATCCCTCGGTGACCTTTCTGAAAACGCCGACTACGATGCAGCTAGAGAAAAGCAGTCACAGGTTGAATCCCGGATTGCACAATTGGAGAACATGCTCAGCCATTATGAGCTGATTGATACTTCCAAGAAATCCAATAAAAAGAATGTTCGCATCGGTTCTACCGTGAAAATTCTCTTCATGGATACAAACCAGGAAGCAGAATATTCGATCGTCGGTTCTACCGAAGCTGATCCGCTCAACGGCAAGCTCTCCAATGAGACACCGCTTGCAATGGCAGTTCTGGATCACAAGATCGGCAATGTCGTCGATGTGAATGTCAAATCCCCATATCAGGTAAAAATTCTCGATATTCACTAAATTTTCTGACAAAAATCTGATTTTATGACTATAAAGATAAGTAGGAGGCTATGTATGAAACGCTTGCTTATCTTTTTTCTTTTGGCTTTATCTGGATTTTTATATGATGTTAAACCTGTCAACTTGAAACAGTTGCAGAAAGAAACCATACAGGTCAATGTGACAGGAGAAGTAAAACAGGAAGGAGAATATGAATTGCCGGTATACGCTGTCGTTAAAGACGTCCTGGAAATGGCTGAGCCGACAGAAGATGCAGATCTTTCGACGATCAACCCTGATCAGATACTTCATGACAGAGACTGTATTGTGATCATGAAAAAGAATGAAGAAGCCGGTAAAATGATTTCCATCAATCAGGCAGATATTGATGAATTATGCAAATTGCCGGGGATTGGCAAATCAACGGCAGAAAAAATCATTGAATACCGTGAAACAAATGGGTATTTCCAGTCTCTGGAAGATCTGATGCGGGTAAAAGGCATAGGAAAAGCAAAATTTGAAAAGATAAAGGATTTGATCTCTTTATGAAAACCATGTATCGCCATGTTCTTTTGCTTTTCTTTATCCTTTACATTTTTCTTGTTTTTCATGAAGTCCTGCCGTTTACGGTCATGTTTTTATTATTGCTTTACTGGAAATTGCGTACGAGGAACCATTCGTGGTTTTTTGTCTTGCTGCTGATGGTATGCGTCTTATTATCGAATCGCATTCCTGAAAAACCATCCGCTATTGCAGAAGCGCGTATTGTAAAAGTGTCGGATACATATGCCGTATTAAAGTCCGGAAATCGTCTTTTTCTTTGTTATACAGATGAAGTTTTGCCCTTGGATGCTGTTTGCCGTGTGGAAGGGGAAATTGTTGAAACGGAAGGAAGAAAAGGTTTTTTTCGCTTTAATGAAAAAGAATGGTGCAAGACGATGAAAGTCTTTTATAAAATCGATCATCCTGCAATTTATGTGATCCGTGAAAATTTCACCATCAGGAGCTTAATGCAGAAAAGAATTGACAGGTATCCGGATGAGATCCGCAATATTCTTTATAAAACACTTTTGAACATCTCCCTGGATGAAGAAAGCTTCCTGTTTACGAATGGTTTTTCTTTTACGGGGATTCTTTCGGTTATCGATTTTCTGTTAAAGAAAAAGATAGATCAAAAGAAAAGAAACAAAATCATTGTATGGATCAATATCCTGTTATGTCTGATTTACCATTTTCCTTTTATGCTTGTACAATCGCTGATTTTCAGAGTATTGCGGTTTTTGCCGATGGATGATAAGAGAAGAACCGGTATGGGACTCGTTGTTGTGATGCTTTTCTATCCGCAAATGATATGTACAATTTCATTTCTTGCTCCATGCCTTTATCGTCTTTCCTTTTTGATGCACAATCACAAAAAGAGTACATGTTTTCTTGGCATGTCCATTTTACAATCGATCTTTTTTCACCATGTCAATCCGATCCAATGCCTGTTTTATCCTTTTATGAGAATCCTGTGTGGCTGGTTATGGATTTTCAGTCTGTTCCAGCTGTTTATTCCAGTTGGCTTTGTCCATGGTTTTCTGCTTTTGAACCGATTGTTTTTCTTTCATGAAAAATGGATGATACAAGGTTCTCTGATCGGTGCAGGTCTGCCGGCTTATCTTCTTTTACTGTATCTGTATCGAAAGCATCGGTATTTCATGGAGATTTCCTTAACAGGATTCTTTGTGTTTTTATGTCTTGGATTGTTTCATCCTCTTGGAGAAATCACGTATATCAATGTCGGACAGGGAGATGCGATTGTCATCCGGTATCCTTTGAATCTGGATAATGTCATGATTGATACCGGTAAACCGGAACAATACCGCAATATCACTTCTTTTCTAAATGCAAAATCCATCCATCATATTCATACTTTAGTAGTCACACATGATGATCTTGATCACAGCGGTAATCAGGAAAATATCTACAAAGATTATCATGTAAAAAAGTTTGTGAATATGCATCAGGAGATCATCCGTTCCCGTTTCCTTACTTTCATGGATCTCAATGAAATTGAAAATGAAGATAAAAATGAGAGTTCTATTGTTTTATATACGCAAATCAATCAAAAGAGATTTCTGTTCATGGCTGATGCCGATCAGATCACGGAAGAACGAATGATTTCGAAATACGGAAATCTTGAATGCAATGTGTTGAAACTCAGTCATCATGGATCAAAGACCGGTTCTTGTGACAGATTCCTGGATACAGTGAAACCGGACATAGGTATCATTTCTTCCGGTCCTTATGCGATTTATCATCATCCTTCACCGGAAGTCATACAAAGATTATTGAAAAGGCATATACCGTATTTTGACACAAAGGAAGAAGGAGATATATCCATTTTCTTTCTGCCCGGATTCTGTTTACTTGTGACAAGTTCCGGAAGAGTATGTTTGTTTTGAGATTTCCATAAGAATTGTTATAATAATCGCATGAGTGTTTATGTATTTACAGGGAAAGACATGTACCGTCAGGAAGAACGGTTAAGGAAGCTGAAGGAAGAACTGAAGGTTGATGAAGATCATTACACAGTCATAGATGCTTCCAATAAAAAGACTTTTAATATTGATGTTGCGATGATGGAGTGCGACACATTCTCTTTATTTGACGGATCGGACAGAAAACTGGTTGTATTGAAAGAACCTTTCTTTCTGAATCCTGCCACAAAGGAAGCAGATGCAAAAGCATCGGATAAAAAGAAAACCAAAGAAAATACGGAAAGAGAATATCGTCTGAATGTGATTGAACAGTATTTAAAATCACCCAATCCATTAACAGCACTTGTTTTCTATTGCCATAACTTTGATGCCGATATACGTAAGAAAGAATACAAGCTGTTGCAGAAATACAATTGCATCATCAACAAGTTTGATAAGATGAAGCCATGGGATTTTGAAAAATATGCAGACCAGGAACTTGCATCAAAAGGATATCAGTTAACCAAAGATGCCAGAAACGAACTTTTATTACGTGTCGACAGTGATAACCTTCTGTTTCATAATGCCCTGGAAAAGATGGATCTGTATGACCAAAAGAATTTGAACAGGGAAGATATTGTCCATATCGTTCCTGCCAGTGCGGAAGTTAATGTATTTCAGTTAAGCAACTGCTTTATTCAGAAGGATCTATCCGGTGTGATCAAGGCTCGAGATGAAATGAAGAATGCGGGAATGGATGTCAATGCGATGATTGCTATGCTCGCATCAAGGCTCCGTGCCTTCTACAATATGAAAAAGCTGAATGAAAAAGGCCTTTATGCAGGCCAGATAGCGACAAGGCTTCACGCCAATGAATATGCGGTGAAAAAAGGATTGGAGAATACCTTCGGGACAAGTTCTCATGAGATACTGACATATCTGAAAGAACTGGCTGAACTGGATCAGGGAATTAAAGCCGGTACAATCGATCCGCAAGCAGGATTTGATGCCTTTTTAATCAAGAACGGGGGAAAATATGCAGGCAATACAAGAGTTATATAAAGCAGGAAGAGGACCGAGCAGTTCTCATACCCTGGCTCCGGAAAGAGCCTGCAGGCTGTTTACGGAAGTAAACGGTATATTCCCGTACTATGAAGCGGAATTATTCGGTTCGTTATCTTTGACAGGCAGGGGACATCGTACGGATCATGTCATTCAGGAAACATTGCCTAATGAAACAAAGATCATCTTTTCACTGGATTGGGAAGAAGATTTTCCCAACGGCTTTTATTTATCGGGCTTCGATGAAAATCATGTATTGCAGAAAAAATGGACAATCTTTTCCATCGGTGGCGGAAGCATCGAAATCAAGGAGTATCCTGTTTCCTACAATAAGGAAGTCTACCATGAGAAAAGCTTTGCCGAGATACGCAAATTGCTGAAAGAAAAGAATATCACCATTCTGGATTATATCTACAGCTATGAACCGGATTTAAAATCCTATCTATCCGTGATTCTCGACAATATGATGCAATGTGTCGATCATGGCCTGCACAGTGAAGGAGATCTTCCCGGAAGACTGCAGTTACAAAGATGTGCAAAAAGGCTGTTTGAAGAAACCAATAAAGATCCATTGATCATCAAAAATGATTTGCGCATCATGTCCTATGCCTATGCAGCAAGTGAAGAAAATGCCTGTGGTAATACATGTGTTACTGCCCCGACTCTGGGTGCTTGCGGGGTTATGAGTGCACTGATGTATTATTGCGCGATGGATCGCAGAATAGAAAAGGACAGACTGGTTGATGCCCTTGCGATTGCCGGCATGTTTGGCAATCTGATCAAAGCGAATGCTACTGTTTCAGGTGCAGTCGGCGGATGCCAGGCGGAAGTCGGAGCGGCTGTTTCCATGGCAAGTGCTGCCTGTGCATATCTGATGGAAGAAGATATCGATCAGATTGAATATGCGGCTGAAATCGGCATGGAACACCATCTTGGCTTAACCTGTGATCCGGTCATGGGATATGTCATGATCCCCTGTATTGAAAGAAATGCCATGGGTGTATTACGAGCTATGGATGCAGCACTTCTATCAAAACACATGAGCGGTATCCGAAAGCATCTTGTATCGTTTGACATGGTTGTGGAAACAATGAATGAAACCGGAAAGATGATTCCGATTGCCTTAAAAGAAACAAGTGAAGGCGGCCTTGCCAAGGAGTTCAACAATGGAATATGAGGCTGTTGTTCATCCTTTCGAGCCTGTTTATGACAATACAAGCAAAGTCCTGATCCTCGGATCATTTCCGTCTGTCATATCCAGAAAGAATGCCTTTTATTACGGCAATCCCGCAAATCGGTTCTGGAAAATCATGGCACTGTTATTTGAAGAAGAAATACATGACAAGAAACAGTTCTGCCTGGATCATCACATCGCCTTATGGGATGTGATTAATACCTGTTCCATTCAGGGGTCGAGTGATGCGAGCATACAGGATGTATCTGTGAACGATATTGAAGGACTGATTCAAAAAACACAAATCAAAAAGATTTTTACAACAGGCAGAAAAGCGACAGATCTGTACAATAAACATGTTCAGTGTTGTTTGCCATGTACATATCTTCCCAGCACATCGGGGGCAAATGCCTCGATGCATTTAGAAGATCTGGTGGATGCCTACCGCATCCTTTTGGAGTAAGTATGAAACCCACCCCAAGGTCTGAATAACTGAGAAGGAACGATGAAAAGGCCTGCAAAAACAGGCAGAAAAAAATGATCAGGAT
>CACXCB010000142.1 GCA_902766005.1 uncultured Erysipelotrichaceae bacterium | reverse complement strand
TTAGTCCCATCACTGGTACAATCAACAAAAATATCCGTAAATTTTGCCATCTCATACCCCTACAAATCTCAATTTATTTTCTTTGCATCAGTTATAAGTCCAGTAACCAAATCGTGTAATTGTGCTGCATTTTTACTTGTAATTACCGGTTTCCCGGTTCTCTTCTCAACAGATGCCCGTGCTTCTCCTGCAGCCGCTCCACCTTCGCCTGCCACAATTCTATTTTCTTCAAACGTTTTCGGCTGCTTTTGTTTTGATATCTCTGCCGTAGTTGCTTCCGCAAGCATATTCAAAACCAATTCGAGAGTGGACATGTTATCCCTGAGGTTTTCTTTTTTTAACCCCTTCAGATTCTTGTACTGCCGAGTTGTCATTCCTGACCATGCTTTAGTTATTGCATCTGTGAGAATCGCGTATTCTACGCCCTGCTTCACTCCGCGCCTATCCCACTCATCAGTAAGCTCTTTTCTTACTTGAATTGCCTGCAGGCGCTGGTTTATCCACTCTCGCGAATAGCCCTTTTTTGCATAAGTTTCCAAGGCGCGCTCTATGGTAAGTTCAGGATCAATCACTTCTTCTATTCGTTCACGCCCGACCTGAGCTAACCACAGTTTGAATGGCTCTGCCTTCTTTGATGGAATTGATTGTATTATGCGGAGCAGCTGCTCCGTATTTGCAACATCTGTAATTCTCTTTTTTCCATCGGAGGCAGTCATTTTCAAACCGTGACAATTTGTCACGGTTTCATTTCCTTCCGCCTTTAATCTCTGCTTGAGTTTTCTCCAATATGCGGTTGCATCTACACTCTCTGTCAATACTCGTACTGCATCCACAATAGAAAAATACCATTCTTCTTCATCTTCTACCCAAGCGGTTCTGATTGGCTGCTCTTCAAATAATTGTATTTTATCTTTGTCCATAAAGGTCTCCCCTCAAACAATTCCATTGAATTACTTTAGCAGCTTCTCTAACTCATCCATCTCAACCGTTATCTGTTTCTCAAGTGACCTGATGTTTGCCATAATCTCCGATGTCGGCGGATACTCTATAGGAATATACTCAATTTCCTTGTATTTATTGATTGATAGCTCATAATTGTTGTCAGCTATTTCTTTCTTAGATACCACAAAAGACTTGTCTGTTCGTTTTCTGTCTTTCTCAGCGTCCAAATTTTTAAATCGAGCAATGATATCAGGTATATCATTTTCTTCTATTGGCTGCCGTTTATCGTCCAGACTAAATCCATCCGCTTTCATATCATAGAACCAAACATTATCAGTTCCACCATGATTAGTCTTTGTAAATATAAGTATTCCTGTAGATACTCCTGCGTAGGGCTTAAATACTCCTGATGGCATGGAGATAACTGCTTCAAGTCTCTGATTTTCCACTATTGCCTTGCGAATAGCTTTATGTGCATTAGACGAGCCGAACAGAACTCCATCGGGTACTATGCAGGCACATCTGCCGCCAATCTTTAGCATCCTCAAAAACAAAGCTAAAAACAACAGCTCTGTTTTCTTTGTCTTGCATACCTTTTGCAAATCCGTTGAGACTGTATCAGCATCCAGACTGCCCTTAAAAGGAGGATTTGCCAATATCAGGCTATACATATCCTTATCAGGATTTTGGTCGGATAAGCTATCACGATACTCTATGAAAGGATTCTCCACTCCATGCGTCATCATATTCATGGCACCGATACGCAGCATCGTTCTGTCCATATCATATCCATGAAACATATCATTCATGAAATGTGCTCTATTCTTTTTATCCAACAGAACTTCTTTTTTGTACTTCTCTTTCAAATAATCTCCGCTGGCAACAAGAAACCCCGATGTACCACATGCCGGGTCACAAATGCTATCCGAAGGTTTCGGGTCCATCAGTTCTACCATCATGCGAATAATATGCCGTGGAGTTCTAAACTGCCCGTTTACACCGGATTGGGAGATTTTCGAAAGCAGATATTCATATACATCACCGCGGATATCTGTCTGATGAAGTTCTTCCATCATCGAGTAGATTTCATCCATAGCATCTACAATCTTTGACAGCATCAACGGCGTATTTATCTTAAATATGGCATCATTCATGTATTTACTGAATGCGCTGTTTTTGTCCCCATGAAGATTCTTGATAAAAGGAAAAACCCACTCCTGAACCACGGAATACATTCTCTGCGCCGGAAAATCGTGAAAAACAGACCATTTCAACTGACTTCCATCGACTTTTCGTTCCCCGATTTCCACTTCCCCTGCAAAAATACTTTTGTAAGCAAGTCCCAGCATAGCTGCTTCTTTAGCGCGAAGTGTATCCGTATCATCCAAATCCCTTATAAACATCAGGTATGTCATCTGTTCCACTACATCAAGCGGATTAGTGATTCCCCCACTAAAGAAAATATCCCATAACCCATCAATTTTGTTTCTGAGTTCCCCAGTCATTACGATTCTCCTTTATTCTTTATCTCTGTTCCAAACATATTGCGTATAGCGTCCGCCACCTATTTTTATGATTGTTTCGGACTCCAAAAGATTTGCTAACGTTCTTTGTACCGTAATTCTGCTGATGTCCGGCAGCTTCTCCATAATCTTAGATTTTGATATTTTTCCATACGTGCTTTCTATAAGCCTAGCAACACGCTCCGGTTTAGACAGATTTCCGGTTGTCAACAGTTCAACCCGCTCGCTAAACTCTCTGTACGCTGCAACCAACACGCCAAGCATGTATTTCACGAACGGAACGTAATCATTTTCTTCCTCATGCCAAGCGATTGAGCTCTCCTGCAGACTTTCATAGTATGAGTCCTTCGTCTTTTCTATTAAGCGCTCAATACTAATATACTTACCTACTATATAGCCTGCCCTATAAAGCAACAGCAAAGTGAGAAGTCGGCTCATTCTTCCATTTCCGTCATTGAAAGGGTGTATGCAAAGAAAATCAAGAACAAACATGGGAATTAAAAGCAACGGATCTATGGTGCCCTTTTCCATCACTTTAGTGAAACTATCACAAAGAGCGTCCATTGTCTCCGATGTTTCCCATGCTGCTACAGGCTTAAAGCGCACATATTTATTTCCCG
>CACXCB010000141.1 GCA_902766005.1 uncultured Erysipelotrichaceae bacterium | reverse complement strand
TTGCAATACAAAAGCCCCGTCCAGTTCAAACTGGACCAGGGCTTCTGACGTTTTTTATTTGTGTCTACTTTTGCTTGACAGGTTCACTTTGTATAAAACAACGTCGCCGTTTTTTTAACAATCTATGAGAGGATCTATATTAACGATCTACGTCTATAGCCATAGATCGGAGTTTTTGCTATAAGGGATATGAATGAGGTCACATCCCTGGAGCCGGAGTTTATGCATACTCCCACTTTAGCACAATGTAGCGCTAAAGTTTTGTTCTTATACGCAACGGTTTACGTTTTCCAGTATCCGGATCGATCAAAGCAATGTACACCATATCCTTCGCAACCTCATATCGAAAGGTACTATCATCGTTCAAGTCCATATAGCGGACACATTGATCTGGATGTTTCTCGTAGTAATAGCTTAATATACGATCCCATTCTGGGTCGAATGATGCTATAGACCACGTATCATCTGCCACAGATGTACGCAAAGTATAAACGTCCTCATCGGTTGTCAAATCAAAGATATTCTCCTTCTCGACGTTAGAATGCATAGTTATATCCCCTCTCATTGATATAATTGATCCATACATCGGATAACCAGTATCGAGTAGGAACATTCGGTATAAAATTACCACTCTCCCTACTATTTGGTTTTCCGTTAATTCCAATCAGACCAAGATCAATAAGTATATTGATGTAGCGCGAAATGGTCCGATTGCCTTTACCCATTTTTTTTGAAATTGTCTGGACAGCTTCGCGCATATAAAAGATGCTGTTTCCAACAGATAATCTTCTAATACTGTCAAAGTGACTGATTTGTGACTTTAAATACACATAAAGATTTAACAAGGTACAAAAATCTAGTGGGTTTGATATGCAGGATGAATCTTCATCAATCTTTTCCTCTGCGCAATCAACTACTAAAATATCTTCGTCCTCGCCACGAGGATCTTCAAACGAGTGATAATCATTCCATCTATTTACTGATTCCAGTATATAGTAAAACTCATCCGCAGCAACAATTGTATACCCATGAACATGACCTTGTTGCTCTCTCAGACCAACATCTGAATAATATTGCAGTACAGTCGATGGTTTTATATTTAAGTAGTATGTTTTAAATCTAAGTTGAGGAAAAGGGCATGCACACTCACTATCACCAAATTGAAAATACTCATCATCAGTTCCACCCCACAGAAATTCTAGACTATCTTTAATGATCCCATATACACGTGATGGAACTTTATTTCTCGCTATCGTTTGCTGTATCATTGAAATACTTGTCTCTACATACCGGTTGAAACCGTGTTGAGCATGAACCCATGAGTATAATGCAATGGGAAGCACATATGGATTTACACTACAAGAATAGTAGATGAGTGCATTATCGATTGGCACGTACATTTTATTTGGGCTAGCTTTATATTCTAGTATTCTGCATTGCGCCTCATTAAAAGCATCTAGATCTTCAACTCGATATACGCTTTTTTCTTTATTGCTCCTCTTCATCATCATAAAGATCACTCCTTTCATTTGGAAGAGGGAGGCCATCCGGCAGGATGGCCTTTTGTATTTTTATTGTATGTATTATTATTTACTCAATTGTCATTTTGTATTTTAATAAACATATTTTACTTAAACGTGTTGCTAATTTGTCGCAGATTGGTTTTTCATTAATCGAGGCTAAATCAATCTGACATCCAACTCTCAATGCAAAATGATTTCATATCGTATTTGCTAGCAGAGAACCTTTTGAGCGCTAACCATTTATTAGAATTGCCTTATTCACATCATCATAAGCATGAATTCTGATCTTAAACATCTTACGGGGTATTATGAACTCATTGTCGTAATGGAACCCATAAGGTGATTCCAAGTCGTTGTTCCGAATAACAATATCTGGATAGCCGTCACCGAACGCCATTAGCTGCTTTAACAGCTTATCGTCAGCAATAGTTACTTTCATATTTGCATCAAAAACTGATTTAACCTCTTGCTCGTCCTCTGGACCATATATTGGCATCTCCAATACTTCAAAAAAATATTCAGGGTCGAGTAGTTCCATGGAGATCAAATCTGCACGAGCATATATGTAAATACCCCCTGCCTCTGCTTCGCCGGTTGATCTGTATCCGATCGTATCGTCAATTATCGTGTACCCAACACAATTGCCGTGAACAAACTCTTTCACTTCATCGATTCTGTCTTGGTCGTATAATCCGATCTCATATAAATCATCATAAGCGTGATAGCGTAAATAGAAATCTTGGCTGTAAAAGAAAGTATCGTTTTGCTTGCCTTTACCCAAATTGAAATAACTCGAGGTTGAGTAATCATGAGAGCCTTTATATTCCATATATTTATAATTAATCATTTTGTTTACTCCTTTTCTTTATATTCTTTGGTTAAAGGGAGATAATCATTGTTGTTCTGCCAGGCATAATTACTATCTTCCGTTCAACCTTTTTACAATATGATGCAATATTACAACTTTTAAAATATAAAAATTTTTAATGCTGTAAAATTACAACTAATTTAATAATATTTTTTATTGTAACGTAAAATTACCATTTCACAAAATTTCAAAATGAAGAAGAACCATTACACCAATAATTACCATATAGAACACGTAACCTCCGACATAGCAGAAGAATGGATATTAATAGTTACCATACGGCCTGGGACTAAGAATTCGTTACAATAATATAGTCCCCAGAAAGTATCTTCTGTCCCACCCAATACAATATTTGGATACTTTTTGCTTAATTCACTAAGAGTTCTGTATAATGCAATA
The DNA here is from genome assembly GCA_902766005.1 of uncultured Erysipelotrichaceae bacterium. Lineage (GTDB taxonomy): Bacteria > Bacillota_I > Bacilli_A > Erysipelotrichales > Erysipelotrichaceae > Bulleidia. The sequence continues at coordinate 2,100 of CACXCB010000141.1, read as the reverse complement.
TCCCCGACAGAGATTTTCATATTCGAAGCCAGATACTCTTGAAGGTCTTTCTTCTCTTTTGGATTATATGTCGCTATTGCCAAATCAAGCATAACGGATTCAGGATCATCCAACTGTATTGATACTAAATTACCTTTAGCGTATAAGTATAACCCTTCACTAAATACAGCACTCTGCTCCCCGGATTCATCGGTTGGATTGCAATCAATAGTATCATCCAACAACTTATAACCATTAGGAAAGTGATGGATGAATGATTTGACTTCAGCAATTGTGGCTGGATTATATATTCCGATCTCATACCGATCATCATGAGCGTGGTATCTCAAGTAGAAATCCGGAGAAGAAAAGAAAGTATCTTGGGGAGGTATTCGCCCCAAGCCAAAGTAATAATCTGTCTTATACATGGCTTCATCGTATTTAACTGAATAATTGATCATCATTAGTCCTTTCTGCCACTGATGGGCATTTAATGCTATCCAGATACATATTGAGATCATCAATACTAATCATGATTTTTAAACCGCAGCGAATGTATGGCACACTGTTCTTCTTACATAGATCGCGTATATAGTATTGCGATAGACCAGTTTCTTTGCATGTATCCTTGATAGAATAATACTTCATTGTACCACCTCCTTTCTAAATTACATTTATCAGTATTTTTATATCAGTTTATTGGTATTATAAACCTATAGAAAGATATGTGTCAACAAGTATATGAAATTATTTTTTTAATAATTACCAGTTGACTGATAATACAGTTCGGGTTACAATTATATAGGAGGTGAAAACTGAAATGCAGGACTCGACATATATTATTAACAGACAGAATTTTGGCAAACAATTCAAAAGGGCGATCGAAAGCAAACATGGCATGAGCCAGTTGAAATTAGCAAATATGCTAGGCATTTCGAAAACGACAGTAAACAGTTACGCCAATGGAAAGAGTCTCCCGTCATTAGACCAACTTTTCCGAATTGCGGAAGCGTTAAATAAGCCTGTTGAATTCTTTTTTGAAGATCCGGTTCAATATTCAGCTAAAAGTAGAGGCGATATTGCCAGAATGGCTATGGAATTGCTTAAAACAAACTCTGCTGCGCTTACAAACTGTGACGACGGGACTGTCGCGCTTGTTATTCAAGAACACTATCTCAGCGATTTTCTTCGAGCATATAACGATTACTACAAATTAGTAGAAAATAACCCCTCGATAAAGGAATCGTTTGAGATTTGGAAAAACGACCAACTAAATCGGTTGGATGATGAACAAAGATAGAAAAGGAAGTGATCTATGATTGGCGACAGCAAGAAAAATTGAGACAAAAAAAGGTACTTGTTATGAGATCCAAGTTAGCCGGGGCCGTGGAAAATCACCATACAGTAAACGCTGGTATCCACCCTCCACTTGGGATGGCTGGTCAATGAAAAAAAAGCAAGCCGAACTAAACAAACAAAAAGTGTTGTTCGAAGAAGCTTGTCTGAATGGAACGGTAAAGACCAAAGCAGAAGTACGGGAAGAGCTAGCGAAAAACGCATTAAGCAACAAGGATATCACATTTCAGGATTATTGTGAGACCGTATTTCTTCCTTATAAGTCCGTAACAGCTGCCACAAATACAATGGAAGTCTGGAAAGCATGTTGTAAAAATCATATATACGGTGAGATCGGAGTTTTAACGTTAAAAGATATCACGCCTATACAAATCAGTCGGATACTTCTGAAGATGCAAGAAAGCGGCCTAAAAAATGCTACGATAATCAAGACGTACCAACTGCTCGTTCTCATCTTTAAAACATCATACAAACAGGACCTAATCAGCCAAAACCCTATGGATAAGGTTGATCGGCCAACACCAAGGAAAGACGAAGGAAAAGATAATACCGTTAAGAGCCTCTCTGTTGAAGAAACCAATCGACTTCTGGAGATAATGGATAATGAACCTCTTAAGTGGAACGCCTATGTCAGGTTAATGTTAGACACAGGTATGAGAAAGGGCGAGTGCTGTGCAATTCAATGGGAAGATCTCGATTTAGAACGCAGACAACTAATCGTTCGCCATACATTGAATTACACGAAGTCCTCCGGAGTTGTTTTGG
>CACXCB010000140.1 GCA_902766005.1 uncultured Erysipelotrichaceae bacterium | reverse complement strand
TTTCTGCATATGCAGAGATCGTATCGCCAGATACTTTCCGGCGTTGTTTCACAAAAAGCATCTGATGATGATGCATTGCGAATACTGAATGATTGTCATTGTCAAGAGAAGGATTATGATAAGAAGCATTATCATTTTATTATCTGAGAATGAATCTATTATACATCATCCCGGCACGAATTCATCCCCTTCTTTACACTCCGTAGGAAGAAGGGGACTTCTTCGTTAATATTTGTTAAATCATAAAATTTTCTCTGTTTCAGCTGGTTATCCACCCTTTTTATATCTATTTTCAGCTGTTTTCACACAAATGATTATAAATGCCTCAAAAATTGAAACGTTTATTATCATTGCAGAATGCGAAAAGATATAAGAAATTTATGCAAAAGTAATCACCGTTCCGGCATTGCCTTTTAATGCTTCCACTGCTTTATCTAAAGAAGTAATAATTGCTTTCTTTTCAGGATACCTGCGTACAAAACGCATTGCCGCCTCCACTTTCGGCAACATGCTTCCCGGAGCAAACTGTCCTTCATCGATATAGTTTGATGCTTCTTCAAGAGAAAGATGATCCAGATCGATCTGATCCGGTTTATTAAAGTTGATTGCCACTTTTTCCACTTCTGTCAGGATCATCAGAATATCCGCATCAACACCTTCCGCCAACAATTCCGCGCCGGCATCTTTATCAATGACAGCAGGCACTCCTTGCAGTTCACCATTGTTCTTTTGAATCACAGGAATGCCGCCTCCGCCTACAGAAATAGTAATTGTAGTCGGCCACAACATGCGGATGGCATCAATCTCAACAATTCTTCTCGGCTTTGGTGACGGTACAACTCTGCGATATCCCCTTCCGGAATCTTCCATCATGATATATCCCTTTTCCTCAGCCAGCTTGTCTGCTTCCTCTTTTGTATAGAACTTCCCGATCGGCTTAGTAGGATTTTGAAATGCAGGATCCTTCTTTTCAACCACTGTCTGTGTCACAAGAGAGACAACCGGAATATTGCGGTTCCTTTTGTTCAGGGCATATTTCAAGCCTTCCTGGATATGATACCCGATATATCCCTGTGACATGGCACCGCATACATCAAAAGGCATCGGCGGTGTTACATTCCTCGAAGTTTCATAGGAAAGAAGGATTCTTCCCACCTGCGGACCGTTTCCATGAACAATGCCTATCTCATATCCCATGCATGAAATATCTGCCAGATATTCACATGTCTTCTTCACAACTTTCAGCTGTGATTCAGCTGTTGCATCACTTTTAGATGACTGCAAGGCATTACCGCCAAGTGCAATAACAATTTTTTCTGCCATAAATGATTCTCCTGTTGTTCAGTCACAAAAAGAAAAACACATGCTGATTGTTTCTGTTATTCCATTGATTCTCTTTATGCTGACTGCTTTATACTTTGAGTATAAACCCATAAAATGAAAAGTCAATGCATTGAAAAAACCGTAAAAACGGTTTTTACATTTACACTCTTGATGACCATTCAGGATCTTTCAGCATTGCTCTTCCGATACCGATAAGATCCGCACATCCTTCCTTCAACAAAGACTCTGCTTCTTCAGGTGTGTTAATTCCCCCTGTCAACAATACCGGTATTTTAACAGCCTGTTTCATCGGAACAGACATGTCTCTGAAATATCCCGGTGTTGCATCATCCGGATTGATATATCCTCTTAATCCTCCTGTTACGGAAATGATATCTGCATCATGTTTTTCAAACAGAACAGATGCCTTAACAGCGTCTTCCACACTGCTTCCGCCTTCCATATAATCCACACCACCCAATCGAATGGATATGATGAAATCTCCACCTGTTTCTTTTTTGACGGCGTCCAGAATCTGACAGTGTATACGAATTCTGTTTTCCAGCTGTCCTCCGTATGCATCTGTTCTTTTGTTTGTGATCGGAGAATAGAACTGGTTCAAAAGATACCCATGGGCACTGTGAATTTCCACACCGTCAAAACCAGCTTTTTGTACACGCTTTGCAGCGTGTACAAAATCATGAATGACTTTATCAATATCTGCCTGTTCCATTCCCTTTGGAATAATGCCATCCTTTCTTCTTGGATGAACAACTGCACTCGGTGCAATGATCTCTGTCTCCAAAGAATCCGGTTTTGCCAGACTGCCTGCATGATTGATCTGGACAATGATCTTTGTATCACTGCAACGATGAATTTCTTCCGCAAGCTTTTTTAATCCTTCAATATCTTCCTCTTTTGAAACAGATACCTGATTTGGAGAAGCTTTACCATTATCCGATATATATGCATGTTCTGTAATGATCAAACCGGTACCTGCAACTGCCCTTTGTTTATAATATTCAATTAATGCCGGTGTAATCAATCCATCAGGTGTAGATTTGGATGTCGCCATAGGCGGCATAACAATCCGGTTACTCAGTTTTTTATTACCGATATATATTTCTTCTTTCAACATAGTATCTTCCTCTTGAAAAATATTGTACAAAAGAAAGAATCATCCTGAATCGGGTAGGTGGCCCCTTCTCAGAGAGAAGGGGTTGCCCTCCCACACCGCTCGTACGTGCGGATCACGGCATACGGCGGTTCGGCTTTTATCGAAATTGGCTTCGTGAGCATCTACGACCTCATGCACATACCAAACACCTATACCCACTGTCGCATTCCGTTCAGCATACGGCCTAATTGTACTTCT
>CACXCB010000139.1 GCA_902766005.1 uncultured Erysipelotrichaceae bacterium | reverse complement strand
TCTCCGAAAATGAAATTTGATAAAAAACAACGGATGGAATGGATTAAAGCGCAAATTGATGCAAAAAGTTTCGCTCAAGAAAGAATTCCTGATTCCCTCGGATCATATCAAAGAAAAATTATGCATCTGATCAGAAGCAATAATCTGTCAATGCTATATCTTGTTTTACGATGGAAAATCACAATTCAACAAACACGCTTGTTTGATCAAATAAAAAAGGTGCTGTCATAAGTTAATGGGAAGAAATATGCGTATACGTTTAAACAATGAGTCTAAATCATATGTTGCCAACGCCATTTTATTGAGTATCTTTGTGACAAAGAATGCACTATTCACTTATATCATGGCGGCAATAAGACGTTTGCCACTGATAGGGGGAATAAGTTTTGCTATACCACCTCTTCTTGTTTTGCTTTTAGGGTTAATTGCCTATAGGAAATCATTGTTAAAGTACGCCCGCACAAAAGATATATTGATTCCTATATTTATGTTGGCGGCAATAATGGTCACATGGATTATTTATCCTGAGAATATGCCGTATTTGAAACAGAATTATTCTAACTATATTGCATATTGCCTTCCAGCGTTCATTGTCGGTTTAACAAGCACTAGATATGATGAGCGGATGTTTCGTTTTATAAGTATTGTTGCATCAGTATCGATAATAATTAGTTATTTCTACACGTTTTTATATGTGGGAACAGGTACGTATGATGAATTAGGACAATCATATGCAGTTCTTCCGGGTACGTTATTTGTAATAGGGTACTATATATACAGCAGAAAACCCTTTTTTTTGGTTACAGCTATTGCTGGAGCATTATATGCAATAATGCTTGGATCAAGAGGACCGATTCTTTTAGCATTAATATTCACGGCTTTGGGAATTTTGCTTATCAATCCTGGTCTAAGCGTAAAGAAAGCGTTTGCGGTCATTATTATTTTTGGATCAGCTATAGTGTTTATTAATTCTAATGCATACCAGAACATACTTCTTTTCATGAGATCGTTCTTTGCAAGTCATTCGGTTTCGACGAGAGTTATCGATTTTATCATTTCGGGGAGATATGTTTCATATACAAGTGGGCGAACTGATTTATATGAGAAATTACTGACTATATTGCAAAATAGACCAATTCTTGGATATGGGTTGTTTGGTGAATGGAATTATAATGGATGGAATGCACATAACATCTACCTTGAAGTTGTATTTGAATATGGTTGGCCATTGGGAATAATCCTCATAACATGGTATTTAACGAAAGTAATTCCGACTTTTTTCTTGGAAAAAGAAAGACATAATAGAGTGTTCATGCTTGTATTTATTACTTTTGTACTTATACAAGGAACTATGAGCTATTCACATTTCAGACCAGAGTTATTTCTACTTTTAGGATTTTGCTTAAAGCAAAGAAGAGTTCAGCGATACGGAATAACGGAGATAGAATATGGACGGGAAGCGTAATCTATTTATCATATATGAGCGATACTTTGATTTTGAAAACCACCGAGTTGTTTCTGGCGGTGTTCAAACATATCTAACGAATTTGATTCCGTTATTTGTATCAAGAGATTTTCGCGTAAAATTGTACCAATGTGGAGCGGAGCATGCATATGTTGAGTTAGAGAATGTTATCGTAACCGCTGTTCAGGGGACATATAGTAATGGAAAATATGATATTAAGAGAGTGCTTAGAGAGGTTAATCAGTCATTTAATCAAGATAAGGATGTACTTTTATTTGCTGATCACTGCTGCACGATAAATAATAAAGCTAAATATTGCTTAGCGATCCAACACGGAATTAGTTGGGATATTCCTAGAAAGAATCGTTTCAATGATTTTTTTATGGCTCTGTTTAGCGCCTATAAAACATACAGAGAACATAAAAAGTTAAATTATGTAAATCAACTGGTTTGCGTTGACTACAATTTTCCTAACTGGTATAAGGCGCAGGTCGATGAGCCAAAATGCCCGATGAAGGTGATTCCCAATTTTACTCGGATTGTTAATTACAAAGAAAAAAATGCGAATAGAGATGTCAGGATTATTTTTGCAAGGCGGTTTGTACCTCATCGTGGTACAAGAGTTTTTGCAGATGCAATAGATAGAATATTAAAAGAATATAATTCTGTTCAAGTGACAATTGCAGGTAGGGGACCAGATGAGAGCTTCCTTCACGATCATCTTGATAAATGGGGAGACCGGATCGTTTTTACCCAGTATACTTCGGATGAGTCAATCCGAATTCATCAAGAGCATGATATTGCAGTTGTTCCTACTGTTGGATCGGAGGGAACATCATTGTCTCTCCTTGAAGCAATGTCAGCTAGTTGTGCAGTTATTTGTACAGAAGTTGGAGGGATGACTAATATTATCCTCGATGGGTACAATGGCCTGATGGTCTCGCCCGGAGATAGCAATGATTTATATAATGCAATAAAGTACTTAGTTGATAATCCTTCAGAAAGAATTGAAATGGCAAGATTAGGTCATGATACAGTAAGCCGGGCGTTCTCATATGATAAGTGGAAAAAAGAATGGTTATCTGTTATTGACAAAATAGATTTTTGACTTTTTGCGTAAATGCTGTATGGTTCTTTCTTAGATTTTTTCATTAATTACCAATTTGAAACTGGAGTCTATATCATGGTGTATATATGTCTTACTGGTTTATATCGACATAATGCGAGGCGAGCGTAGTGGGAAATAAAAGAGGTGTATTATCAAACTTAATATGGAAATTTGCTGAGAGGATTACTGCGCAACTTGTTTCGCTGATTGTGTCGGTTATTCTAGCAAGATTATTGGATCCATCTGATTATGGAATTATCGCAATCGTGATGATTTTTATAACGATTGCAAATGTATTTGTGAGCGATGGATGGGGAAGTGCGTTAATTCAGAAAAAGGATGCTGATGCCCTAGACTTTTCCTCGGTTCTATACTTTAATATTGTGTTTTCCATTTTCCTATACATAATACTATGGTTTGGAGCACCTTTTATTGCAGAATATTATGGAGAGGAATATGTGCTGCTGACTCCAGTATTAAGAGTAATCGGATTGCGCATTATTTTGAGCGCTATTAACTCTGTTCAACAAGCATATATCTCAAAACACATGATGTTTGAGAAGTTCTTCTGGGCAACTTTACTTGGAACAATAGTTTCAGCAGTTGTAGGCATTACTATGGCATACAAGGGGTTTGGTGTGTGGGCATTAGTAGCACAGTACCTAACTAACACAACTGTTGATACTATTATTCTTCAGATAACATTAAATAAATGGCCAGTATTGAAATTTTCAATAGATAGGCTAAAAAAACTATTAGGATTTGGAGCAAGAATACTCGGAACGAACTTGTTGATCACAGGGTATCAAGAGCTTAGAGCACTAATCATAGGGAAAGTGTACTCTTCAAAAGATTTAGCTTTTTATGATAAAGCAAAACAGTTTCCAAGCATTGTAGTTACAAATATTAATTCATCATTAAGCGCTGTCTTATTTCCGAAAATGGCGCAAATGCAAGATAGCAAATATGAAGTTAAAGAAATAACAAGAAAGTCTATAAGATTTGGAGCATATTTAATGTGCCCCATTATGATGGGGCTAGCGGCGGTTTCCAGACCTGTAGTTTATATTCTATTAACAGAGAAGTGGCTCCCATGCGTTCCTCTGATGCAGTTATTGTGCATCAATGCTATGTGTATGCCTTTACACACGGCAAATATGCAGGCTATCAAAGCAATGGGAAGAAGCGATATTACATTAAAAATAGAAATTGTAAAAAAAAGTATTGAGCTGGTGGTCCTTCTTGCTGTGATGAGAATTAGTGTTTCTGCAATTGTTATAGGAATGGCATCATGTTCAATATTTTTCATATTTTTAAATGCTTTTCCGAATATAAAACTCATCGGGTACTCGATTAAAGAACAACTTTTTGACTTACTTCCCAATTTAACGATGTCTCTAGTTATGGCTGGATGTGTCTATTTGGTTGGCTTGCTTCCTATGAATGTGTATCTGTCTTTATCGATACAAGTAGTCTTAGGCATCACTTTGTATATCATATTTTCTATTATCACTCGTAACAAAGAATTTTTGTTTGCAACCGATTTAATTAAGAAAAAGATTGTAAAGAGATAGGCATTCATTTGCCTCAACAAAGCATAGATGTGTAAGAAGGTAAGTATAATGAAAGATCAATTACAATTTGAAGACATAAAAAAGCTAGCATATGGAGTCTTGGAGAATTTCAAATCCGTATGCGAACGAAATGATATTTACTATATATTGTCCTTTGGAACAGCTTTAGGTGCAGTAAGACATAATGGATTCATTCCTTGGGATGATGACATTGACGTTTGTGTTTTTAGAAAGGATTATCAGAAACTAATTGAAGCATATGCAAAAGAAAAGGACAGTAGATATCGACTAGTTTCAACTGAAGTTGATGCAAACTATTCCTTACCACATATGAAAATAATAGACACATCAACAGTATTATATCAAGCGGGAAGAAGAAATAATTACCCTCTTGGAGTGTGGATTGACGTGTTTGCACTTGATAATGTGCCAGACAATCTCCGAGAAAGGAAAAAATATATTAAGAAGCTTGAAAGGTATCAGGCGATTTGGTCTGCTCTAGAATATGAGCGTAAAAAAAGATCTTCGAGTCCAAAAACTGCATTTAAATCCATTATATTGAGCCTTATCTCTGCTTATTTTGGCAATAATTCGAGAAATGTGGCAATCAAACTAGAAAAGCTTGCGAAAAGATATGAGTATGATAATACACGAGAGGCTGGTGTATTGCCTTTCTTTCCATATGACCGAAATAAGAGTATTTTTCCAAAGGAATTGCTGGAGAATTCTGTGGATCAGAAATTTGAAAATGATTTATTTCCCATACCCAAAGATTATGATTCATATTTGACCCATATATATGGTGATTATATGAAGCTTCCTCCTATTGAAAAACAAATAACTCACCATGGTTATACTGTTTCATATGTTGGCACGAAATAGTGTGTAATAAAGGCATTATATAGTTTCGAATATGATAAAACCTGATAAGTTTTTCGTAGAACTTAATAATCTGATATTATATGATCTTATCAAGAAAGTATAGTTGCATTCTAGAAAATATGCACTGTTACCATTCTACATTTCAGATTTTATGAAAGTGAAGAAAACGAATGAATAGTATTCAAACCACAGGCGGCTTGTTCACCGAAGAAAGTAGACGAATTGTTGTCTCAAACATCTGTCAGGTGTTCGAGTGTGCTGAAGATGATATTGAAGAGCTTGTTCCGGTGCAAGCCGGCCTTACTAATGTGGTGCTCTCTTTCCGCCTCAACGGAGGCAAGTATGTATATCGCCATCCTGGCCTCGGCTCTGAAATCCTGGTAGAGCGCGGACGAGAAACTATCATGCAAAAAATAGTAGAGGATGCCGGGATCGACACTACTCTTATCGCTATGGAAGTGGATGAAGGATGGAGGATAGGCCGTTACATTGAGCACTGGGATTTCGATTATAAGAATCTCAATGATATGGTACGCGCCGTTATGCTCTTCCGGCGTCTTCATGCAGCTCCGTGTCACGTCCGCTGGAATTTTGATGTGATTAAGAAAGCGGAAGGGATTAGAGATCAGATTGAACCAGAAAAGTATGGGCATTTTCCTGATTTCGAGAATGTCAGATCACGTATCTATAAGCTCGCGGAGTTGGCAAAGCAAGATGGAATCAGAAAGTGCAATATTCACGGGGACGCCCGAGATGTGAATTTCCTCATTAACAAAGAAGAAATTCACCTTATCGATTGGGAGTATGGCGGATACGGCGATCCTGGATTCGACATTGGATCGTATGTCTGTGGTGGTGAACATACGCTAGCTGAGATTGATCGCATCTTGTTTACTTATTTTCGTAGAAAACCAACAGATAAGCAGAAACGCCATTTCTATGCATACATCGCAATTACTGGTTGGTTCTTCATGCATTGGTCGATGCTGAAACTCAGTAAAGGCCAAGGAGTTGGTCCGTTGAAGGAGCGTTGGTATCATTTTGCAAAAAACATGAGCATTGTGGCTCTACCCATGTATGGTATTGACGTTGATAAAGAACAGTATGACGCTGCAATGGAGGCACTTGTGAATTGTAAACTGGAAGACCTTAGCTTCCTAAATCATGAAATCGGTGTTTTTGAGGAGGTGAAGTAATGGTGACATATATTATTCTCGCAGCAGGTAAAGGAAATAATCTTCAACCATTGACCTTGAAGTACGCGAAGACAAGCTTCAAATTGGATGAGGGAACCACAGTTCTCCAGCGCATGGTAAGAAGTATCAGAAAAGCTGATAAAAATGCTGAAATAGTTGTTGTCGTCGGATATAAAGCCGAGGAAATAAAGAAGGAACTTGATGGTGAAAATGTTCACTTTGTCATGAATCCGTTTTACGAAGTCACGAATTCTATTTCCTCTTTGTGGTTTGCCAGGGATTACCTTGAGCGC
>CACXCB010000138.1 GCA_902766005.1 uncultured Erysipelotrichaceae bacterium | reverse complement strand
AACCACTGTTTCACCTGTCTGCTCAAACCATCTTAAGGTCCTGCCTCAATAATCCGTATCCATTCAAGAAGCGTTTCTTCGCGCAATGCTATTTTTTCCTTCAGGTATCCGTCATAGTTTTCAAAGTAGTAAACCCTGATTTTCTTTTTCGTTTGAATCGAAAAACTCCCATGTGCAAATGCATGACGAATGGCAGAGAATAGCGATGGTAAAACTGCCCTCTCCTCATGCTTTAGGAACACACAGTATTCTTGTGGTGGCTCAATCGGTGCCACAGCGACTATTTGGGGGCGGTAACTCTGCTTTTTCACATGGATAATATTGCGATGAAAGATCATTTGATGCCGCTTTTAGCAATTGTGATTTAAGCTTGCTAAACTTCGAAGAACCTTCCCATCCGTAATCAGAAAATGTCTTTGCTCGAACTGATATCCCAAGCACCGGACAGTTAAACAGGTAGAACGTCAGAATCTTTTGAAAGTTTACATTTGAATAGACTATCTTGTCCTTGAAACTAGAATTATATGGCATTTAATCCACCCTTCTCTATCTTCAAATTCTGATGGTCTTTCAGGTATCCACACATGACATCAAGTACCAACCATTTCATATAAAATGCTTCTGATGAATAATCATATTCCTTAAGGCCGTCATGAGAAAAGCTGCTTCGTAAGCTATAAGCAACGTCAATCATTTTCTTTGTCTTATGGTTCTCATACGATTCTTTTCCATATTTTCTACATAGTGCTCTGATTTTCCCTTTGGCAGACTCTTTCTTACCACTCTCCAAGAATCCACAAAGTTGATTCTTTTGTTCATCAGATAATGCCGATTCATCAACGTGCTTGATAAGCTGATCTATCTCCGCAATTACAACTTTGTCTTTAAACGATTCTTCTGCCAGTCGTTCGAGGATCCCACAATATAGTGTCATTCTTAAACCCGGATCCATTACATTGTCTGCAATCAGGATTGTATTGAGAAGAGAGTGTGCTTCCTGGTTATAGTCAAAATAAGAATTGCAAAGGCCTATTTTTGAAAGATCGTCTCGATCACATTCTTGAGTAACTGATACACTAAAATGAGACATGCGAGAGTCAATTTCGTCTATCGATTCAGCTTCATACACATCAATACCGAGCCCTCCGCCTCTATTGTGCTTATCCCATATGAACAAGCATTCCGGAATCTCATTCTCAAGGTCTCCATATGATTCATTTGCCATGTGGCTTCCGTAAAATTCCAGCGCAGACTTATCCATGTGAATATCCCGACGTAGCAATTGAATCGTCATCGCAACATAAAGGTTTTTTTCCGCGCACAAAGCAACCCACTTGTCTGCAAACATACCAGCTGCGGCTTCATATTTTTTTCCATCGGAAATCCTCCAGCGGATTTCAAGCCCATCCTGATCATAGACTGTCTGCCATACATTCTTTTGATAACAACTGTAATTATCATGCAAGATCACAGCGCTATGTGCAATGTACGGCATTGTTTTTTCTCCCCTCGGATACAATTAACCCGCGATCTCCTGATTGCTTCACCCCATTTTCCTCCTCAGCGCCACTATCTCTTCCGGATGCTCGTTTAACCACTCTATCAGTTCGCTATCCACACGAACCTCTGAAGTCATATCCCCTTCTCCGCTTCTTATCCAGTTCTCACTAATTCCGAATATATTTATAACTTTCTTCAAATATACATCCGATGGGCCAACTTTCCCTGATTCAGTAAGATTTACATGTCCCTGCGTATATCCTACTTTTTCTGCAAACTGTACCTGTGTCAGTCCAGCATCCTTACGAACCTGCCTTAGTCTATTCCCGATTCCTGATTTATCAGCCGGAGAATGGGCTTCCATCGTTCCCTCCCCGGTCCGCAGCCACATCTCATTTACACCAAATGCATCACACACTCTGTGAACCGTATCGTCCGAAACCTGACAAATATTCGTCTCTATGTTGGAAATTAGACCTGTTGATTATCTTTGCAAAAGCAGTCTGTGAAAGGCCCAGATATTCACGAATAATCTTAATTCGGCTGTTCATTTTGGTTCTCTGCTTTTCTTTACTTCTCCACACATTCTCTTCTCTGCTTCTGCTCTTCTTTCCTTTACTTCTTTACATTCTCTACTTCTGCTCTCTTCTTAACCACTCTCTCCAAGCCACAACTCATCAAGTCGATTCATGTTATCCATGAATCTCCGGCAATTCTGAAATTCAGCATTCCCCGGTCACCTTTTCAAGGTTTCTTTT
>CACXCB010000137.1 GCA_902766005.1 uncultured Erysipelotrichaceae bacterium | reverse complement strand
TTGTGGACATCGTGTAAGACTTGGAAATATCCAAGCAGTGGTGGTTGAAGCAAGAATCCCCTGCCTTTAGGCATGGGGAGTGTCAATCTATGAGAATATTATGTTAACGAAAGGAGAAAGACGATGTACCAGGAAGATGATAGAACAAAAGAACTAAGAAATAAGTTAAAAGATTATTATGGTACAGCCATGACATCAGGGATGCCAATGGCAGTTATAGATCTTGCAAGAATAGACAAGATGACTGATGAAGAAATAGAAAGAGAAGCAAGGAAAAATCATATCAGATAAATATGTGATTGTGGAAGGAGTTGGACTGTATGAAAATATTCCATTTAGCTGATCTTCACTTTGGCAAATCCATCTATGGATTATCCATGCTGGAGGATCAGAAATACTTGGTAGACCAGTTTATTCAAATATGTGAAAAAGAGTCTCCTGATGTAATTGTCATTGCAGGAGATGTATATGACAGGGCAGCTCCCAGTGGGGATGCTGTGGAGTTGCTGGACGATATGCTTACACAGTTGGCAGAGATGAATATATCGGTTCTGTTAATAGCCGGTAACCATGACAGTGGGCAAAGATTGTCTTTTGGTCATTCATTACTCGCAAAACAGAGAATTCACATTTCCGGTATCGCTAAGAAAGAACTGGATCATGTAACTTTGCAAGATGATTTTGGACCTGTAACATTCTGGCTTCTGCCATATACATATCCTGATCAAGTCATCCAAATCTTAAAAGATGAAGATATTCATACATATGATCAGGCAATACGCAGGCTCTTAGAAGAACAGGATATCGATACAACACAACGTAATGTCATCGTTTCCCATCAGAATGTTACTGCTAACGGTATGGAAGCAGAACGGGGTGGATCCGAAACCATGGTAGGCGGTGTAGGACAGGTTGATTACACTGCTTATGATTCTTTTGAATATGCTGCATTAGGCCATATCCACAGAGCTTATCCTGTAGGAAGGAAAGAAGTACGCTTTGCCGGTACGCCATTGTGCTATCACATGAATGAAACATTGCAGGAAGAAAAGGGATATACAGAAGTCATACTGCATGATAAGGAAGAAGAAGTGGAGATACATCAAATCGGTATTCAGCCACTTCATAAAATGAGATATCTGAAAGACACCAAAGAGGGTGTCTATAGATTATTAAAAGATGATAAGGGTCGTAATGAATATATCGGTATCACCATTACCGATGAGCGCATTACTCCTGAAATCAATAACTATCTGAAACAATTGCTTGCTTCTAGAGGCAGTATCCTCATGGAATTGATGTCTACCTTTACAACATTCTCCGGTGAAGCAACATCCGCTGATAAAGAAGCAGTAGAAACAAAGGCGTTGGAAGATCTCTTTGCAGATCTTTATGCAGATCAGAAGGGTGGCACACCACCGGAAGATGATGAATATGCATTGATGCAGTATGCCGGTGAATTAGTACGCAATATGGATGCGCATGAACCATTGGAAGCTAAAGATATTTCCAAATTATTGGAGAGGGCTTTAAAGATAGGAGGCAATGCACAATGAAACCTATTACTGTAGAAATGTTTGCATTTGGTTCCTATGCGGAAAAGACAATTGTTGATTTTACCAAGTTTAAAAGCGGAACATTCCTGATCACCGGTGATACCGGTGCAGGAAAGACCACGATCTTTGACGCTATTGTGTTTGCCTTATATGGAACATCGAGCGGCGCAGAGCGCACCATGGAAATGATGCATTGTGACTATGTAAGCAAGGATGTAGATACATATGTCAAACTGGTATTTGAACAAAACGGTAAACAATACGAAGTCAAGCGGACACTCCATTTCACAAAGAAACGCGGATCAAAAGATGAATACACCAAATTTACCATTAACGGTGTATTGATTGAACCGGATGGAAAGACAACCGAAGTAGCCACCAAGGTCACAGACCGTATCACAGAGATACTCGGACTCAATAAAGACCAGTTCAGGCAGATTGTCATGTTAGCCCAGGGTGAATTTAAAAAGTTTCTGAAATCCAACAGTGATGAAAAGAGTGTTATCCTTGGAAAACTGTTTGATAATTCTGCCTATCTTCGCTATCAGGAACTGTTCAAGGAAGCTGCAGATCAACTTTCCATGGAACGCAGAGATCATCAATTTACCGTAAGAACACAAATGGAACAGATCTTTGTCAAACCGGATAATTGTAATGAAGAAGACTGGCTTACAGATAATCCAAGCTTATTATCCCATTTGGAATCATTGATCAAGGATGAAAAAGACAAAATGAAACTTCTGCAGGATGATGTACAAAAGAAGGGCGTTATCCTCAATCAGCTAAATACTGCATATGGTACAGCTGAAGAGCAGAACAAGCAATTGCAGACACTTACAGACAATTGCAAAAAACTGGAAGCATTAGAAGAACAGAAAGATGCCTATGCAAAGAAACAGGAATTCATGCAGGATGCTGATACGGTTTACAGGATTATCCTTCCAGTAAGAGATACACATAACAATGCTGCTAAACGCTTGCTTGATCTGAAAAATCATATTGCACAATTGGAAAAAGAACTGGCAAAGCAAAAAGCTGTTAAAGAGGAAACAGAAGAAATTGTCAAAAAAGATACCGAAACACAAACGCAGGTGGATCAGCTCACAGGTACCATCCGCTCTTTAAATGACACACTTACAAAATATGCCGAACTGGACCAAAAAGCAAAAGACATCAAAGATCGTGAAACAAAGCTTCAGGAAGATCAGAAAGCACTGAAGGAAACCACTAAAGCAATAGAAGAGATCAAACATAACCTCGAAAATGAAAACAAAGAATTTGAATCCTTGAAAGATGCCAGTGAAAGAAGATTACAGAAACAGAATGATTTGGAAAAATATAACGGCATTTA
>CACXCB010000136.1 GCA_902766005.1 uncultured Erysipelotrichaceae bacterium | reverse complement strand
TTGTGGACATCGTGTAAGACTTGGAAATATCCAAGCAGTGGTGGTTGAAGCAAGAATCCCCTGCCTTTAGGCATGGGGAGTGTCAATGTAAATGCAAGCCCGAGGAAAGGCTGGAACACGGATACACTTGTATCCGAAGCTGCAAGAGGCGCTGCGGAAGCAGGGGCAGAGACAATCAGATTTGATCTGTACAAGCTGGAAAAATATACCGGATGTATTTCCTGTTTCGGCTGTAAAAGAGAAAGGTTCAAAGGAAAATGTATTTGCAGGGATGGACTTACACCGGTTCTCGATGCGATTCGTGAAGCAGATGGGTTAATCATCGGTACACCGAATTATCTGGGTGATGTAAGTGCTTCTTTTCGTGCATTGTATGAACGCCTGATCTTTCAAAATCTGACTTACAATAAGGAGAAGCCACGCTGTAATGCGCATATGATTCCGGTTTTGCTGATGATGACCAGCAATGCGCCTGATACTGCCTATCTCAGCCTGATGCAAAATTATCAGGCAACAATGAACCGCTTTGTCGGACCTGCGGAGATTATGCTTTGCGGCAATACACTGCAGTTAAAGGATTATACCAAAACAGATTGGGAGTGGTCTCTTTTTGATGCAGAGGCAAAAAAGATCCGGCATGAAACCGTCTTTCCGGAAGAATGTGCAAAAGCATTTAAAATGGGATATGATCTTGTGCAAAAGGTTTAGCGAGTCTGCAAAACTGCTTGTATTACATTTTAAATCCATTTATCATTAAGTCAGACGGAAGGATACTGACAATGGATGAAACATTATATCAGATGATTTTCAAACGCAAGTCTTTTCATTTGTTCAGAAATACCGGGGATCAGCCGATCACCAAAGAAGAATTACAGGATATTGAAAATGCATATAAAAAATGCATACCTTTATATCCTGATATTCATACAGAAATACGTATTGTTCCTGCTGAAGAGACAACCTGCAAAAGAGGTGAGGAATACTGTATTCTTTTGTACAGCGAAAAGAAGGATAACTATCTGCAGAATATAGGATATCTCGGCGAACAGCTGGATCTCTATCTTGTTTCAAGAAACATCGGCACATTATGGTATGGTATTGGTAAAACAGATGAAATCTCCTATCATGATCTTTCTTTTGTAATCATGATTGCCATAAAAAAGATCGAGAGTGAAACTTCCTTCCGTAAGGATATGTTCAAAAGCAAGCGCAAACCGATAGAGGAAATCTGGGAAGGAGCCGGTATTACCGGAGTGACAGAAGTTGTCAGATTTACACCGAGTGCCTGCAATACACAACCGTGGCTTGTGAAAAATGAAAAAGATATATCTGTTTACCGGTATAAAAAAACAGGCAAAAGAGGAATCATGCCTGCTGATAAAGTATCTTATTATAACCGGATCGATATTGGTATCTTCCTTTGTTTCATGGAGTTATGTTTTCAAAAAGAAGGGATCAAATACAACCGGAAACTGTTTACAGATGCAGGGGAAGATAGAGAGTTATGTCTGAATGCAATTTATCAGATTGACCTCGAAGAGGAAAAATAGGAGAGTAACGAATATGAATATTGATTTTATCGGAAACTATGTATTAACTGAATTACAAAACCGTTATCATGTAACGGAAAAGGATCTTGGTGAAGATGCGCATATGTCGAAAAACATGATGCATTTTCTTGTCAGGGTGTATGATGTGAAAGGTGTTGGCAATTTGTGCATTCTTACCATGAATGGCATGATGGGGTTAATGAAGATGGAAACCGTCGTGCTTTCCTGCAATACGAAAGATGTTCCTCTGCTGAATATGGATACTGTTAAAGTCATGGGTAACAAGACAATGATAGCTGAATTCTATGATACGCTGCTGAATCATGAGGACAGGACTATGGAAAGTGAATGTCAGAAGATCAAGGATGCCGATGCAGATATACCGGATTATTCTTCCGGCGAACACTGGTATGATGTTTTACTTTATCCTTGCAGCTATGCTAAAAAGACAAAGGGAAAAGACAACCGGACCGATATCAGTTTGAAAAAGTACTTCCAGCTGTATTTAAAAGAACTGGAAAGAGCAGAAGCATGCAATCCTGATGAAAAGATGGGGAAGAACCGTGCCTTTGCCCAGGGACTATTGGACCATGGCGGACCGGCTGTCGATAGCGTCCGAAAGCTATTCGGCGAAGAAAAAGCAAAGAAGCTCATCCTTGAATACATGTACGGCATAAAATAAAAAGACACAAAAGTGTCTTTTTAGATTAAGCGGATACGCATGACACCCTGGATCTTCTTCAGGGAGTTGATAACATTTTCCTTTACATCTGATTCAAGATCAAACATGGAGTATGCATAAGAGCCTCTGGAAGCATTGGTCATATTGTTAATGTTGATATGATCATTGGCAAGAACGGTAGTGATCTGACCGATCATGTTCGGCACGTTCTGATGCAGAACGGCAAGTCTTGCCTTGCTTGTGCATTTGCCCATATCACAATTCGGGAAATTAACGGAATTTCTGATATTTCCGTTTTCAATATAATCCATTAATTCTTCAACTGCCATTTTGGCACAATTGTCTTCAGCTTCTTCCGTCGATGCACCTAAATGCGGTGTAGCAACAACATGACTCATCTGCATGACTTTCGGATTCGGAAAGTCAGTCATGTATTTGCGGACAACGCCGCTTTCGATTGCAATTGCCATATCATCATCATTGACAAGGCTGTCTCTTGCATAGTTGAGAATGACTACGCCTTTGTGCATCATGGAGAATGCTTTGGCATTGATCATGCCTTTAGTATCTTTCGTAGCAGGAATGTGCAGTGTGATGTATTCGCATTCACGGAAGATTTCTTCTGCACTGAAGGAATGATGAACATTCCTTGAAAGCATCCAGGCATTTTTGACAGACATATACGGATCATATCCGTATACCTCCATGCCGAGTCTAGAAGCCGCATTGGCAACTTCGATGCCGATTGCACCAAGACCGATGACACCGAGTTTTTTTCCTTTGATTTCGTTGCCGGCAAAGTTTTTCTTTGCTTTTTCCATGTCCTTGGAGATGTTTTCATCATCCTTGTTTGCAATGCACCAATCAATACCACCGGAGATATCTCTTGCTGCCATGAGCAGGCCGGCAAGAACAAGTTCTTTTACTGCATTGGCATTGGCACCGGGTGTATTGAATACGACGATTCCCTGTTCTGCGCACTTGTCGAGGGGGATGTTGTTGACACCTGCTCCTGCACGTGAGATGCAGAGCAGTTTGTCAGAGAAATCCATTTCGTGCATATCGGCACTTCTGACAATAATCGCATTAGCGTCTTCAGCATTATCAATCAGATGATAATCCGCCTTGAGAAGGTGAAGGCCTTCAGCAGAAATGTTGTTTAATGTATGAATATACGGCATGTCAGTTCACCGGGTGCCTTTCTTCAAATGCTTTCATGAATTCGACAAGTTTTTTAACGCCTTCAATCGGCATAGCATTGTAGATGCTTGCACGCATGCCACCGACACTTCTGTGTCCTTTCAGGTTGACAAAACCTGCTTCTGTTGCTTCCTTAATGAATAAAGCATCCAGCTCCTTGTCGCCTGTGACAAACGGAACATTCATGAGGGAACGGTCTTTCTTTTCGACGGTTCCTTTGAACAGTTTGGAAGAATCCAGGAAATCATAGAGAACTGCAGCTTTTTCTTCATTTCTCTTTTTCATGACTTCTAAGCCACCCTGTTTTTTCAGCCATTTGAAGACCTTTCCGCACATGTAGATGGTATATACAGGAGGGGTGTTGTGTAAAGAACCGCTCTTTGCATATGTATCATATTTCAACATTGTAGGAGTTTGCGGTAAAACATCTTCACGAATCAGATCCTCTCTGACAATGGCAATTGCCATTCCGGCAGGACCGACATTCTTTTGTACGCCACCCCAGAGGATTCCGAATTTGGAGACATCCAGCGGCTCACTTAAGAAACAGGAGGAAATATCTGCAACAAGCGGTTTTCCTTTTGTATTCGGAAGTTCGTGGAAGACAGTTCCATAGATGGTATTGTTCAGACAGATGTAGACATAGTCTGCATTCTCGTCAATATCCAGATTACTGCAATCGGGAATGTAGGAGAAAGTTTTATCCTCACTGGAAGCGACGGCTTTAGCTTCGCCGAACATCTGTGCTTCTTTCCATGCTTTTTTAGCCCATTGGCCGGTGATGATATAATCTGCGACTTTGTTCTGGAAAAGGTTCATCGGCACCATTGCAAACTGCTGGTGTCCGCCACCCTGAATAAACAGAACTTTGTAGTTGTCCGGGATCTGCATCAGATCTCGTAAATCCTTTTCAGCCTCATCGATGATTCCCTGGAAAAGGGCAGAACGGTGACTGATCTCCATGACGGACATTCCTGAACCCTTATAGTCCATCATTTCTGCTGCGGCTTCCTGCAGAACCTCTTCAGGCATGACTGCAGGACCAGCGGAGAAGTTATAAACTCTGCTCATTTTGAATCCTCCTTATATAGTGAACAATTATACAACAATGTATCAGCAATGTCTAAAAAAGTTTATCCGGTTGTGCAGCTCTGAGAATGGCTTTTTCCATGACGGAAGCAGCAAGCGTCCCTACAACACTGACATCTGCTTTTACCGTCTTGGTGCTTAGTGTATAAATCGTATCACCGTCAAACATCGTATGAACCGGACGAATGCATCTGGCATATCCGTCATGTGCCATGCCGGATACTTTTGTCAGATCGCTCTTAGATAGATCCGCATTGGTCAGAATAACACCGATGGTTGTGTTCTGATGAAACAGGTTGGGATCCTGTAATGCATACAATGCTTCTTCGGCGGAAATCCATTTATGTGTCTCAGGATCACGGATACCGGCAATCTTTTGCCCGTTTGCCGGATCATAAATATCTCCGACTGCATTTAATGCGACAAAAGCACCAACCATCAGATCGCCAAGCTGCATTGCATAACAGCCTTGTCCTGTTTTCATGGCATGATCCATCCCCATGACTTTGCCGACTGTTGCACCGCATCCTGCTCCAAACGAGCCTTCCTGAAACAGATTGTTTTCACTGTTAAGACATGCCTGATATCCCATTTGCGCATCCGGGCGTATGGTTTTATCTCCGATGCCTAAATCATAGAGGCATGAAGCACAGACAATCGGCACGACGCCATCCGCTGTAGGAAAACCGATATTTCTTTCTTCAAGATATTTCATGACTCCGTCTGCAGAAGACAAGCCAAATGCACTGCCACCGGATAATACAACTGCATTTACCGCATCATTGGATGCCATCGGATTCAATAAAGCATTTTCTCTGGATGCAGGGGCACCTCCTCTGACATCAGCTCCGCAAAGTGCACCTTTTTCCGAAAGGAAAACCGTGCATCCTGTCATTGCTTCTTTGTTTTCCGCGCTTCCGATTTTGAAGCCGGAAATGTCAGTGATGGAAATTTCTTTTAACATAAGTCCTCCTTTGTGGTGATCTTGATATTTGCATAGCTGCCTTCCACGACAGCAATCTTTTCATTAGAGAATCTTTCGACAAGCGAGCAATCGTCCGTACCGGTAAATCCTTCTTTCTTCGCCAGCTCCATGCAGTAGAGAATTAAATCCTTCGCAAATGCCTGCGGTGTCTGGGCGGCAATCAATGCAGACCTGTCCGGTGTGTGACTGACATAACCGTCTTTTGTGACTTTGATCGTATCCTTGCAGGCAACTGCAAGCAGGGCAGCTCTGTTTACTTGTAATGCGCCTTTCAGACGATCAAGAGAATCCTGATCGACAAAAGGGCGAGCACCGTCATGAATGAATACATAATCATTGGTTACTTTGGCAAGTCCGTTGGAAACACTTTCCTGGCGTGTGCTTCCGCCGGAAACAATCGTCACATGCTCTCTTTTGCCGATGTATTTTTCAAAGTCTTCCCGATCCGTTACAACGATGATCTCATTGCAATCCGGATCCTTTTTAAATACGCTGATGGTTGTCTCAAGAATGGTTTTGCCGTTTTTCATGGCAGCATAGACTTTATTAAAGCCCAGATTCATTCTTGTGCCGCTCCCTGCAGCAACAATTAATACACTGTATTTCATATTGATTACTCCCAGAACTATTAAACCACAAAAACATCTTTCTTGCATTTCAATTATTATGCATACTGACAAATTCCATATATAATAATGTATTATACGAAGGGGAGGTTCTATGATTAAAATCAATCAGATCCATTGCGGACTGGATGAGACATTTTCCAAAGAAACCATCGCCAAAAAGATCGGATGCAAAACAGAAGACATTCTGTCTTTTGAGATTGAAAGAAAATCACTGGATGCCCGTAAACAGAATTTGTATTTCAGCTATTCCGTGCTTGCGGAAGTACGGAATGAGAAAAAATATATCCGGCAGAAAGATGTCTCTTATGGAGAAAGAATCATCTATGAAAATTTGCATTGTGACAATATGAAGCAAAGACCGGTTGTGGCCGGGTTCGGGCCGGCAGGCATGTTTGCAGCTTTGATTCTTGCCGAAGGAGGCTGCAGACCGATTGTCATTGAAAGAGGAAAGCCCGTAGAGGAAAGAACAAAAGATGTACAGTCTTTTTTTCAAACCGGTGTGTTGAATCCCGAGAGCAATGTGCAGTATGGGGAAGGAGGAGCAGGAACATTTTCCGATGGAAAATTAACAACCCGTAGCAAAGACCCACGCATCCGCAAGGTTTTTGCAGAATTTGTCGAGGCAGGAGCCAAAGAAGAGATACTTTATGACGCGCTTCCCCATGTCGGTACAGATGTCTTGACTGCAATCGTCAGAAATATACGAAACAAGATTATCCGCCTGGGTGGCGAAATCCTTTTTGAGACAAAGCTGGAAAGTCTCCGTATACAAAATCATACGTTGGAAGGCATCATGACAAACAAGGGATATATTCCCTGTGAGGATCTGATCCTGTGCATCGGGCACAGTGCAGCCGAATCCTATGAAACACTGTACAAGCAGGGTATCACAATGATGCCGAAAGATTTTGCGGTAGGCGTTCGTGTGGAGCATCTGCAGTCTATGATTGACCGGAACCAATATGGAGAATATGCTGGTCATCCCGCTTTGCATGCGGCGAGTTATCGGTTGACATACCGTGCTTCCAATGGCAGGGGCGTATATTCCTTCTGCATGTGTCCGGGAGGGGTTGTTATTCCTTCCTGCAGTGAAGAAGGCCAACTTGTGGTTAACGGCATGAGCAATTCCAAGCGTAATGGCAAAAATGCCAACAGTGCAATTTTAGTGCAGGTATACACAAAGGATTTTGACAAGGGAAATCCTCTGGATGGATTTCAATATCAGAAGAAGTTGGAAAAAGGAGCCTTCCGCTATAGCTATAATGCACCTTCACAGAATATTTCTGATTATTTACAAAAACAGATCAGTGACAGCCTGTATTTAAAATCCTCTTATCCAAGAGAGGTTGTGACGGAGGATCTTCATCATTTGTTTCCGAAGGAAATCAATCTTGCCATGGAAGAAGCATTTATGGATTTTGATCATAAGATCAAAGGCTTTGCTTCCAAAGGCATCATGGTTGGCATGGAATCAAGATCCAGTGCACCTGTACGTATGCCGCGAAACGAAACCGGTGTTTCCTTGTCTTGTGAAGGATTATATCCTTGCGGCGAAGGGGCCGGATATGCAGGAGGCATAGTTTCCAGTGCCGTAGATGGCATTAAACAGGCTGAAAATGTTATGAAAAAAGCTGTTATCCTAAGATAACAGCGTTCCCAATAAGCCATAAGAGAAGAAGGTCATGATTACCGCTGCAAGGAAGATTCCCAACAGTATGGATAATGATGATCTTTTTAAGTCCATGTCAAATAATGCAGCGACTAAGCTTCCTGTCCATGCACCTGTACCGGGTAAGGGGATACCCACAAAAAGCATCAGTCCGAAAAATCCGTATTTGTCAATCTTCGGTTTGTTTTTGATCGCTTTGTTTTCTATCCATGTTGCCACCTTGGACAAATGATGTTCAGACATCCAGTGAAGGAATTTCTTGATCAGAAATAAGATAAAGGGAACAGGTATGATATTTCCTATGACACACCAGAAAATGCCTGTCCACATTGGCAATTCAAGCATTCTGGAAAGGATCAGTCCGCCGCGTTCTTCAATTAAGGGGATCATGCTGACAAAGAAGACAGATAATTGAGGAGATAAGAATTTGCCTACAGTATCAGCCCACCATAATATAAATGTATCCATATTCATCCTCCGCGTAGTACTTTAACACAGCTTGCATACAGGTGCAATTTATTTCATTTCATGAACGAAAAAAACATGCAGAAAACATATTATGTGACACTAAGTTCAGAAATGTAACAGATTCCACATTGTAATTATGTGAAAAAGATGTGATAATTAAATTTACTTACTACTGGCAACAAGAATTATTCATTTTTATCTAAATATTATCGGGAATAGAATGTCTAAGGAGGACTCTATGAAAAGAAGGCATACTGAACAGAAGATCATATGTTTATTTTCTGCATTTATGATGATATTCGGGAACGTTTTAAATGTATATGCAGAAGAAGAAACCGAACCGGAGATCATCGAAGAAGCTGTTATTGAAGAAACTGCTGAGGAGATATCAGAAGAGACCGTTGTTGAAGAAGTTGCGGAAGAACAGGAAGCGGTTGTGACGGAGACGGAAGAAGAGCAGATTGAAGAAATTGTTGAGGAACCTGAACAGGAAGAAATCGTCATTCAGCCGGAAGAAACCGAACCTGAAAATGTACAGGAAGTATCGTATCCTGCTTTCAGCCAGTCACAATCTGCAGATGGTGTAACGATTATGGTATCTGCTGAAGAAGGCGTGTTTCCGGAAGGTGCAATTCTTTCTGTGGGATGTGTATCCGCAGAAGAAAAGCAGATTGTTGATGAAGCTGTAGAAAATCAGAGAGATGAAGCAAGCAATGTTGCTGCTTCCTATACCTTTGATATTAAAGTGCTTGATCAGGAAGGAAACGAGATACAACCTGCGGATGATCAGAAGGTAAATGTATCATTTACATTGGCAGAGGCTGCTGATGCCAATCTTGATGCAACCATTTATCATGTTGCAGACGGTGAAGCAGAAGTACTGGACACAGACAATGAAGGAAACACTGTTAAAGCGGAAACAGATGGATTCTCTTACTATACTGTTGAATTTACTTACGGAGCATTGCAGTATGTATTGCCGGGAGAAGAAACAGTAGAACTCAGTAAAGTGCTGAATGTCCTTAACCTTACCGGAGAAGTGACAAACGCTGTCAGCAGTGCACCGGAATTCTTCTCTGTTGAAAAAACAGACGGCACATGGAAAATTGTTTCCCATAAATCCTTTACGTCTGAAGAGACACTGGCTGTTACGATCAACGATATTGAATACATCATTAAGGTAACTGATCCGATAGAAACATATCCGATCTGGTACGCAGGTGAACAGATCACAAGCGAAAACTGTGATGATGTATACCATGACGGCGGGTCAGTTAAATATGATCCTTCTACAAAGACATTGACATTGACAGATGCAAAGCTGACACAAAAGATGCCGTTTGAAGCAAAAGCGATGCTTGTGGTAGACGGCATCACGATGACAATTACAGGAACTGCGGATTATCACGATTATTTTATTACAGAAGACGGTATTAATCTGGAAAATGGGGCAAATCTAATCATCAAGGATGCAAATATTATCTTTAATGACCCGACAAGACCAATCTGTGGGGGCAAAGATACAGCTATAACAGTTCAAGACAGCTATCTTGTCGCAAACGGAGCGAACTGGGAGGGTATTTTTTGCGGCAATCTTGTGGTCAATAACAGTACTGTTATTGCGAAAGGTGCCAATTACGGGCTTCTGGTGTTTAATGATTTCATACTCAATAGCGGATATGTCCAGGCAAGTGCTACGCGTGTTTATTATGGCGATTTTATCATGAATGGCGGCGTGATAAACAGCCCGATTCAGGCATACGGTAACGGTGATGAAGGCGGTTATGAAGGCGATATTATTATTAACGCAGGAACCGTACGCGCATATGCAAAGGATGCACTGTGGGTCTATGGCTATGATTACGGCCTGGAAGCTGATCATGGAAAAATCTATATCGGCAGTGGTATCGACAGTGTAGT
>CACXCB010000135.1 GCA_902766005.1 uncultured Erysipelotrichaceae bacterium | reverse complement strand
TTTAAAAAAGTAGTTGCAATTTATCCGGCATTCTGATATTATTACGAATGTTGCTGATGCAACAAACAAATGGCTCGTTGGTCAAGGGGTTAAGACGCTGCCCTCTCACGGCAGAATCAGCGGTTCGATTCCGCTACGAGCTGTACCTTGAAAACCTCGTAAACATCATGTTTATGAGGTTTTTTGTTTTTTATGTTTACCCTGAGTAGCTGCACTGATAAAACAGCTTAAACATGAAGGCACTCATGTTTTTAAGGAGCCTGTTGATTTGCAAATATAGGGAGGATGGAAATGAAAACATTATGCTTATACTATACAAGAACGAATACTACAAAAGAAGTTATAGAGACAATCGCCCAAACTATCGGAGCTGATGTTGCACAATACACAGATGGCAAGGACAGAAAAGGGATTCTTGGGTATGTTGGTGCTTGCTTTGCAACAGTAAATAACGTTATATCCAAGGTGTCTGTAAAAGGCGAAATCGATTTAAGATCATACGAACGCATAATAATTGGTATGCCTGTATGGGCTGAAGGACCATGTGCGATAGGAAGAGCGCTTATCAAAAAATACTGTAACGAAATGCCGGCGGAAGTTTATTATGTCGTGACCCACATGGGTGAAAAAAGTGATTATATGACAAAAATCAAGGCAATGGACGAACTTCTGGGTAAACCTTCTGCGGGATATGTCTCTATCAGGACAAAAGATAATGACTACATCAGGGAGAGCAGGACTTTTGCAGAAACACTGATTTGAACAAAATCAATTAATTGAGCAGACAGCTGATTTATAGTTTATATGAGGAGGGAATGGATAATGGAATTATTGGAAGGAATAGTGAACTTCACTATAGCCCTTAATGTATTTTGGAATATTATATTTCCTGTTATCCTTGATATTATATGGATAAAAAGAGTAAAGAGCGGAAAGAACAAGGTATTTGGCCTTCTCGGTATCATATCCATTATTTTTACTGTTGCCGCTCTCGTGAACCTGCCACGATTATTTACAATTATAGGCGAATATTACGGCTGGATATGATTAAAAATGGAGGAAGAGTGATATGGGCGGAATAATATTTGCAGTAGTTGTACTGATTTTGTTTTTCGGTATGATGAGCGCAAATGGTAAAAAGAAAGAAAAACAATTTAAGGAAATTGCAGATACATATACAAAACCCATGCTTTTGAGCGTATTTCCAAATATGGAATACGAATATAACAGTCGATTTGAGATGGTGGATTACAAGAATGCCAATTTTTTCAGTCTCACGGACGCGTCGGGTCATGATTATGTAAAGACGCTTTACCTTGATATCCCGGTTGAATTTAATGTGACAACACTTGCGTTTGAAGAAAATGACAGCGAGGGACCGTCCTATTCATCAATTGTATTTCAGGGACCATGGTTTATCATAAAAAAAGGATATCTCCACTCCGGCAGGATCACGGTTATCCCCGGTGATGAGACAAAAAAGAGTATCTTTGGTAAGACAAAAGGGCCTGAACCGGTTATGACAGGGGATCCTGTATTTGACGGTACATTTTCCGTATACGGAGATGAAAGCGCGGTCAGAGTATTCCTGGATAAGACAAGACGCGACAAGCTCGTAGCGATCAGCAAAAAGCATACTAACGTATATTTCTCTTTTGAGACGGACAAGATACAGGTTGCATACGGAGTAGGCAATATCCTCTTTAAGCCCAGGAAGAAAGCGGACTTAAAAACAGTGTTCTCATCCCAGCTAAATGATCTCCTCGATCTGATGAATGATGCTGTGCAACTGTGATTTACATAAAAAAGACCACAAAATGTTGTATTTAAAAGGCTTTTTTCTTAAAAAGTATTGCAAAATATAGTGTTTAGTGGTATGTTTTAGAAAGTGCAGATGGTAAAACCTGCATAAAACAAACAGAATTTAAAAATTCGAGAGGAGAATTACGATGAACAAGACAGAACTCGTTGATGCAATCGTTAGTGATGCAAAGGTATCTAAGAAAGAAGCAGAGGCAGTTGTAAACGCATTTACAGCAAACGTAACAAAGGCACTCAAGAAGGGTGATAAGGTTACACTTATCGGTTTCGGTACATTCGAAGTTGGTAAGAGATCAGCAAGAACAGGTAGAAATCCTCAGACAGGCGAGACAATTAAGATCAAAGCTGCTAAGACACCTAAGTTCAAAGCTGGTAAGGCTCTTAAGGATGCTGTTAACGGCGCAAAGAAGAAGTAATTTAATTTTAAATTCTTTTTGTGAAGAACACCTCGGAAGGGGTGTTCTTTTTTGGTTAATTACGTTTACGATAATCGTATTTTCTTGTTTATGTTATGTAAATATGTTAGAATTAATCAGTATAATATCAGGGGTAGTATGAGATGAAATCTACTGAAGATTATCTGGACAGCTTGCTGGCCGGAGCAGTAAAAAAAGATAAAGACAGAGCAGCGGGAGTTTCTGACGGAAGCGGGCTTATGAGCCTTTCTTCAGATAACTCTTCTTTTGATGGGCCGGATGTTGATGTTAATGCACATAAGCCTGAAAAAGAGCATGCTCCTAAAACTTCACATACAAGGACTGCAGGTCATAAGTCAAGCGAGGATGCCCTTGATAAACTGCTTAGGCAGGCAATGGGCCAGGAGGAGCCGGTTGCAGACGAAGTGGCAACTGCGGATGAAGTGGAAGCTGGCGAAGAGCCTGCTGTTGAAGATACAGTAATCGAGGAGCCTGTAACAGAAGAGCCTTTAATGGAGGAATCTGTAACAGAAGAACAGGCTGATGAATACAGTGATTTTGTAGAGGCGCCGGCTGATGAACCGGCCGTCGAAGAAACGATTCCTGAAGAGCCTGTTGTTGAAGAGCCTGTTGTTGAAGAACCTGTTATTGAAGAACGGGGCTCAGATGAAAGCAAAGAAGATACTTCGGGGGCTTTATTTGGCGATTCCAGCAAGATGATGAGTCTTGATGAGATCGCAGCCATCATCGCTTCTGCAGGTGACGGTCTTATCGATGAAGACGGTCCTGCAAATGCTTTTGACGAGCCTGTAGATAATATACCTTCCCTTGATGACGATGATGAACTC
>CACXCB010000134.1 GCA_902766005.1 uncultured Erysipelotrichaceae bacterium | reverse complement strand
TAAATGTTCCATTATCATTGTCACATATGAGGTGGGGGGTGCGGAACATTCGAATTCTCTGTTCACCAGACATCTTCTGCTTGTTTTTTTGTTTTTCTGATTGATAAAAGTCTGAGTGGTCTGACCATTCATCAAATCTTTGTCTAAGTCTTCCGGTCAGAGAGTCTTCTTCATATAAATCCTCATCCCAGAAACGACAATCTATCATGTATAGGGATTGTTCAATGACTCTTTTACAATATTCTCGATCTGCCCGAACAGACATTGCTGTATAGTCGGAAAGCAACTGTTTCCGTTTGGCGTACGGATTAATAATACTGTCACATATATAGTCAATATCTGTTTGCTGTATACCGGAAACATCTCGTTCCAAATCAATTCGATAGAAGGAAAATAAGTAGTCAAAAAATCTGGATGCATAAGAATCTGCTACAAAGCAGTGCATCAGAATATTTGTCACATATTCGGTCTCACTGTAAACGGGTTTTCCTAATACATGAAGAGTCTTTGTGACGGTATTTCCTATCCATTTCCGTTCTGTCTGACTGATTGTTCCATGAAGCACCTTCCCGACCTGAGGCCAAAAGTTGTATTCATAATACCTGATTCCAATCTGTACCATGGTAAGGGTAAATAAGAAGTCTGCCGCCACGTAGTCAGAATTTATCTGCGCATTATTAATTCTCTTTCTTGCATATTCTGAAAGAAGCTCGAACTCTTTATCACTAACTTCGATTTCAGAAAGTAAAGTAATATCAGGGACCTGGTCAACGAGGCGATTTCTCAGGATTGCAATCTCACTCTTTTCATCCCAGTGCTTCAAGGCATGCTGGTAATCAGGGTCAATATCTCCCTTGACATGGAGAAGTTCCTTTGTGTCCTGGTACAGATTCTCCAATTCTTTTCTAGTATATTTTTTAACATCATTCGAAGATTTTTTTTCGAATATCCGGTTCAGGATATCATTGATTGCAATATCGTATTCGTCAATTTCTTCTACGGAAGGAGTAATCTGATCGGAATCACCGCTTTCTTTCAGTTTGTTATCCTCAGACAGTTCATCCTCTTCATTAAGAATATCATTGTCAGAACTCTCAATATTTGCAGGACTGGAATCATTATCATCAAAATCAGGCTCCTTATGTTCCTCTTCAGATATCAAAACATCCTTGGGCATTTGGACAGTTTCCCCGGCATACTCTTCTGGAAGAGAAGTAACCTGGGAACTCTTGTCATTATCCTCCAATTCGTTTGACGTAACAGTTTCGTCATAAGAAGCCGGATTTTCCACAATATCATTATTGTCCGGTAAAGTATCAAATGCCGGATTGTGAAGAATCGTCAACTTTCCTGGAGTGAATATTACTCGAA
This sequence comes from uncultured Erysipelotrichaceae bacterium, assembly GCA_902766005.1. Classification (GTDB taxonomy): domain Bacteria; phylum Bacillota_I; class Bacilli_A; order Erysipelotrichales; family Erysipelotrichaceae; genus Bulleidia. The sequence continues at coordinate 1,441 of CACXCB010000134.1, read as the reverse complement.
ACTGATCAGTGACATCATTTGCGTACTGATCTACAATCTTAAGGTTGGTGGGTAATCCAGGGATATAGATTCCTTCTTCTGTTCCAGATACAACATTTGTAATCCCGAGCGCACTGAACAGAACTCCATTTCTATAAAACATCAAATGCTCATATTGTGGCAGCGTTTTTTCTTCACCATCATATAGAAATGATCGACTCTCCCCAACAAACGAAACTTCAAGAGGAACTTTTCTGGGTTTTACAGTTAGCGTTCCTTCAACTAAACGAATGTTATAGTTTTTCCGGGCAAACTTTTGTCTGAAATAATAAGAAAAAGTGTTCTTAGATTGCCCTACCAAAAGCTGTGAACCGGTATAGATCGGTTCGATTTCATCTCCAGCAGCCAAGCCATCTCCCTGTATTTCAAGCTTACCCACTGAAAGAGGGATTCCATCATATTCTTTTTCACCACTGGCAGATATCAGTGTTATATTTCGGCATTTTATAATTAATGTGCCATGTCGAATAATAAGATTGAACTGTGCTGTGACATCATTGCCATCAGAATCATATATTACAGCTGATAAAATCTCAGCATGGGGATATACACCCACAGTTCTCCCCGTAGCCGGCTTATCTACTATATTCAAACGATATGTATTTCCATCAATAACCAGTTCCTCTTCCTCAATCCCTGCAACAGTATGTTCATCGGCATCATATAAAATCTCCTGACTTTTAAGAGTCACTACAAGAGGATGCTTCTTGCCTCGATCGATAACTTCCAGAGTCCCATATATTGGTGTAATATTATAGTCTTCTGTTCTTACAGAAGCTGGAAACTGGTATGAAAACAGATTATCGCTTTTTCCAACTATCTGCTGCATTCCGGACACAGCAATATAAGGCTTGTCTCCATCCAAGAAGCCATCGCCTTCTATATCAATCTGCGGATTGAATAAATATGATCCATTGTATTCACGAATAGATGAACCAGATTTAATAATTACATTTCGGGGAGTTACACACAATGTGCCTGGGCTTACACTAACATTGAACTGACTACTGACGTCATTTCCACCTTCATCATATACAATTGCCTTACCTGTAATAACTGTCTCAACTGAGCCCGCATGTATTAATGAAGCGTTAGCATTTATCCCAGAGATGCTGAATGTATGCCCATTGATATCAAAGGTTTTATTTTCAAAACCACCTATATAATGCTCTGTTCCATCGTATAAGGCAGTCAGACTTCTAGCGACAACATTAATAATCGGCTTATCAATTCGATCTGTTACTTCAAGAAAACCTTCTTTTTTCTCGATACTGTAATTACAGGCTGCTTTACTCCCAATAAAAAGATAATCAATCGTATTGGCACTTATCCCAACGGTTGTCTGTACACCTGTCGTATGGACCTCGATATTATCGCCATCAGCAAGCCCATCACCAGAAAT
>CACXCB010000133.1 GCA_902766005.1 uncultured Erysipelotrichaceae bacterium | reverse complement strand
CCAATCTTATGCCGACCTTTCAGTTATTCCGATAAAAAAGAGAAAGTGCGCATAAAAAGGCACTTTCTCAATAAAATATCGGAATAATAATGGACATATTTTTCCCAGAAATGTATAATTAGAATACGGGTAAACCCAAAAAATTAAATGCATGGAGGAAAAAATATGCAGAAGATCAAACTAAAAGAAGCCATTGAACGAGTAAAAGAATTGCTCACTCAGACAGGTAAGTCCGAAAAGACTCTTAAAATGTGTAACACAGGATTAAGAATTATCGTCAGGTTCTTTGAGGAAAGAAACATTGACGAAATTGACTCTAAGCAGGTAGATGATTTCCTGCTTGAGATGCATAATGAACATATTTCCGGTAGGTTTGGTATTGAAAAGTGGAGGGTTATACGACGCTGCTGCGAAATGATAAAGCAGTACTCTTCGGAAGAAACCATAGATATCGGTTCATTGAGCAGATGGGATTATTCGCGGGGATCACCGATGCAATACATTGCATCGGATCCGCCTACTGTCGAGCAGATCGCTGAATGTGGAAATATATATGCCTTAGCGTGGAGGGTCAGGCAGGAATTGATATCTGCCGGACTTGCCTCAAACACAGTGAGACATTATTCCGAGGAGGGATTGTCTGTTATCATTCGGTATCACTATGCGCATGGAACGAAATACTATTCAAAAAAACTTACGGACAGCCTTGTCAGCAACAGCAGAGAGAAGTATGAGAAAGGTTCATTTCGAAGACAGGCATATCAGAACATCCGCAAAACAGCATGGCTTATCAACGAAATATACGAAACCGGTAAAATAGCCCTTGAAACAATTCCCAAATGGAGCCTGCGTTATCCTACGGCTGAATTTTCAGCATTACTTTCGGATTTTTGCATCACATTCATTTCCGAAAACAGGTTGAAAGAATCATCGGTATATATGCTTGTCAATAAGATTCGAAGGTTCATGTTTGCACTGGAAGATTCTGGGATAAATTCTATAGAATCATTATCCCCGGTTCTTGTAAATACAACTGTGACTGAACTTGCTAAAAACTATCCGAGTGGAGCAGGAAACCTTTTCTATCCGATTAGGTTGTTTTTACAGTTCTTGTATGAGAAAGGTGCTGTCGTAACAGATCTGAGTGTAGCTTTACCCGAAGCGGCAGCAACAAAAAAGACCTTTCATGAACCGTTAACCGACGATGAGATCAAATGTCTGCTCGAAGCTCCAGACCGTTCAACTCCAATCGGGAAGCGTGATTATGCAATAATGCTGCTTGCGCTGCAGACCGGTTTGCGGGCTTGTGACATTTCTGATCTTAGGCGTGAAAATATCGATTGGAAGAGCAAAACCGTCAATATCGTTCAACACAAGACCGGCGTGCCACTGTCGCTTCCTTTGCCGTCAGAAGCAGGAAATGCTGTCGCAGATTATCTTTTGCATGGGCGCCCCGTATGTGATCTTCCGCATATTTTTATTTGTGACGTAGGCAAGAAACGCCCAATTAAAAGCAGAACATTTGGGACAGTGGTTACAAAATATATGAAACGAACCGGTATTTATGATACTGAACGCCGCCGCGGATTTCACAGCTTTCGCAGGACATTCGGAACATCGCTGTTAAAAAACGATATTCCCATGGATCTGATACAGCAGATGCTCGGACACACTCAGATGAATTCAATGAAGCCTTATCTGTCTGTTGAGGAAGAAGGGCTTAAACGCTGCGCCCTTTCTCTTGTTTTCGGCAGAGAGGAGGCGCATTTATGAGCTATGTATTTTACAGTGGATTTGCTGATCAACTGGAGCAGTTCATCGCACAGAAGAACGCTCTTGGCTATTCTTATGAAGAAACAAGCCGTATCCTTCATAAATTCGATATGTTTTGTTTGGAAAACTTTCCCGGTGAGAAGACGCTTAGCAAAGAAATATGTTTGTCCTGGTCTGTGCGTAAAGAAAATGAATGCAGAAACACTCTCCGTAATCGCATATTTCCGATCCGTGAATTTGCAAAATATCTTAATTGCATAGGCGAAGAAGCATACATAATTCCGGCTTCCTTTACGCCAAAAGGAAAAGCTAACGCTCCGCATATTTACACGGAAGCGGAGATAACAGCGATATGGAATGTGCTTGACAGCCTTCCGTACAAAAGAAATTTTCCGGTTCGTCATTTGGTGATTCCAGCGCTTGTAAAGCTGCTTTATTGCTGTGGACTTCGTCCTCCCGAGGCGAGAAAACTTCTCAGGAAAGATGTTGATCTCGATAAAGGGCGTATTGATATCATAGAAAGCAAAGCGCATAAAAGCAGGATCGTAATGATGGCGGACGACGTCACCAAAATGCTTCGTAACTATGACAGTTCCGTTTCAGCAGTTATGCCGAACAGGAAGCAGTTCTTTCCGGATTCTAATGACAGGATCTATACAAAGGTATGGTTGGACAAAACCTTTCGTATTACTCTAAAAAAAGCAAATATACAGTTCTCAGGGAAGCAGAATCCCCGTCCCTATGACTTTCGTCATACTTTTGCTACGCACCGCTTGTATCAGTGGATGAAAGAGGGCAAGGATCTTGATGCAATGATCCCGTATCTGAGTGCATATATGGGTCACGCTCAGATTTCCGATACATATTACTACATTCATCTTGTCCCCAGTATTTTTGAAAAAATGAGCGGTTTCGATGACAGTGCCTCAGAAAGTCTGATACCGGAGGTGAGCGATGATGAGTGATTTCTTTGAAACAGTACGAAAGTTTCTGACAGAATACCTTCCAAAACAAAGATGCTTAAGCGAAAACACGATAACATCATACCGGCAGGCGATCAATCTTTTCGTTAAGTTTCTTCGGGAAGTAAAGGGATATTCAGTCATCAAGATCAGCTTTTCGGTCATTGACAGGAAGGTTATTCTGGAATTTCTCGACTGGCTGGAAGCTGAAAGGAAATGCAGCGCAAGTACAAGAAATCAGCGCCTTATGGTTCTTCGCTCCTTCTTTGATTATGCAGGAATAGTTGACTGCACACATATTTCACTATACACGGACAGCTTGAAAATACCGACTAAAAATGAACATGGTAAGATAGTGGAATTCCTGTCCGAAAATGCTTTGACAGCCTTGTTACAGCAACCAGACCCAGGTAAGAAAACAGGGCTTCGTGATCTCACTTTTATGGTGCTGATGTATGATACTGCAGCAAGATGCTTTGAGCTTCTCGGAATGAGGATAAAGGATCTTCGGCTGAACGCTGAACACCCCATAGCATACTTGCACGGCAAAGGCGGTAAAACACGGACGGTTCCGCTGCTTCCGAAAACTGTGCAGCATTGCAAAAGATATCTCAGCAGATTTCATGCCGGTGAACATTCCAACAGCGAAGAATATGTCTTTTACACAGTTTCGCATGGAATGCGCCATAAAATGTCACATGATACTGCCGCCGATTTTATGGATAAATATTGCTCTTTGGCAGCACCGCAGTGTTCCGAAATGCCGGGACATCTGCATCCGCACATGATCAGACATACACGCGCCATGCATCTGTATCGCGCAGGAATGCCTTTGGAACTGCTGGCGCAGTTTATGGGTCACTCAAACTCAGAAAGTACAAGAGTATATGCGTACGCGGATACCGAAATGAAGCGTGCTGCTCTTGAAAAAATAGAGTCAAAATCTACCGTTCAAAAATCGGTTCCTGCAATATGGGAAGATGATGAAGATATGATTCTCCGGCTTTCAGGTCTTATCTGAACCTTATAGTTATTCCGATATTTTATTGAGAAAGTGCCTTTTTATGCGCACTTTCTCTTTTTTATCGGAATAACTGAAAGGTCGGCATAAGATTGG
>CACXCB010000132.1 GCA_902766005.1 uncultured Erysipelotrichaceae bacterium | reverse complement strand
TTCTCAGCCTCTTTTCTTATTCTATTTGAAATATTCTACTGCACCTTTGAAGATCAGATCCTGTGGGTTTTGATCCGGTATATTGACATACAGATGATCTCCCGATCTTTCTGAATGACCCATCTTTCCGAAGACCCTTCCGTCTTTTGAAGTGATGCCTTCAATAGCGTAAACAGAATCATTTGGATTATAGCGGATATTCGTTGTCGGAGTACCATCGAGATCAACATACTGCGTTGCTATCTGCCCATTCAGGATCAGTTCATCGAGAACTTCCTTCTCTGCCACAAATCTGCCCTCTCCATGGGAAATGGCCACGGTATGCACTTCATTCAGATCTGCATACTTCAACCATGGTGACTTGTTCGAAACAACTTTTGTATGTACGAGCATGCTCTGGTGTCTGCCGATCGTGTTGAATGTCAGAGTCGGACAATGCGCATCTGTTTCAATGATCTTTCCATACGGAACAAGACCAAGCTTGACAAGTGCCTGGAATCCGTTACAGATACCGCACATCAAGCCTTCACGGCGATCCAACAGATCCTCTACTTCCCTCTTGATCTTCGGATTGCGGAAGAATGCCGTAATGAATTTACCGGATCCATCCGGTTCATCCCCACCGGAGAATCCACCCGGAATCATGATGATCTGGCTGTTTCTGATGGCCTTGGCAAAGGCATCGACACTCTCTTCGATTTGTTCCGGTGTACGGTTATGAATCACAAAGATTTCTGCTTCTGCGCCATATTTTTCAAATGCTCTTGCCGTATCCCATTCACAGTTTGTTCCCGGGAAAACAGGGATCAGAACATGTGGTTTTTCAACAGTATAGGATGCATGGAGATCTTTTTCCTTTTCGCATTGAATGGAAGGAATATTCTGTTCATCCTGTTTTGTCAGATACGGATATACAGATTCCAGTTTGCCTTCCCAAGCATCCTGCAGCTCTTTCATATCAATGCATTCTTCTTTTGTTTCAAAGACATATTTTTCCTGTGTCTTTCCAAGCAGAATTGCATCAATCGGTTCTTCCGTTTCCATGATGAATGCGCCGAAATCTCTCGCAAAGAAATCTGTGAAGTCTGCTTCCGCTTTAAAGCCAAGTCCGTTTCCAACCAGCATCGCAAACAGCTCTTCAGAAACTGTCTTTTCTACGACACGGCAGGATTTTACCTTCTTTTGCGCAATCAGATTCTCAGCTTTATCAAAGATGGTACTGATACTTTCATAATCCAGTCGTCCATCCTGCTTTGTTTCAGGCTTTAAGAGATACAGATAATGGTCTTTTGCCTGCGCGGTAGAAGAAATGACATTGCCTGCTTTGGAAACAGATACCGCAAAGGAAATCAGTGTCGGAGGAACATCAATATCTTCGAAGGTACCGGACATGGAGTCCTTACCGCCGATTGCCGCAATACCGAGATTCATCTGTGCTTTTAATGCGCCAAGTAATGCAGACATCGGTGATCCCCATCTCTTTGGATCTTCGGATGTATGGCCGAAGAATTCCTGGAATGACATCCACGCATGCTTTCTTGTTCCCGATGCTGCGATGATCTTGGCAAGTGAAGTAATCACCGCATACTGTGCACCAAGGTATGGTGATGCAGAAGAAATATACGGGTCATATCCATATGCCATCAAAGAGCATGTATCCGTCTCTTTACCAAGGACAGGAATCTTTGCAGCCATTGTCTGTTCCGGTGTCAGCTGATATTTGCCGCCAAAAGGCATTAACACTGTTCCGGCACCGATGGTAGAATCAAATCTTTCCACAAGGCCTTTCTGGCTGCAACCGTTTAATGAAGAAAGCTTTTCAAGAAGATTCTTTTTCAAAGAACCCTCTGTTTCTGCCTTCTCTTCTACAGGTGCAACAATATGCGCATTGGCATATCTGCTTGCACCGTTTGTATTCAGGAATGCTCTGGAAATATCGACTACTTTTCTGCCTTCCAGTTCCATGACCAGTCTTGCTTCTTCCGTGACTTCAGCCACAACCGTGGAATCCAGATTTTCTTCATCGGCAAGTGCACGGAACTTTTCTACATCTTCTTTGGCGCAGACGACTGCCATTCTTTCCTGTGATTCAGAGATTGCCAGCTCTGTTCCATCGAGACCTTCATATTTCTTCGGTACAAGATCCAGGTTAATTAACAACCCATCTGCCAATTCACCGATCGCAACAGAGACACCGCCTGCCCCGAAGTCATTACAGCGCTTGATGAGACGGGTAGCTTCCGGATTACGGAACAGTCTTTGCAGTTTTCTTTCTTCCGGTGCATTACCCTTCTGTACTTCCGCACCGCATGTTTCCAGGGATTCGATTGTATGAGACTTGGAAGAGCCTGTAGCCCCGCCACATCCGTCACGTCCGGTCTTACCACCCAGCAGAATGACAATGTCACCCGGCTGTGGTCTTTCTCTGACAACGTTCTCCTTAGGAGCTGCGGCAATGACCCCGCCAACTTCCATGCGCTTTGCGACATATCCCGGATGGTAGATTTCATGGACATGTCCGGTTGCAAGTCCGATTTGGTTGCCATAAGAGCTGTAACCGGCTGCAGCAGTAGTAACAATTTTACGCTGTGGCAGTTTGCCCTTCATGGTTTCCTCAATCGGCTTCAAAGGATCTGCAGCACCGGTTACACGCATTGCCTGATACACATAGCTTCTGCCGCTCAGAGGGTCTCTGATCGCACCGCCAAGACAGGTCGCCGCTCCACCGAACGGTTCAATTTCGGTAGGATGGTTGTGTGTCTCATTCTTGAACATCAGCAGCCAGTCCTCTTCTTTTCCTTCAACATTCACCTTGATTTTGACGGAACATGCGTTGATTTCTTCGGATTCATCAAAGTCCTGCAGTTTGCCGGCCTTCTTCAATGCCTTTGTGCCGATTGTGGCAAGATCCCACAAGGAGACAGGTTTTTCCTTATCAGTATAAATCGTCTTTCTCAATTCAAGATAATTCTTGTAGGTTTCCAGAATCTCATCATCATCAATCTGAATATCTTCGAGAATGGTGTTGAATGTCGTATGACGGCAATGATCCGACCAGTATGTATCAATGACACGGATTTCCGTAATTGTCGGATTTCTCTTTTCCTCATTTTTGAAGTAATCCTGCAGAAAGGCAAGATCTGCTTCATCCATAGCCAGTCCCATAGATTTGCGCATTTCTTTTCTGTCTGCTTCATCCATTGTAATAAATTCGTCTACCTGCTCGGGAAAATCAGGTTTAGGGAAAGACTGCAGAATGGTTTCAGGTTTTTCCAGTTTTGCCTTACGGGATTCTACCGGATTGATTAAAGCATCTTCAATCTTGGCCTTGTCTTCATCGGTAAGAGCTCCCTTGATATAGTAGATTCTTGCTGTTTTTACATTCGGTCTTTGTTTGCATGTTGAAAGCTGAATGCACTGCTCGCAGGAATCGGCACGCTGATCGAACTGTCCCGGCAGATATTCCACTGCCAGTACCCATTCACCGTCTTCCGGTTCCGGTGCGGTTTCATCGTAAATATCATCTACCTGCGGTTCTGAAAGAATTGTCAGTCTTGCCTGTTCATAGTCTTCCCTGTCAAGATTTTCGAGATCATAACGGTTCAAGACTCTGACAGACTGAATATGATCATTGCGCAATACAACCGTCAAATCGTTATATACGCCTTCTGCTTCTACCGCAAATGGTTTTTTCTTTTCTACAAAACAGCGATAAACGCTCATGCAGCCTCCTTGATCTTTTTGCCGATATCTGTTCTATAGTGCATATCTGTAAAAGTCACTTCTTTTACAGCTGCATAGGATTGTTCCAGTGCTTCAGCAAGCGTATCACCGATTGCGGTTAAGCCAAGCACTCTTCCTCCGTTTGTATAGAACTTTCCATCTTCTTTTTTTGTCCCGGCATGATATACAATCACGCCCTGATGTTGCCCATTATCATCTAAGCCATGAATCTCATAACCCTTCTTATAGCTTTCCGGATATCCGCCACTTGCCTCAATAACGCATGCACAAGCTTTAGCAGACCACTCCACTTCCGTCTGATCCAGCGTGCCTTCTCTTGTCGCCTTCATGATCGCAAACAGATCACTCTTTAATAAAGGCAATACAACCTGTGTTTCCGGATCACCGAAACGGCAGTTGTATTCCACAACCTTCGGTCCGTCTTCTGTCAACATTAAGCCGAAGTACAGACATCCCTTGAATGTCCTGCCTTCTGTTTCCAAAGCCCGGATTGTCGGGACAAAGATTTCATCCATGCATCTTTGTGCAATTTCCTTTGTGTAGAAAGGAGATGGTGCAATGGTGCCCATGCCACCGGTATTTAAACCTTCATCGTTATCGTTTGCACGCTTATGATCCATGGAGGAAACCATCGGTTTAATGGTCTTACCATCTGTAAAGGCCAATACACTGACTTCTACGCCTGTCATGAATTCCTCCACAACAACCTGGTTTCCGGAATCGCCGAAAGCCTTGTCAATCATCAGTTCCTTTAATGCCTCTTCTGCTTCTTTTTCATCCTGTGCAATCAAAACACCTTTTCCCAAAGCCAGTCCGTCTGCTTTGACGACTGCCGGATAACGGTTGTTTTTACGGATATAAGCCATTGCCTGATCCGGATCGGAGAAGATTTCATAAGCCGCAGTAGGAATATGATACTTCTTCATCAGATCCTTTGAGAAAGCTTTGGATGCTTCAATAATTGCTGCTTTTTTGTTTGGGCCAAAGCAGGCAATGCCCTTTTCTTCCATGGCATCTACCATTCCCATGGCTAACGGATCATCCGGTGTAACTACACAGAAATCCACCTGCTTTTCCAAAGCAAGGCTTACCATGCCTTCAATATCAGTAGCTTTGACATTGATACATTCGGCATCAGCGGAGATACCTCCGTTACCCGGTGCACAGATAATCTCTGTGACTTCCGGGCTTTCTTTTAGTTTACGGATCACGGCATGTTCACGCCCGCCGGATCCCACAACAAGTACTCTCATGATTTACCTCTTAGTGATGGAACAGACGCACGCCGTTGAATACCATGGTAATGCCATATCTGTCACATGTTTCGATGACATTGTCATCACGGATGGATCCGCCCGGCTGGGCAATGTAAGCAACACCGCTCTTATGTGCTCTTTCAATATTGTCGCCAAACGGGAAGAATGCATCGGAGCCCAGGGAAACACCGCTCATCTGATCCAGCCACGCTCTCTTTTCTTCCTTTGTGAAAACATCCGGCTTTTCATCAAAGAACAGCTGCCATGTCCCTTCTCTCAATACATCATCGTAATCTTCAGAGATATATACATCGATGGTATTGTCGCGATCAGCTCTGCGGATATCCTTCTTAAACGGCAGGCTCAGTACTTTCGGATTCTGTCTTAACCACCAGTTATCTGCCTTGTTTCCGGCAAGTCTTGTGCAATGTACACGGGACTGCTGTCCTGCACCTACACCGATTGCCTGTCCGTTCTTTGCGTAAGCAACAGAATTGGATTGTGTGTATTTCAATGTGATCAAAGCGATCTTTAAATCACGGATTGCTTCTTCGGGAAGATTCTTTTCCTTTGTAACGACATTTGTGAAAAGGGAATCATCAATCTTGATTTCATTTCTTCCCTGTTCAAAGGTAATACCGAAAACCTGTTTTCTTTCCAATGGGGCAGGTACATAATCCGGATCAATCTGGATGACATTATAGCTCCCCTTTCTCTTGGATTTCAGAATTTCCAGTGCCTCATCGGTATAACCCGGCGCGATGACACCGTCGGAAACTTCCTTCTTGATTAAAAGGGCAGTGTCCTTGTCACAGATATCAGACAACGCTGCAAAATCACCATAAGAGCTCATACGGTCGGCGCCTCTTGCTCTTGCATATGCGCATGCAATCGGGGAAAGTTCCTGATCTCCGGTAAAATAAATCTGCCTTTCAACGTCACTGAGCGGAAGACCTACTGCAGCTCCGGCAGGAGAAACATGCTTGAAGCTTGCTGCTGCAGGCATGCCGGTAGCCTCTTTCAGCTCTTTGACAAGCTGCCAGCTGTTCAAGGCATCCATGAAGTTGATATAGCCCGGTCTGCCGTTTAAGACAGTAACGGGAAGTTCTCCCTCTTCCATGAAGATGCGGGATGGTTTCTGATTTGGATTACAGCCGTATTTTAATGCAAGTTCTTTCATGATCTCCTCCTATTTCTCATTTTTATTGTAGATGATTGTTTCTGTTTCGCCTGTTTCGATGTTGATGGAACGCACAAACAGAGAAACTTTATTGTCAGGATTCAATGCTTCCCAAATATGTTCTGCATAAAGATCCAATGGCTCTTTTACCATTTCATACAATACCGGCTCGCCCGCAAAGGATGGAATCGGATTGCCATTTTCGGCATATGTATGAATAATATGTCCGTATCCAGGCAGTTCATCGTTATAGTCAAAGAACTGTCGCTGTGTGCTTTCCGGATTACCATCAGCACTCTTCAAAATGGACAGGGAATAATTGCCACCTTTGACAATGCCGGAAATTCTAGGCGTGAAGTTGGGTGCATCCGGTTCAAAGGTTCTTGTACGCAATGCATCTTCAAATGTTTTGCCTTCTTCAAGGGCATAGTAGATTGTATCTGTCTGATCACCGTTGGTAACGATTGTCGTATCCTCATATACTCTGACAGGTGCATAGATAATCAGAGAAGGATCCACCATCTTGGACGGATCGAATGCTTCTGTGCGGATACCGTCATTTTCTTCCACGAAGACACGGTTTCTGCTGTTCTCGCTTCTGCCCATGATGAAGTAAGCAATTCTGATTTTTCTGCCGCATGGTGTTTTACCGATGGCAATCCCTCTTCCCGGGTACTCATTCTGTTTTAAATAGTCATAAAGATTTACTGCCTGCATGCTTTTTCCTCCTCTATCTGTTTTTCCAGCATTCTTGCTGCCTGTGGAAGCAGAATCCATTCCGCTTCTTCCATCACTCGTTTCTGTAAGATTTCCGGCGTGTCACCTTCCTGAATGTACACAGCCTTCTGTAAAAGAATTCTTCCGCCATCCGGAATCTCATTGACCAGATGTACTGTTGCACCGGTAACTTTTACCCCTCTTTTCAATGCTTCCTCATGTACCTTTAAGCCATAGTAGCCTTTGCCGCAAAAGGAAGGTATCAGGGATGGATGTACATTCAGAATCCTATCCGGATATGCCTTGATTACTGTTTCTCCGAGAATGCTTAGGAATCCTGCAAGAATGACCATGTCGATTGCATTCTCTTGGAGTATTCTGACAATTGCCTCATCATATTCCTGTTGTGATGCAAACTGCTTTCTGCCACATACGACAGAAGGAATACCTGCTTTTTCAGCTCTTTGTAAGGCGTACGCATCACTTCGTGAAGACAACACCAGATCAATGTGAATTCCCTGATCAATCAGGGCTTGTAAGTTTGTTCCGCCACCGGAAACAAATACCGCTTTTTTTACCATATCAGTCCTCAATGATGACAGAATGATCACCTTTTTCCATATGGCCGATCACATATGCATCCACACCATCTTCCTTCAGGGAAGCAAGGATCACATCCTTTTCACTTTTTTCAGCAATCAGAACCATGCCGATTCCCATATTGAATGTATTGAACATGTCATGTTCGGGAATGTTTCCCTTTTCCTGGATCAGTTTGAAGATTTCCAATACCGGCCAGCTTCCTTTTTTAACCACTGCATTTAGTTCTTTTCCATACGCTCTCGGCAGATTCTCATAAAATCCTCCGCCTGTTACATGGGCTATGGATTTTACCTTTGCCTTTTCCAGAACATGCAGTACCGGTTTGACATACAGCTTTGTCGGTGTCAGCAATGTTTCTCCCAATGGTTTTCCAAGTCTTTCGGAATATTGATTCAGGGACTCTCCCTTTTCAATATCGAATACTTTGCGTACAAGTGAGAAGCCGTTGGAATGCACACCTGAAGAAGCCAGACCGATGATGACATCTTCTTCATTGACATCTTCCTTGTTCAGGATCTTTTCTTCATCGACAATACCGACGCTGAAACCCGCAAGATCATATTCCTCAACAGGCATCATGCCCGGATGTTCTGCTGTTTCCCCACCGATCAGAGCACAACCTGATTCTACACAGCCATCGGCTACGCCTTTGACAATCGATGCTATTTTTTCCGGAATGTTCTTGCCACAGGCAATATAATCCAGGAAGAACAACGGTTTTGCACCGGTGCAGATGATGTCATTGACACACATGGCAACACAGTCGACGCCGACCGTATCATGCTTGTCCAGCATAAATGCCAGCTTGACCTTTGTGCCTACACCGTCCGTGCCGGAGACAAAGACAGGCTTTTTCATACCCTGCATATTCGGAATAAACATGCCGCCGAAACCACCGATGTCATCGGCAACACCTGCAATCTTTGTTCTTGCGACATGAGACTTCATCAGTTCTACTGCTTTATAACCGGCGGTAACATCAACACCGGCTTCCTTATAACTATTACTGTAACTCTTATCCATTCTGTCTCTCCCTGATGGTTTCCTGTAATTTTTCATCTTTCTTTAACACGCTGTTTTTCTGTTTGTCTTTATCTTCCTGAATTTTCTGTATCAGCTCTTCGTCGGACAAAGCCAGAATGCGTGCTGCAAGATATGCAGCATTCTTTGCCCCGTCAATAGCCACTGTTGCGACCGGGATGCCGCTAGGCATCATGACTGTTGATAACAGTGCATCCACACCTTCCAGTGCTGCTGATTTCAGAGGAATGCCGATCACCGGCAATGTTGTATGGGCAGCAATGACACCTGCAAGAGCAGCCGACATGCCTGCACCGGCAATAATCACGCCAAAGCCGTTCGCATATGCTTTTTCAGCAAAGCCTGCTACCTCATTCGGTGTACGATGCGCTGAATAAATATGTGCCTCATACGGAATGCCGTATTCTTCCAGAGCACCAAATGTTTTCTGCATGACGGGAAGGTCGCTGTCGCTTCCCATGATGACTGCTACTTTCTTCATATCTTCCTCCTTCTTCCATGAAAAAATCAGCCTCTAGATGTGCTAAAGGCTGATCCTGTTTTCCGCATAAAAACGTCTTATATTGATTTTAAATCCTGCAATGGAAAGTGTTGTAAACTTGTTTGCCATAGTGCCATCCTTCCAATCCCTATAAAGACTTTATTATGTTAGTAAAAAATAAGCAAATTGTAAAGAATTACTTGCATGAATGAAGGATTATTTCATCAATGTTTCATCCTCTTCAGAGTTTGCATACATTTACGGGATTCTGTTCCAGATAAGCATACACATTATCGAATACAATCTTTGCACGCCTCTCCATCGCTTCTTCGGAAATAAATGCCTGATGAGGTGTTAACAGCGTATTCTTTGCATGCAGCAAGGGATAATCTGCAGGAATCGGGGGTTCCATGTCATAGACATCGATACAGGCAAAACCGATCTCATCGTTGTTTAAAGCCTCAGCAAGTGCTGCATTATCGACAATCGGTCCTCTTGCGCAGTTGATGAACAAAGCATTCTTTTTCATTAAGGCGATCTTTTCTTTGGAGATCAATCCTTTTGTCTCGGCATTGTTTGGAAGATGCAGGGACACGATATCACTAATAGACAATACTTCATCTAATGATTTGTATGCAATGCCTAAATCAATCGCCTCCTGTTTTTGGCTTCTGTTATAGGCGATAACCTTTGCGCCGAATGCCAGGAACAGTTTTGCACACTGCATGCCGATTGCCCCTAGACCGATAATACCTACTGTCTTTCCGGCTATTTCCCTGCCGCCGATACCGGCACTTGTACCGCCTTTTCTTACCACATCATTTGCTTTGGCTACATTACGCATACCATCCACTGCCATACCAATGACCAGCTCGGCAACAGCCTGTGTCGAATATCCTGCTGCATTGCATACCATGATATTCTTTTCTTTACATGCATCAAGTGCAACATGATCGATACCTGTAAAGGCCACATCCAGCATCTTCAGATTCTCTGCAGCTTCAATGACAGATGCAGAAAAAGGATGATTGGCTATCATGACAATGTCGCTGTCCTTGCATCTTTTTTTTAATTCTTCTTCATCTTTGGACAATGTATCGTAGGATACAAATGTATGGCCTTCCTTGATCAGTTTTTCCGATAACGCTTCGATGACTTCTTTTCTGACATTTAACGGTTCAACCAGACTGATTTTCATTTTATTCACCTCACCTTTTCCATTGTATAAAAATAAGCCTGATCTTTCAATGATCAGGCTCATATGCATGTTTAATCAAAATGGTATGTAGCGGTAATGTACTTCTGTATTTCTTTCAGAAGCTCTTCTCCGGTATGTTCTTTCAGGTAACGGCTGAAGATTTCATCGAGATATAATTCCTCATCCCCTTCCTGATAGAAGAGTCCCCTGACATCCTTTTCACTTGTAAATTCATAGTGTGCATCCGATGCCATTTCATAATCCAGGCAATACTTATCGAATGATCCGTCCTCCTTGACAAATTGGCTCAGGAACCAGATTCTCTTTTCTTCCAGTTGTGTTGTCAGACGCCATTTCTTTCCAATGATATCATGCCATACGGATTTGGATCCGACTCCGGATGTTCCCTGCCTGCCTTCCTGTTCCTGCATGAAGGAAAGATCATATCTTTTAAACTGCGGTGCTTTGTCAGTGGTACGGACTTTATCCCAGATGGATATCCCAACCTTCTCGTTCAACACCTCCTGTACCTCATTGAATTCCGTTCTGTTAATCCGATAACCGAAAGATTCCAGATCTATCACAATGCCCTTTATCTTGTCACCCATGGTTTTCAGGTCTTCAAAAGTAACGGCAACAATACACAGATTTTCTTCTTTGGAAAGAATTGTCTGTTGAATGCCTCTGGCATGTTTTATCGTTGTAAATACCGGAACATAATGCTCCTTTTCAGGATTTAATAATGTATGGTAGCCTGCAGGCTGAGGGATGACAATTGTATCATGATCACCTTCCGCTGTCAGTTTCCCTTCAAGATCCGGATCCTTGTTCATCCACTCCTGTACCCTGTTCCATGCACTTTGCGTATATACTGTCACGCCATCCTGTTTCTGTGGCAGATCTGTATAGGTAAAAACAATCCCATGATTGAAATACCAGTTTACATTTTTACAGGAATTCATCCATGCACTGTACAGTAAATCTCCCGCTTCGTTATATCGTGTCTGTTCATCAAGAGAATTGTAACGTTGCTTGTAAAAGGTGCTTTCATACATGGTTCTTCTTAAGCTTCTGCCCTTTTCTTCAATGATGGAATCGGCATGTTTCAAAAACTGTGCGGTATCAATGCTTGTTCTGTTTTCCGGTGATACAACATATACTTTTGTCAATCCGTCCTCGGCGCATCTCTGCAGGAACGGGATGAGATTATCCTTCTCCAAATTGATGCCTGTCAGCTTTTCCTTTGTCGAAGGATACATGTGTATACGGATATCCTCAAGACGTACCGGTTTCAGATACAGATACATTTCACCCGCAAAATCCAGCCATGGCATAGTCTTCTTTGTATCACCGGCTCCAATCAGATATGCACCTTCTGCCTCTGTAATGTTTTGCCATGTCTTTTTGATGTTTTCTTTTTTGATAGCCTCCAGACTCAAATGATGCTCTTGTTGTTCGGCATTTCTTCTTTTTGTTACTGCTGAGAGAATACTGGCCGTTTCATTCAGCATATCCACATCCTTATCTGTGAGATGATGCAAGACAGGATCATCCTGTTTCATAATATCGTTGAATTCTTCCTGTGTTAATCCAAACATGTCACATAAAACAAATCCGAGAAGATCTTCCCCGATCATCATTTTCAATCGTTTCAGTGATTTATTCTTTGTTCCTTGTGCTTCATTCTTGACAACTCTGGCAACGTATCCGTTCATGCCAAGATTGTATGATTTTACTTCGGCATACAGTTTTCCTGCATTCTGCATTGCTGTTTTGAATGAATATCCGTTTGCATTGCGGATTTCCACGTTATAATGTCCGTATGCCTCTACTCCAGAAATATTTACCACATAATCCGACTGTGAAAACTGATAATACCAATACAATGCATCGGACTTATCTTTTGCCTGGCCGATATACCCAAGTTGCTCTGCAATTTCATTTGCCTCGACAAGGCCTTTTCCGGTCAGATGGCGGATTGCTTTGATCATTTTAATCTTCTTGTTTCCTGCATGCAAGGCAGTTACGCTGAAAGGGGCTTGTTCATTTGTCTTTACAGGTTCAGGGGTAGTCTGCGGCTGTGGTTGAGACGGTGCTGCAGGAGTATATCTTGAGAGAACCGACAAAACAATATCCAATGCCTCTTTTGTCTTTGCATCGATATTCCTGATGATCAGATTATCATCCCTGATCCAGGCTTCTATCTGCTCGTAATCAAATCCGACCATGTCTTTGACAGCATTCAACAGAAGCCTTTTGTCGCTGACTTTGTATGTACGTGCATCCAAAGATTCATTTCCGGAACAGTCCATCTTTTCCACTTCTGTATAAATCCCCTTTCGTGACAATAAGATGTATTGTGCTTCTGCTTCCATTTTACCGATACGCTCAATGGTATTCACTTTCCATATGCCGTATGTATGAAGGTTGGTTATTTGTACTACACTGTCTGTTCCGGCAAAGTGGTAATACCATTGCAGCGCTGTAAACTTATCATGGGTAGAAGCAATCTCTCCGCCTTCCTCTGCAATCCTTTTTGCTTCGGCAAGGCTGCAGTTCTTAAGCGTGCGTATGTTTTTGATCAGTTCTACTTTGCTTTCACCTGTTTTTAACAGCTTTGCGGTAAATAGACCGGGATCATCCTTCTGTTCATCTGATTCCTTCTTTTCCAAGGAAACAGATTTATGTTCTTCCTGAAAAGCAGGCTCTTGTCTTTGTACAGAGATATTTTTTCCCTCACCAACAGTCTGCTTGAAGGATTTCACATCCTGTTTGCCGTCATGTTCTGATGACAGCTTCTTTCCGAAAAGGAAAAGGCCCACTAAACCTCCAAGAAATAACGCATATAAAGGCAAAGCATACAGGATACCGTCCAAAGCATAAGGGATACTCAAAGCAATAACAATGCCTATCGCAATGCTTACAACCATGATCACCATGCCTGCCATATGTAAAAAACGTTCCATATGAACCTCCGTCATTATTCATCTTGGTTTACTGAGACAATCATATCATAATATTTTATTTTTTCTGAAACTTCCTGTTTATTTTTGTATAATACATATGGAGAAAGAAACTATGGGGAAAATTATATTTTTAGACGTTGACGGAACACTCATCGATTACCAGGCAAAAACACCTGCCAGTGCAAAAACCGCTATTGACCTTGCCAGAAAGAACGGACATCGCGTATACATCTGTACAGGCTGTTCCAAAGCAGAAGTTTTACAAAGAGACTTGCCGGAACTGGATGGAATGATTCTGGCTAACGGCGGTTATGTGGAAGATCATGACAAAGTGCTGATGCACCAGAGCCTGACTTATGAACAGACAAAGCATGTTGTAGACTGGTGCACGGAACGAAACATGGGAATTATTCTTGAGGCAAATCCGGGAAGATTTGTTGATCAGACATTCCTAGAACAGGGACCGGATGCTTTCGCAAGATACCGTGAAGGAAAAGGCGCTGCAAGCGTTGACCGGACAGCTGAGGCGGAAAGAATCAAAAAATCTTTCTTCTTCATTGAAGGTGATGAAAGATATAGGAGTGATGTCAATAAGATCAGTTTTGTCCTGCACACCTATCAGGATCACCTGGATTCCAAAGAGGAATTCCCGGATATGATTGCCAATACATGGGGCGGAAAAGGTGAAATGGCAATCTTCGGAGATCTTGGCCCAGCCGGCATCACTAAGAAAAAGGCCATTGAGGTATTATTGGAATACCTGCATGCCTCAAAGGAAGATACCATTGCCTTCGGAGATGCGAAAATCGACCTTTCCATGTTTGAATTGTGTGGTTTCAATGTCGCTATGGGAAACGGCGGAACAGAGATCAAAGAAGCTGCAGACTACATTACCACCGATGTCAATGATGACGGCATATACAATGCCTTCCGATATCTGAAACTGATTGACTGAAAAAGAGGATGCCAACAATTTGGATCTTACGCAAAGTAAGTGAAACCAAGTCTTAAGTTAAGGAGACATTCGAAAGAGTGCCTCCTTTT
Organism: uncultured Erysipelotrichaceae bacterium; assembly: GCA_902766005.1. GTDB lineage: Bacteria > Bacillota_I > Bacilli_A > Erysipelotrichales > Erysipelotrichaceae > Bulleidia. The sequence goes on along the minus strand of CACXCB010000132.1, from coordinate 18 downwards.
CCTATGGCTATAAACACG
>CACXCB010000131.1 GCA_902766005.1 uncultured Erysipelotrichaceae bacterium | reverse complement strand
TAGTTGATATAATCTGAGATCAAGTCAGGATTTCTCCAGCATTCGCCATTATCACTTTCCATTCCGACAATGTTCCAGCAAATAAGATCCTTCTCGTTCTCGGGAATACCATTTTTGTTCAGCTTTATAATTTGGTCGCCGACCAGATCATTCAGAATCGTTTTTCCCTCTATATATTTCAATACAGCATGAAGAATTGGATGTGAGTATTCTGACTCCTCCCAATCTTTCAATTGCTTTAAATAAAGAGCATGCTTTTCGCTGTCATAAGGTGCAACAAATTTGATCTGGTCACAGAGTGGATGCGCACATGGAGCACTGGTTCTTCCAGCAGACTCTTCGGTTACAGGAATAATTACTTTTGGCTCATTTTTATCTCTTTTTACTGCTCTAACAAATTTTCCATCCTGGTCAATTGTTATCACGATCTGTGCGCGTGTCAGAACATGTGCCAGTGGCGCCAGTGGCTCCTGATCATTGACATACCGTCCGACAAGATCCTTATGAGTTTCATAAGTCAGATAAGCCTGCTGTAAAAGTCCCATCAGCAAACCTCCCCAAATTCCTGTAAACCTGAAAAGTTGTCTGTCGTCTCACCAAAGGACTTTATGCCCATTTCACGGATCGTTTTTTGAAGCGGGCACTCCTCAGGTCTTATGAATTCAATGATTCCATTTCGCATTACAGGTGTCCAGAAACGAACTGTCATTTTTCCTTTTGTTGATTCCGAATACGCTTCATCTGCATAAGTGATTCCATGATACATAGGTCCAAAGGCAAGTTCTTTACGGGAATCATAAGCTCCTTTTCCTTCTCCGAATGTACATGGTTCTACATAGCCCTGGCATTCTCTTGTTCCCAGAAAAATGTCTCTCCTGCCCCCTTTGCGAATCATCCTTTTGGCTATCTCATGATGCTTGTTTTCATTACGATCGTTTTTCAACTCTGGCCGATTCTCATTCCATTCAAAGTGGGCCCGTACCTGATAAGCACAGTCTTTCAAATATGTATAGTAGGATAAATCATTCCCACCCTGATATTTGATAGGGCGGATTCCCTTTACTTCCATCTGGATCACATTCATCACCCGCACAGCATCGATCACCCAGATCAGTGTTGGTTTCCAATAAACTGAGGATAGGATCCCCTTTAATGCTTCGTACGTAGGTACCTGATAAGAGCATTTTTCGCCCCCTAACCGCATGACAGGATCACTGAATAATGCATAGTCTCCAGTAACCTGAAACTCCACTTCGTTTGGGTATTTTGTTTTCACACTCACACCTCCCTGTATGGCATTTCCTCTTGGTTCATAGTAAATCCGAGCTCATTATCATAAAATCCTTCCTGCAGCACCGCGATTCTGTTATCCATAAAGTATTTCAGCGCTCCCTGTCTTTCAAGTTTTTCCAATTCCCATCGCATCATTGATATAGAAAACTCTTTTGCTTTTCTAAGTACATCTTCCTGTGCAATGTAATCATAAAGCAGCTCTGTTTCTCCCAACCTGTTTATCAGTTTTTCGCCTTCTCCATAAGGCACGAGCACAGTCTCTGTATCTTGATCAAATACAGAAAAAGATCTTCCAGCTTCACGAAATGCTTGCCGCAGCTGTCCAAAAACAGGTTCTTTATTCGCATTTGGATACATCTTCCGATTTGTACTGAGCATTTCATAAACAGAAGTCGGACGGCTGTCTGCCTTTACTTTATAATCCTGATATCCTTCTTCCATTCTTCTATAAAGAGCACTATAGTAGAAGGCTGCTGATTCATCAGAGCTTAGGTCCATTTTATACTTTTCCGGTTTCTTTTTATAATCTGTCAGAAGCTCAATTGTTGCATCCTGTGCTCGTTGAATATCTTTTAATCTGGAAAGATCTTCATCAGCCATCAAGAGCACGTATACTGACGCCATCTCGCTTTCACCGTTTCTATTGCAGCGTCCTGCCGCCTGTACGATATTATCCAGCCCTGCACATAATCGCAGAACACATCCAAAAGATATATCCACTCCGGCTTCAATTACCTGTGTAGAGATAACCAGCACTTTC
>CACXCB010000130.1 GCA_902766005.1 uncultured Erysipelotrichaceae bacterium | reverse complement strand
TCTTTTTCCCGTCGCGGATGTCAATGTACTTTGCATCGTAGAACTTCTCCAGGCAGCGGCTGTTGCGGTGTGCCTTCTTCCAGTGCTGTCACAAATACATCGTTCATGGCTGATGCCTCCTTTTTTTCTTTTCTTAAAATAAACGGCTTACGCCTCCAGGGAGAACATGCCTGAAAGCACGCCCTTCCCCGGTTCTCATCCTTGCGGATGGTGGTCCACATCGCCAGTGTTATGCAGGCTTAGAAGACATGCACACTTCTCCTACCCGTCAGAGATGTTTAATGCATGTCCTTAGAGCCGGGAACTTGTGGAGCATTCCCGGGTAAGTCCGCTTAAGCGTCACTGCATAACGTAGTCTCTGTCTCAAGACTTAGGCTAATCAACCGGGCTGATAACAGGATAATGCCTAGGCATATATCTGTTACCAAGCCCACACTTCAAAAGTCGTCAGACTTTAAGTGGTGGGTAGTTGACTCTAAGGCTTCGGATAAGGTACCTGTCTTACCCTGCACTCTCTTCCATGGAAAGCAATAGAATACAAATAAATATTCTTATACTTCCTTCTTTCCAGCATCTTTGCATATCTGCACGTGTAGATCTGCTTTTCCCCTTCATCCAGCGCTTTTGTAAAATCATCCGGATCAGAGGAATACTTGAGCTCCAGGATCATTCCCCAGTTTTCTTTTCTGTTTTCTATTGCAAGATCGCAATAGCCGTCTCCTGTCTCAGGATTGGATGAACTGATCCAGTCTGTCCTATAGGATACTGCACAGTTCATGATTCCATGGTAATAATTCTCTTTGAATGTTTTTGTAGCAGTGTCCCTTGCACCGATCAGGTCATCCAAAAGAATATTGATGGATTCCTCCATTTTTCCTGCTTCAAATGTTTCCACTGATTCGCATAGTTGTTTCAAATATGTTCCTTGTTCGGTTCTTTTATTTGCCCATTTACGAACATTCTCATCAAAAGCTCTTTGTACCTCTTCGTTAGGAATTCTAAGCTCGACAATATCATCCTGAATCTTTCTGACTGTTGTTAAATATCCGGCATGAAGCATGACTGTCCAAATGTTTTCCAAATCGCTATACAGATCAGGATAAGACAATGTACTCACCACATGTTTACCTACAGTTTTTCCAGAGGAAAGTTCTTCAAGATCCATTTTTACATTCTCATCTGCCCTGTTAAGAAGCATACGAATAATATCATTTCCGGAGGAGTTTACCCAGCCGGAAGGAAAAGATGGCTCAATGTCATTTTTGATTTCATAAATAGCGTTAGAAATAAAGTCTATGATTGACCAAGGATTATATACCATCTTGTTTCCGATTCTGTATCCGTCATAAAATGCTTTTACTTTGCTATGATACCTTTCAAGATGATAGTGCTTCAGCATTTCCAACACTTCCTCATCCGTGAATCCGAAGTACTCATCTGCTCTGCTGTTCGTAATATCCAGAGTCGTTAAGTTGTTCAATCCTGTAAAGATAGATTCTTTTGATATCCTCAGACATCCTGTGATAACTGCAAAAGCGACATGCGGATTACTTTTAAGGGCACTGCTCAGAAGGTTTCTGTAAATATTCATGAATTCATCATAGTATCCCCCGAGATATGCCTTGTCCAAAGGAACATCGTACTCGTCAATCAGTATTACGGCAGGTATTCCATAATGTTTGTGAAGAAGAGTGGATAGAATCAATAAGCTCGACTGAAGTACATCTGTATTTATGACAAACATAGGTTTGGATGGATCTTTTGATCTGGCACAAAGTTTCTCATAATCTTCTTTTTCTTTATCTGTTAATTTTGCACTGTTTTCCAAAAAAGAATATGTATCAGCCAATGTGCCGATGGTATTGCTAAGCTGTCTCAATGCATTTTCTACATTCCTTGGATCTGGTTTTAAACTGATTCCTGATATATCCTTGAAAGAAACCTGTATGACAGGATATTTATGCATATGTCTTTCACAGATTTCTTTTTCTTTCCTGATCTTCAGATCAGTGAAAATATCTTCCTTGTCTTCTATGTTCAGGAAGCAGTTCAACATGTTCATGTTCAATGATTTGCCGAATCTTCTCGGGCGTGTGATCAGCGTTGCCTTAGCAGGCTCAGGTGCCAATAATTCTTTAATCAACAATGTCTTATCAACATAGTAATAATTCCCATTTACAATCTCTTTAAAGAACTCAATTCCCAACGGAACTGCTTTCATGCTTCCACCTCCTGTTCTTTTGTCATACCTTTTTTAAATTCTATATAAAAACATTTGAAACTTCAATACTATTATAAAAGCAGTCATTTTAAACTGCTTCATTCTTCTGTTGATATAAATGATGTTATTTTTCAAATTGCTCTGCAACTTGTACCAACAGATTACGAATTGGTAAATGTTGCGGACAGACTCTTTCGCATTTGCCGCATTTGATACAGTCAGATGCTTTGCCATTGGATAATGTTAATACGTTATTGTAGTAATAATCCGCATTCCAGTCACCGAATGTCTTCTTTGTATTGTAGTTGGAGAACATATCCGGAATTAAGATTTTTCTCGGACAGGAACTCTCTTCAATACAATAGCGGCAGGATGTACAAGGAATCATATTCTTGGAATTGAATACATCGCAAACCTTCTTCACTGCTTCCATTTCTGTTTCATTCAAAGGCTTGAAATCTTCCATGAAAGATACATTATCCATCATCTGCTCCATATTGCTCATGCCTGATAATACAACGCGGATATTCTTGAAGCTTGCCGCAAAGCGAATCGCATAAGAAGCATTGGATCCGCCATGTAATTTATCCAGGATCTTCTGGGCATCTTCCGGCAATTTAACCAGATTACCGCCTTTTACAGGCTCCATGACCAATACCGGTTTATCATGTTTTTCACAGACTTCATAAACCTTTCTTGACTCAACAGATGCACTTTCATAATCCAGATAGTTAAACTGAATCTGTACAATCTCAATTTCCGGATATTCTGTTAATATCTGATCCAGAACACTTGCTTTATCATGGAAAGAAATACCTACATGCTTGACCTTGCCTTCTTTTTTCAGTTCAAATGCTGTTTCATATGCATGACATCTCTTATACTTTTCAAAGTGCTGGGAGTTTTGCGCATGCATGAGGTAAAAGTCAAAGTAATCTACACCGCAGGCATCCAACTGCTGCTGAAACAAAGGACGGATATCTTCTTCCTTGTTGAAGAAACTGGTCGTTAATTTGTTTGTTAAGATGTACTGATCCCTTGGATATCTTTTTGTCAGGCATTCTTTTAAAGCTTGTTCACTTCTTCCCTGAATATATCCATGGGCAGTATCAAAGTAATTAAATCCATGATCGATGAAGTAATCTACCATTTTATTTGTTTCTTCAAGATCCACTTCACCATCTTTCATGGGCAGACGCATACAACCGAAACCGAAATTCTTTTTGATGAATTCAAACTGTTCCATCACACTCTCCTTCTATTATATTAATTGATGTTGTAACCACTTTCCGCTTCTGTATCGCATCATCAGGATACATGCCTTTAAAGACCAGTCCATGACCATGGCACAGGCAATGCCGATCACACCCATTCTGAAGACCAAGCAAAACAGGAAAGACAATGCTGTTCTGAAAAATACAGTACAGAAGATAGATGCATACATTGTGAATTTCACATCACCTGCTGCACGAAGTCCGGCGGACATCGGTCCGAAGAAGGCACCGATGGTTCCACAGAATACATTATGAATAATAACAATGATAATCAATAGATGTCTTGTTTCTGCAGAGATGTCATATAAAGGCAAAATCAAAGGCAGACATACCAGAACTAATAAGTTCCAGACAAATGTCAAAGCTGTTGCCATCCTCAATAACTTCCACAAATAATAATCTGCAGCTTCTTTATCTTTTGCTCCGATACATTGTCCGATAACAGTAATAAAGATCGGTGACATCGAACTTGTAACAACAGCTGCTAAAGACCAGATTGTCTGTCCGATTCCGTTGGCAGCAATCTGTGCCGTTCCAAATGTTGCGATCAAAGAGCCTAATACAACCTTTGCAGCCTGGAATAATCCGCCTTCAATGGCATTCGGTACAGCGACACGCAAGATTCTTCCGGCCATGATGGTATCGAGATGCAGAATTTGTGTCCTGTTAATGGAAACCTGATTCTTTTTATTGAAACATAGATATGTCATGATTGTCGCCGCAAAATACCAGGATATTGTGGTAGGCCATGCAACACCTGCAGCTCCTGCATGCAACACAAAGATACCGATTGCATTACCGACAATATTCACGACATTCATTGCTATGGAAACACGCATTGTTACAGATGTTTTACCCATTGCTCTGTATAATGCGGTACCTGCATTATAGATGGCATTAGCAGGAAAAGATAATGTAACAATCCATAAATAGGTTTCACATGCTGCCATGACCGCAGGTTCTACAGAAGGATAAAGCAAATGTAATATGCCTTTTCCTGCAATCAGCAGTAATATCATCAAAGACATTGAAATCAAAAAGGCAATATGGAAAATCTGCGATGCTGCAAGATCTCCGTTTTCTCTGTCTTTTCTGCCGATATACTGAGCGACAATTACACCGCCTCCTGCACCAAGGGAAGAAAACACCAAAATGAAGATGGTATAAATCATCGTATCAAGAGAGACGCCGGAAACCGTCGCCTCCCCTGCATGAGAAACCATCATTGTATCAGCCAGGCCGACCACCATTAACAGTAATTGTTCAATGAACAATGGTATGATCATCTTTTGTAAAGCCGCATTGGAAAATCTCTTTTTGTTTTCGGCTATTTGTTGCTTTGGTTCAATGATTCGGCTGACTAAATCCATAATCTCTCCTCCTTATAAGCACATCTTATAAATATTCACGACATCCTCCGGATACAGATCCACAAATCCTTTAATAACTCCGTTTGCACCACATGCATTCTTTGCCATTTCCTCAAAACGGGAATCATCAATATTCATATTGGAAAGCTTGCTTTCCAGGCCTAATGTTTCAAAGAACAGTTTCTCTGTACATTCAATTGCCTTTTCTGCAGCTTCCATCACCGGTGTATCCTTTGCAATGTCATATACTTCATATGCCATTCTTGCAATCTGCGGTGCAGTTTCTTCATTCAGAATATACCGCATCCATCTGGGCATTAAGATGGCAATGCCATGACCATGCACCATGTCATAGACAGCACTTAATTCATGCTCCATTGCATGAACACTCAGAAACTGTCTGACACCGCATGTCATAAAACTGTTTAACGCCCATGAAGCAGCCCACATCAGATTGGATCTGGCTTCGTAGTTATCGGGTTCATTATATGCAACCGGTGCCCATTTCACAACTGTTTTTACATGCTCATCCATCATCCTGTATAACATGTCCATCTTGTCATCTTTAGAAAAATACTTTGTATCAATCGTATGTGACATGATATCAATGGCACCGCACGCTGTCTGATATGGCGGTACGGAGAAAGTATTTGTCGGATCATCAAAAGTTACCTTCGGACGAATTGCAGGACCGTTATATCCTGTCTTCTGTTCCGTTTCAAGATTGGAAATAACACAACTTGCATCCATTTCACTTCCCGTAGAAGCCATGGTAGGAATAGCGAATACAGCCAATGCTTTTGTGATCGGCTTTCTTGCCACAACAAGATCCCAGCAGTTATCTGTATCAGCTACGGCTAAAGCTGCAATAGCTTTAGCGCTGTCAATGGCAGAACCTCCGCCCATTCCTATAACAATCTGAATGCCGTTATCTTTGCACATCTTACCGCCGATATTGATGTCGGTATGTCTTGGATTCGGTTTAACAAGATCATAATCAAATATTTCGACATCTGCCTTTTTCAATTCATTGACTACTTTGTCATATAAACCGATTCTCTTGACAGACTTGCCGCCGTATACCAGCAGAATCTTATTGCCATATGGAGCTACTTCTGCAGAAAGCTTGCTTAAGGCATTCTTTCCGAAATGTACCTTTGTTGTGTTTTGAAAGCTGAAATCGTTTGTCATTGTCCTGTTCCTCCTACTTTACATTCTGTACTGCCCACGCAGCTGTTTTTGCTTGACTGTTTTCTGCTTGTGATCCTCTGATGCTTAATCCTGATGCAACGGTTGCCTTTGGACATTCCTTTTGGATATCTCTTTCAGAAGTTCCCATGCCGCTGCCTTCGTTCGTGCAGAATGGAACAATCTTTTTCCCTGCAAAATCAAAGGAATCCAGGAATGTGAATACTGCCATCGGCGCTGTTCCCCACCAGTTTGGATAACCCACAAAAATGGTGTCATACCGATCGATGCTTTCCGGAAGTTTTTTTAATGCAGGCCTTGCATTCTGCCTCTTTTCTGCAGCTGCTTCATTGGTACATTCATGATAATCTTTGGCATATTCACGGACGGTTTCAATTTCAAACAGATCTCCGCCGACTGCCTTTTGGATGAATTCTGCAATTCTTTCCGTATTTCCTTTTTTAATAGAACGGATTTCTCCACCGAAGTAATTTTCACCCTTACGGGAATAATATACTGTTAATACGTTTGCCATATCTTTTCTCCTTTTTGCACTAACAGTATATCTGTGGAAAAGAACAGGAACAATTTCACTTTTGAATTGAATAGATAAGTTTTTCTAATGCAAATCTGTTCAAGTGCTGTGGTTGAAAACAGTTTATAAGATATCATTTCCAATCACAAATACCTGTTATTTATAATATACAATGCTTTTTAGGCATTGCCGGGAAGACAATTACAGATAAAAATGTCCGCATATTTTGCGGACATTGTTGATCCTATATTTCTGCCTTCGTTTCACAATACAGGCATCGATACACCTTATCTTCACTCTGTGATAACAGGAATACATGATCCAGTTCCTGTTCGGTGCTTGTGATGCATCTTGGATTCTTGCATTTAATGACATTCACCAGTTTCTGCGGTAATACAAGTGTTCTTTTTTCAACAAGTTTTTCATCCTTGATGATGTTGATGGTTACACCCGGATCCACAAATCCGATGACATCAAAGTTAATGCCTACATCGCCATCCACCTTGATGATATCTTTTTTTCCTGTTTTGTTGCTGATGACGTTTTTAATAATTGCCACCGAACAATCTACCTGGTCCAGATGAAGCAGATCATATAATTCCATGGCCTTGCCGGCAGTAATATGATCTATAACCACGCCGTTTGTGATGGAATCTATATACATTGTTCTGCCTCCTTTAACAGTTTCAGGATGAGTGCCATACGCATATATTTACCGTTTAATACCTGTTTGAAGTAACAAGCTCTCGGGTCTTTATCAATGGAAACACTGATTTCATTGACTCTCGGTAACGGATGCATGATGCACAGATCTTCTCTTGCCTTTTCTAATTTTTTCGGCTCAAGGATATATGTATCTTTCAAGCGCAGATAATCTTCTTCATTGAAGAATCTTTCTCTCTGTACTCTTGTCATATAGAGAATATCCAGATCACCGATGACATCCTCAAGACTGGTTGTCTGTGTGTATGGGATATTCTTTTTCTTCAAGACATCATTTTTGACATAACTTGGTAATTTCAATTCTTCCGGAGAAATCAATACAACCTTAATGCCTTCATATCTGGACATGGCGCTGATCAAAGAATGCACCGTTCTGCCGAATTTCAAATCTCCGCAAAATCCAATCGTCAAATTGTTGAAAGTACCTTTTTCTCTTTTGATTGTCAGCAGGTCTGCAAGTGTCTGGGTTGGATGATTATGTCCGCCATCACCTGCATTAATTACAGGAATGGAAGCATTCATAGATGCCACATACGGAGCACCTTCTTTAGGATGACGCATAGCGATGATATCCGCATAACAGCTTACTGTCTTTACGGTATCCGCAACACTCTCTCCTTTAGCGGCAGAGCTGCTTTGTGCCTCGGAAAAACCGATGACACTGCCACCCAGTTCTAACATTGCCGCTTCAAAACTCAGTCTTGTTCTGGTGGATGGTTCAAAGAATAAAGAAGCTAACTTTTTTCTTTTGCAGCTTTCTGCATATTTGTCAGGATGATCGATAATATCATTTGCGACATCGATCAATTCATCAATTTCTTCTGTCGATAAATCCAGGATATTGATTAAACTGCGCATCTTATGCCTCTTTTTTAATCCAGCTCTCATCAGAAGGATTGTTTCTGAAGGCGATTAATCTTTCAATATCTTCCTTGGCAATATAGCCTAATTCTCCTGCCACTTCTGCGATCACATCAAAGTTTGTCAAAGAAACATTTTTGACATTTGCAGCTGCAAGTCTGTCCAATCCCTTCTGCATGCCATACGTGACAATAGAGACAATACCGAGAACTTCAGCACCTGCTTCTCTGAGAATATTGACAACATCAATCACGCTTCCTGCCGTGGAAATCAGATCTTCCACAACGACTACTTTCTGCCCCGGTTTTAATTCTCCTTCAATCTGGTTCTTTCGGCCATGGTCTTTGTTTCCGGCTCTGACATACCCCATAGGCATGTTGAGAATATGTCCGGTAATTGCTGCATGAGCGATACCTGCTGTGGATGTACCCATTAACACTTCCGCTTCCGGATATTCTGTTTTAATCAATTCTGCAAGTCCGTTTTCCACATCATTTCTGACTTCGACATTCGTCAATGTCAGACGGTTATCACAATATACAGGGCTCTTGATGCCGCTTGCCCATGTAAACGGTTCATTTGGCCTGAAAAATACGGCTTTAATCTTCAGTAAATCTGCTGCTATTTTCTTCTGCATTTTATCTCTCCTCAGTCATTCACAAATTCCGCAATACATCTTTCATAGGCAGCTTTCGGATCAGCTGCTTTGGTAATCGGTCTTCCCACAACGATGAAGTCGGATCCGATCTTCTTTGCCTGTTCCGGTGTCATGACACGTTTCTGATCGCCCTTGTCATTATCCGCAAAACGAACACCCGGTGTAACTGTCAGGAATTCTTTACCGCAGGCTTCATGTACTTTTCCTGCTTCTAATGGTGAGCAAACAACACCATCCAATCCTGCATTTTTCGCTGTTACCGCATAATGCATAACAACCTGATCGATCGGTTCTTTGATCAGAAGATCTCTTTCCATGCTTTCCTGATCAGTGCTGGTTAACTGTGTTACCGCAATCAACAGAGGTCTTGTACCATCTTCTCTGGTTAATCCTCTTAATGCTGCTTCCATCATGGCAGTTGTACCTGCTGCATGCAGATTGACCATATCCACATTCATTCTGCTTAATACGCGCATTGCTTTTTCTACGGTATTGGGAATATCATGCAGTTTTAAGTCCAGGAAGATCTTATGGCCTCTTTCTTTGATTTCTTTTACGATTTCCGGTCCTTCGGCATAGTATAATTCCATGCCGATTTTCACAAATGGTTTTTTATCACCAAACTGATCTAAAAAATCCAATACTTCTTTTTTGTTTGAAAAATCCAAAGCGACAATGACATCTCTATCCATTTATGACACCTCCTGTTATATCACGGATATTCTCTATTCCCAGGTGATCCAAAACACCCGGCAGATTTTCAATGATTTTCTTAGATGCATACGGATCAACAAGATTGGCTGCTCCGACTTCTACTGCTGTTGCTCCTGCAAGCATCATCTCCACGACATCTTCCGCGGTTGTAATACCGCCCATTCCGATGACCGGAATCTTTACCGCATGTGCAACCTGATACACCATGCGTAAAGCTACAGGAAATACTGCCGGTCCGGATAAACCTCCGGTGACATTCTTGATGATCGGTTTTCTTGTTTTCAGGTCTATACGCATTCCCATTAAGGTATTGATTAAGCTGATCCCGTCTGCGCCGTTTTCTTCGCATGCTTTTGCGATGGAAACGATATCTGTCACATTGGGAGAAAGCTTGATGATTACCGGTTTTGTGGTAACAGCTTTCACAGCTTTTGTAATCTTTCCTGCCTGTATCGGATCAGTGCCAAAACTCATTCCACCGCCATGCACATTCGGACAGCTGATATTGACTTCAATCCAGCCGACCTGTTCTTCTTTATCAAGAAGAGATGATACATAGACATATTCCTCTTCCGAGAAACCGGAGACATTGGCCATGACCTTCTTATGGAAACACTGTTTTAACTTCGGCAGTTCTTCTGCAATAACCTTTTCTACACCCGGATTCTGCAAGCCTACCGCATTCAGCATGCCGCCTGTGCATTCTGCGATTCTCGGTGTCGGATTGCCGAATCTCGGTTCTTTTGTCGTTCCTTTAAAAGAGAAAGTACCTAAGACATTAATATCATAGAATTCTGCAAATTCATAGCCGTATCCGAAAGTTCCGGATGCGGGGATGATGGGATTATCCAGTTCCAATCCGCAGAGATTGACCGTTAATCTTCCCATAACAATTCCTCCTTCACAAATACCGGACCTTCCTTGCATACACGTTTATTTCCTGACTTTGTCTGCATGGAACAACCCATACATGCCCCAAAGCCACAGCCCATTCTTTCTTCCAGGCTGAACTGACCGCTTGTATTTGTATTCTTATAAATACTCTTTAACATCGGCATCGGTCCACAGGTATAGAAATAGGAATACTCTATATCTTTTAAAGCTTCTGTCACAAAGCCTTTGATTCCATAGGATCCATCTACCGTAGTGACAATGACGTTTGCACCTAAATCTCTAAACTCCTTCTCATAGAAGATTTCATCTTTTTGGTTGAAGCCAAGAATAACCGTAACTTCTTTTCCTTCTTTGATCAGCTCTTTTGCCAGTTTGTAGAGTGGCGGAGCACCCACGCCGCCACCGATCAGAACCGGCTTATTGCCGCTCTTTGATAGATCATAGCCGTTACCGAGGTTTGTGAGAATATCCAGTGTGCCTTTCTTCATGGAAGATAAAGCTTCTGTTCCCTTGCCGACAACTTTATAGATGATGGTGACAGTTGTTTCATCAGCATCACAGACAGAAATCGGTCTTCTTAAGAACAATGAATCAATTTTCACATTCACAAACTGACCGGGAAGAATCCTTTCGGTATTCTCACCCGTCAGTTTCATCTGATACACCGTATCAGTTAATGGCTTATTTTCGATGATTTTGTATAATCCCTGATGCATGTTCTTCTCCATTAGGCATCAATTGTGGAAATCTTTAATGTGATTTCTTCCAATACATCCAGTAAAGCTTTTACAGTATCAAGAGATGTAAAGATTGTTGTGTTATTTTCTACTGCACACATTCTGATCAATGCACCGTCATTGGCTTCATCGGCAGAACGCATATGTCTTGTGTTAATCAGATAGGAAATATGTCCCTGGCGGATTGCATCCGGAATATCGTTTGGATCTTCACTGATCTTCTTGCGTACATGTGTACGTATTCCGTTGCTCTTTAAATAATTAGCAGTACCGGTTGTCGCTTCGATATTGAAACCAAGGTCATAGAATCTTCTGATCAGCGGCAATGCTTCTGCTTTATCATCATCACTGATTGTCGCAAAGACAGTTCCGTAATTCTTCAAGTTCATGCCGGAAGCCTGTAAAGCTTTATATAATGCACGGTTCAGCTTGTTGTCGTAACCGATGGCTTCTCCGGTGGATTTCATTTCCGGAGACAAATAGGCATCCAATCCTTTGATCTTATTGAAGGAGAATACCGGCACCTTGACATAGTATCTTTCCTTTTCTTCCGGATACAGCTTGAAGATGCCCTGTTCCTTTAAGCTCTTGCCGAGAATGACTTCCGTAGCGATATCCGCAAGGGAATATCCTGTGGATTTGGAAAGGAACGGAACAGTCCTTGAGGATCTTGGGTTAACTTCGATAATATAAACATTTTCATCTTTATCAACGATAAACTGGATATTGTAAATACCGATAATACCGATGCCGAGTCCGAGCTTCTTCGTATACTGAAGAATGATGCCTTTCACCTTATCAGAGATACTGAAGGTCGGATAAACGCTGATGGAATCACCGGAGTGAATACCTGTACGTTCAACAAGTTCCATGATTCCCGGCACAAAGACATCCTGTCCATCGCATACCGCATCAACTTCCACTTCTTTGCCATTGATATATTTATCAACCAATACCGGTTTTTCTTCATCGATTTCTACAGCTGTCTTCAGATAGTGGCGTAGCTGCTGTTCATCACTGACAATCTGCATAGCTCTGCCACCTAAGACAAAGCTTGGTCTGACCAATACCGGATAACCGATTTCTTCTGCAGCGGCAATGCCGTCTTCAATCTTTGTGACAGCTCTTCCTGCCGGCTGAGGAATATGCAATTCTTTTAACAGTTTCTCAAATAAATCCCTGTTTTCAGCACGATCAATCGCATCGCAATCCGTACCGATAATCTTGACTCCGCGCTTCATTACCGGTTCAGCAAGATTGATTGCCGTCTGTCCGCCTAAAGAAGCGATAACGCCGATCGGTTTTTCAAACAGGACGATATTCATGACATCTTCCGGTGTCAATGGTTCAAAGTACAGTTTATCAGCAGTGGTATAGTCTGTAGATACGGTTTCCGGGTTACTGTTGATAATGATGGCTTCATATCCTGCCTTGCGGATGGTCTGTACAGCGTGTACGGTGGAATAGTCAAACTCAATACCCTGGCCGATACGGATCGGTCCTGCACCAAGTACAACGATCTTCTTTTTATCGGAAAGGATGGATTCATTCTCCCCTGTGTAAGAGGAATAATGATAAGCGATGTATTTACCGGAATGCAATGTATCAACCATCTTGAAGATCGGGAAAATGTTATTTTCCTTCCTCAGATTGAATACATCCAGTTCGTTTTCATTCCATAATTTAGCGATGAAAGGATCGGAGAAACCCATTTTCTTTGCGGCTTTCAAGGTTTCAATATCATTGACATTCTTCTTTAAGGTCTCTTCCATATTGACAATCTTCTGAACAGATTCCAAGAAGAGATCTGTGATCATGGTTACTTCATGAAGTTTCTCAATGGATACGCCTCTTCTTAGGAGTTCTGTAATCGCAAAGATATTGTCATAACGGAATTCACTGACATATTCCAATAATGCATCTGTATCATATGCATCAAATTTTGCGAGATAAAGATGATTGACACCTGTCTCCAAAGAACGTACAGACTTTAAAATACATTCTTCAAGATTTGCACCGATACCCATGACTTCACCGGTAGCCTTCATCTGTGTTCCTAAAGTATTCGGTGTATTTGGGAATTTATCGAATGGGAATCTCGGGAACTTGGCAACGATGTAATCTAAGCTCGGTTCTTTATCAGCAGTTGTACCGGCAACTTCAATCTCTTCAAGGGACATTCCCAAAGCAATCTTCGCTGTGACTCTGGCAATCGGATATCCGCTGGCTTTGGATGCAAGTGCAGATGATCTGGAGACTCTCGGATTGACTTCAATCAAGAAGTATTCACTGGTTTCCGGGTGCAATGCAAACTGCACATTACAGCCACCCTCAATCTTCAATTCACTGATGATCTTTAATGCAGAATCATTCAGCATCTTTAAATCATGATCATTCAACGAAAGAATCGGGGCAACAACCATGGAGTCACCGGTATGCACGCCGACAGGATCTACATTTTCCATACCGCAGATTGTAATCGTGTGGTCATTGGAATCACGCATAACCTCAAACTCAATCTCTTTATATCCCTTGACGCTCTTTTCAATCAATACCTGGGATACAGGAGAAAGATGGAAAGCATTTGTGCCGATTTCAATCAGCTCTTCTTCATTATTCGCAAAACCGCCGCCTGTTCCGCCTAAAGTAAAGGCAGGACGCAATACTACCGGATAACCGATTCTTTTTGCAGCTTCTTTTGCATGTTCAAGATCATATGTGATCTCAGAAGGAATAACCGGTTCACCGATCTTCTGGCACATCTCTTTAAACATCTGTCTGTCTTCAGCTCTTTCAATGCTTTCACGCGGTGTTCCTAAAAGTTCAACGCCGCATTCTTTCAAAATACCTTTTTTATCCAGCTGAACGGCAAGGTTCAAACCTGTCTGGCCACCCAGTCCCGGAATAATTGCATCCGGTCTTTCATAACGCAAAATCTTTGCGATATATTCCAATGTCAATGGTTCCATGTAGACTTTGTCCGCCATGGAAGTATCCGTCATGATCGTAGCCGGATTGGAGTTACAAAGAATGACTTCATAACCTTCTTCTTTCAAAGCAATGCATGCCTGTGTGCCTGCATAGTCAAATTCTGCTGCCTGTCCGATGACAATCGGTCCTGATCCGATAATCAATACCTTTTTGATGTCTGTTCTTTTTGCCATACTTTTTCTCCGTTTCTATTTCTTATATACTACATTCCCGTTATAAACGGTCATGACGCATTCCCCATATACTTCCATGCCGGCAAACGGTGTTGCCTTGCCCATGGATACCAGCTGTTCCGGATCAATCGTATATTTCTGATCTAAATCCCATATTGTATAACAATTTTCCTGTTTCAATGAGAATCTGTTTCTCGGATTTACCGTTAATAGCTGAATCAGTTGATCTAATGAAATGACATTCTCTTTGACAAGATATGTATACAATAAAGGAAAAGCTGTTTCGATGCCCGTGATACCGAAAGCACTTCCTTTCAAGCCCTTATTCTTCTCTTCTGCACTGTGCGGGGCATGATCTGTAGCGATGACATCGATTGTGCCATCGATGATACCCTGCCTTAAAGCTTCTTTGTCTTCTTTTGATCTGAGAGGTGGATTCATCTTGAATCTTCCCTCTTCCTGCAGATCATTTTCATCAAGGATCAGGTAATGCGGTGCAGTTTCACAGGTCACATTGACGCCTTCCGCTTTTGCCTTGCGGATGATTTCTACACTTTCCTTTGTGGAAATATGACAGACATGATAACCGCAACCTGTCTCTTTTGCCAATTGAACATCTCTTGCGATCTGTCCCCATTCACTCTCTGAACAGATACCTGCATGACCATGTTCCTTTGCATATATGCCATCATGGATATAGCCGCCATGCAGAAGCGTTTCATCTTCACAATGGGCTACGATCAGTTTCCCTAATTCCTTTGCCTTATACATTGCTTCTTTCATCATGGCATCCGTCTGAACCCCTTTGCCATCATCCGAGAAAGCAACAACTTTATCTGCCATTCCTTCTAAATCTGCAAGTTCCTGTCCTTTTTCACCTACCGTAATGGCACCATACGGAAGAACCTGAATGCATGCATCTTTATTGATGATGTCCCATTCCTGTTGTAAATGTTCAATACTGTCAGGAACAGGATTTAAATTGGGCATTGCACATACAGTTGTGTACCCTCCCTTTGCGGCTGCATACGATCCGGATTGAATTGTCTCCTTATAAGAAAAACCCGGTTCTCTGAAATGTACATGTACATCGCAAAAACCGGGGAATACTACATAATGATGGGATGCATCCGCATGATCGAGATCAATAGACAAAATATCCTGATCCAGGAATTTGCCGATTGTATCTGACTGGTAGACCTTTGCTTGAATCTTCATACCCTTCCTCCAAAAAAATCCTGCACAAAATCGGCAGGACAAACACATGTTCTGTTATCATCATCCATCTTACCGATCTCTCTGTATCGTTTTAAAGATTTCCTTTTTGTTCTGTAAAAGTCTAGCATTTACCATTATTCATGTCAATGGTAAGTTAATTCACTGATTTTTATAACAGCCTTCATGGTATAATGTTAAAAGAAAGTTGAGGAAAAAACATAATGGGTTTACGCAAGGATTTTTTATGGGGCGGAGCAGTAGCTGCGCACCAGCTTGAAGGTGGCTGGGACCAGGGTGGCAAAGGCTGGAGCATTGCCGATGTCATGACAGCCGGTGGCAACGGCATTCCGCGCCGTATTACAGACGGTATTCTGGAAGGTGAAAACTATCCGAACCATGAAGCAATTGATTTCTATCATCATTATAAAGAGGATATTGCCCTTTTTGGTGAAATGGGCTTCAAAGCTTTCCGTACATCAATCGCATGGACAAGAATTTATCCGAACGGCGATGATGAAGAACCGAATGAAGAAGGACTGGCATTCTATGATGACATGTTCGATACATGTCACAAATACGGCATTGAACCGGTCATCACTCTCCAGCATTTTGAGATGCCATATAACCTGGCAAAAAAATACAATGGTTTCATGGATAAGAGATGTATTGATTTCTTTGAGAAATTCAGCCGTACATGTTTTGAAAGATATAAGGGCAAAGTCAAATACTGGATGACATTCAACGAAATCAACAACCAGTCTGCAGCACCGAATGCACATCATATGTTGCAGGAAGGCGGCGTTCTTCTCAAAGAAGGCGACAACGCAGAAGAAATGATGTATCAGTCATCCATCAATGAACTGCTTGCCAGTGCAAAAGCAGTTAAGGCATGCCATGAGATTGATCCTGATGCAATGATCGGCTGCATGATCGCTATGTGTCCGATTTATGCACATTCCTGCAATCCGAAAGATGTCATGGAAAAGACATGGGCAGACTACAAGAGATACTGGTATTGTGATGTTCATGCAAAAGGAAAAGTTCCTAACTACATGTTCAAGTACTGGGAAAGAAACAATCTCAATGTAGTTGTGACAGATGAAGAAAAAGAAATACTGAAAGACGGCATTGTTGATTACATCGGATTCTCTTACTACATGTCCTTCGCAGTAGCTGCAAGAGAAGATAATCCGGATTTCAACTTCTATGAAGGCGGTGCACTTGTCGGAGCAGGCGGAAAGAGCGATTTTGTCAAGAATGAATACCTCGGTGCAACAGACTGGGGCTGGCCGATTGATCCTCTCGGATTACGTTATGCCCTGAACTGGTTCTCCACAAGATATGATCAGCCTTTGATGATCGTAGAAAACGGCATGGGTGCTTATGACAAGAAAGAAGAAGACGGCAGTGTAGATGACAGCTACCGTATTGACTATCTGAGGAATCATATCCGGGCGATGATTGATGCGGTTAATAAAGACGGTGTAGACCTGCTTGGTTACACAATGTGGGCACCGATTGATATCGTATCCGCCTCTTCCGGTGAAATGGACAAGAGATACGGATTCATCTATGTCAATAAGAATAATGCCGGTGAAGGAGACCTCTCCCGTTCTAAGAAGAAATCCTTCTACTGGTACAAGCACGTTATTGAAACAAACGGTGAAGAACTCTGAAAGATGCAGTAATGCATCTTTTTTCTTTCATTTGAAACCAATTTCTTTTAAAATGAAATTAGGTGATTCGAATGAAAAAAGAAAGAGAAACAAAAATACTGGAACTCTTAACAGAGCATAACCGGATGGAAGTCGTAGAATTATCCGATTTGTTAG
Organism: uncultured Erysipelotrichaceae bacterium; assembly: GCA_902766005.1. Classification (GTDB taxonomy): domain Bacteria; phylum Bacillota_I; class Bacilli_A; order Erysipelotrichales; family Erysipelotrichaceae; genus Bulleidia. Next base: position 14,695 of record CACXCB010000130.1, on the reverse strand, counting down.
GGGTATCTCAAGTAACAATCCGAAAGGATCTGGATGCGCTTGAAAAAAGACAGATGGTCAAACGCATTCACGGATATGCGGAATTAAACAGTTCCGACAACATCAACCGCAGACTGGCATATCATTATGAAGAAAAGATGAAGATTGCAAACAAAGCTGTTGAGATGGTTCATGACGGAGATACCGTCATGATTGAAAACGGCAGCTGTTGTGCATTAGCTGCCTTACAGATTGCAAAGACAAAGAAAAATGTAACCATTGTCACGAACAGTGCCTTCATTGCGGACTATATCCGCAATGAAAACATACAGATTGTTCTTTTGGGCGGCATCTATCAGCAGGATTCACAATGCCTTGTAGGTCCGATGGTCAGAGAGGGTGTTTCCAACTATTATGTAAAATATTTCTTCATCGGTACTGACGGATGGAGTGAAAGAACCGGTTTTACCAATAAGGACCAGATGAGGGCACAAGCTGTCAGGGATATGGCTAATTCTGCCGAGAATATTGTCGTTTTGACAGAAAGCGAGAAATTCTCCGTCCTTGGTACGGTTCCGATCAATGTGAAGGAACAACCCAAATATGTCATTACCGATACAAACATTTCGCAGGAAATTGTACATAGTCTTTCAGATAAAAATATCGAAGTCATCATTTCCTGATAAACACCTATTCCACAAACATCAGTGAAATATTAAGCAATATAGTTATATTCAATATTTGAATACAGCTATATTTAATATTGATATTTTAAATATTTAGAGAAAGTACCTATAATAGAAGCATACAGGAGGAAACACCATGAAAAACAACCTGATTCTGAAAATTGCACTGCTGTCCTGCTGCTTCGTTACAGCTTCTGTCAATGCGGTTGCCGGAAATATCCCGGCAATGGCCGAAGCATTTCCGAATGTTCCTGTTTCCATGATTGAATTGCTGACGACAATTCCATCCTTACTGTCAATGACAGCTGTACTCTTTTCTTCCAAGATTGCCTCTGCACTTGGCTATAAGAAAACGGTTCTGGCAGGATGTCTGCTATCTGCAGTTTCAGGAACATTGCCATTACTGTTGAACAATGTATATCTGATCCTTTTCTGCAGAGCAATATTTGGATTTGGATGCGGATTAATTTCCTCTTCCTTGTTAATCCTGATTGTCTATTTTTTCCAAGGTGAAGAAAGAAGCAAAATGATCGGCCTGCAGGGCAGTGCCGGAGGACTTGCAAGTATGGTGACGGCTTTCATCGCCGGAAGACTGCTTGTATTCGGCTGGAATATCTCCTTCCTTGTTTACCTTTTCGGGTTTGCGGTATTCTTCCTTGTTCTCTTCTTCATCCCTCATGTCGGCTCCATCCGCACTTCTGCCGCAAGTACAGACAGCCCTGTAAAACAAAGCAAAGTTTCATTATACACAACAGGATTGCTGATGTTTGTCGCTGTTCTCAGTGCAACATTGTTTGTGATTAAATGTGCATCTTTGGCAACAGAAAAAGCGATTGCCACAGAAGGTACAGGCAGCCTGCTTGTCATGTGCATTTCCGGTGGATCCTTAATTGCAGGCATGATCTACGGAACAATGAAGCAGAAACTGAAATCCATTTCCCTTCCGGCTTTCTTTCTGATCTGTGCTGCAGGATTTTTCTTGGCAGCTGTTTCCGGAAATATCATATTGCTTGCTATTGCATCCTTCATTCTCGGCTTTGGCTATCTTGCCTTTGTTCCTTATTTACAGGAAAATGTCTCTGCCTTCGGCACTGAAGGAACAACCGTCATTCTGGTATTTCAGGGTTTAGGTGCATTTGCAGCTCCGTATCTCGGCACAATCTTAGAGATGTTTACAAACAATCTTTCCGGACAGTTTGTTGCGACAGGTGTCATCTTCCTGATACTTATGGTTCTTGGGTTCTTTTTCACCAAAAAAGAACAGGAAGCTTAATCCTGTTCTTCAGCAGCCAGTTTATATATTTCTTCCAGAAAAAGTTCCAGAGGTTTCTTCAAAATCTGATTCTTTTTCCAAATCAGGTATTTGGCTACACGATACTCCGGTTCAAACGGCCGGAAACAAAGAGATGTTCCTTCCGTACTCAAAACATCTTTCAACCCCACGACATAACCGATTCCATCTTCTGCCATCAATGACGCATTGTATAGAAGATTGTATGTTCCTGCAATATGAAACTGATGCAGGGGCACACCCGGAATCAGGTACCCTGATGAATTTCGATTGATAATTAACGATTTGTTTAATAGATCCTGTTCCGGCAGGATTTTTTCTTTTTGGGAAAGCGGATCATCCTTGCGCATGTATATGCCGAATATATCCTCGTGAGGCATGGTAAAAGAATTGTACTTTTCATGATCAACATCTCCGAATATAACAGCCAGATCAACCAGCCCATGATCCAGTTGCCAGCCCATATCTGTTTCATCCCCGCTGGAAATATGAATGCGAATGCCGGGATGTTCTTTCTGCAGCCGGTGTGCAGCAAGTGTAATCATATGCATTCCCGGTGTTTCAGCAGCACCGATCATGATATCCCCTGTCAAGGCAATATCGTTCCCGATAATCTCCTGTTCCGTCTTATCTACCAGGGAAAGAATTTCTTCCGCCCTGACCTTTAGCAGCATGCCTTCATCCGTCAATACAAGCTGTTTCCTTGTACGTATGAAAAGCTGTTTGCCTAGTTCTGCTTCCAAATCGGCAATCTGTCGGGAGAGGGTGGGTTGGGAGATATGAATGGCTTCAGCTGCCGCTGAAAAACTTTTTTCTCGGCAAATTGCCAGATAATATTCCAGAACCTGTAAATTCATAATCTGCCTCCCGGTTTGATGACTATTATTTTAGCATGAATACAATGTATTTTAGGAATATGCTTCCCCGTTTAAAAAATCAGCTTTTCAGCTGATTAATGTTGAATGCCGAGACACATGCGTACAAAGTCAGGATCAAAATGCTTTGTTCTGGTTCCGCCCGGTCCCATATCCAAAGAAGAAATCTTCTCCATTTCATCATCTGTCAAACAGAAATCCCAGATATCAAAGTTCTCCTGTATTCTGTTCAGGTGTGTAGATTTTGGAAGAATGACCACGCCTCTTTGCACATTCCATCTCAGAATAACCTGTCCTACAGTCTTATTGTGTGCCTGGGCAATACCCTTCAACATTTCATCTTCAAAGGGATTGTATCTTCCTCCTCCAAGAGGTGCCCATGCCTCAGGAATGACATGGTAGTATTCCATGGTTTCCAAAGCTTCTTTCTGTACGAAATACGGATGCAATTCCACCTGGTTAACCATTGGCGGTATTTCAACTGTTTCACAGAAATTTGTCAAAATATTCGGATAGAAGTTGGAAACGCCGATTGCTTTCAGCTTTCCTTCTTTGTAAGCATCTTCCATAGCTCTCCATGCGCTGAAATAGTCACCCATTGCCTGATGCAAAAGATACAGATCCAGATATTCCAGACCGGATTTTTCGATAGATGCATCGATCGCTGCTTTTGCGGTATCATAATTCTTCATGCCGGATACCCAGAGTTTGGAAGTGATAAACAGCTCTTCACGTGTACAAATGCCTTCGGCAATTGCTTCTTTTACTGCTTCTCCCACTGCATCCTCGTTGGTATAGGCTGCAGCCGTATCGATTAAGCGATAACCTGTGCGGATTGCATTTAAGACGGATTCTTTACATTCTGCCTTGTCCGGAACGCGGAAAACACCGAAACCTTCCATTGGAATCTTTAAACCATTGCTTAATTCTCTGTACTCCATTTTTTCTCTCCTTACATGCATTCATTTTACCATCATTTTTCTCAAAACCAAATTCATAAGCCACATTCCCCGTCAAAGAAAATCCATGATAGAATGTTCTAAAGAAACGGAGAAAAATATGCAGGAATTTTACATTATGGATGATCACATCCGGCTTCATGCAAAACTGGAAATGCCCGAAGGAAAAGAAAAATGCCCATTAGTCATTGTCTTCCACGGATTAACCGGACATATGGAGGAGGAGCACATTGTGGCAGTATCCAAAGGCATGAATACAATCGGTTTTGCGACATTGAGAGTTGAGCTCTATGGCCATGGGCAAAGCGGAGGTGCATTCAAAGATCATACAATGTTCAAGTGGATCAGTAATGCCATGACTATCATCGATTATGCCAAAACACTGGATTTCGTGACAGACATATATCTGTGCGGTCATTCACAGGGTGGATTGTTAGTAATGCTTGCTGCAGGCATGCGTGCAGATGACATCAAAGCCCTTATTCCATTGTCCCCTGCCCTTGTCATACCGGATGGTGCAAGAAAAGGCGGTATGCTCGGAATGACATTTGATCCCAATCACATACCGGATGTATTATCCCTGGGTCCTCACACAATCAGAGGCAATTATTTCCGTTGTGCACAACTCATTCATGTGGAAGATTCCATCCGCAAATATCCAAAACCTGTTTTATTAATCCATGGTGACAAAGATGAGGCTGTTCCGCTGCAGTATTCCATCGATGCATCCGGACAATATGAGAACTGCAGGCTTGTCGTCGTGCCGGATGATAATCACTGTTACGATTTCCATACAGACATCGTCGTCCGTGCCATACAGGATTTTTTAACGGAAACTGACAGATGAAAAGAAGGTACCCCCTTCTTTTTTCAACCTTCTGTTTGGATTTGATCTAAAAAGAAATCTGTTTGATCACATTCATGTGATACCATCAGAACCTGCTCATTTCCATACATTCCTGTTTTTTCACTTCTTTTCGAACTGCCTCCCACACCGAAAACAAGCAGAAAGTATACAACCCATGCCGCAATGATATAGTATTTCTTTTTTACGGGATCAATATTATCTTTCTTTTTTAACACAAGCATTAAAGGAATCGGGAAACAATAGATCCATCCGAAGAAATAAGCTACATTTTTCCAGAATTTTGCACTCTGTTCCTTTTTCCTTGTTTCTTTTACCAGGTTTATTTTTTCCCTTTCCAGCAGCAGTTCCTGCTGACGAATATTGGCATTGTGTTCCCGTTCCAGTTGATGGTCAATCAATTCTGCAGCAGATTCAAATACACCTCTTTTGCCATGCTGAATGCGGACATTGTTCTGAACATGTACTGTATTATATTGATTAATTGCCTTCTTTACGATAAACGGTGTTCCGCAAAACGGACAAACGGCAGCTTCCTGTGAGGGATCAACGGTCAGCTGTCCTCCGCATTGGGTACAGACCGCAGGAAGCAATGCGGATTCTTTTGTGTTGTTTTCTGTTGTGCTCATATTTCATCACACCCCCTGATCCTTCTAAATATACCTTTGTTCCCGAGGGAACGGTCAACCCTTGATAATCACTTTTCCTTCATAAAGAAAAAGCAGTTTAATTCAACTGCTTTATACTCTCTGCTTTGATGCAGACATTCTTTTAAAGATCACAGGCAAAAGAATACTCTCCCGATCCAACCTCATATTTACTGTTATCCGGCAGGATGACTTCTGCCTTTGTATTGGCCGGAACTTTTACCTTTATTTCAAACTGACCGTCAATAACTTTCCATTCTGTCCGGATCAGTCCGTATTCCGAGTGGAATTCCCTTCCGGCATTTGTAATTCTTTCATCCATGACAGGCTGTACACGGAAGGTTTTATATCCGGGAGCTGTCGGAACAAGGCCGTTGATATTGCGGAACATCCAGTCATCCACACAGCCGAATGCATAATGGTTCAGGCTGACTGCCATCGGTGATCCATCCGGATTGGTGGTAATCCAGCTCTCCCATATGGTTGTTGCCCCATGATCCACTTCATATAACCATGAAGGACATTGATCCCGGAAAAGAAGATCATATGCTTTCTGTGCATATCCGTTTTCACACAATGTATCCAGAATCACCGGTGTACCGAGAAAACCTGTATCCAGGCAATCATTGTTTTTTTTCAGTTTCTGCAGTATTTCATCCACAAAAGATTGTTTCAGCTGTTCAGGAACCAGTCCGTAATGTAATGGAATAATATAGCTTCCCATAACATCCACAGGCATTTTTCCTTCCGGTGTAATAACCGCTTTTACAAAGGCAGCTTTCATCTTATCTGCCATATCTGCATAGTATCTCTGATCTTCATTTTCTCCTAACAGCCCGGCAATATAAGAGAAGTTTTTCATTGCCAGATACCCGTATATTTCCGGAATATACAGCTTTCCTGTTGCAATGGCCTCCTTCATTGTCCCGCCGTCATTCAGACCTTTCTTTGTCATGCTCGGAATCAGCCATTCCCCATAATGGAATCCCGTATTCCATAAATACTTATCCAGATCCTTGCTGATCTTTTTGTTTCCCCTGTATTTTGCGGCTGTATGAATGATGAAATTGCACCATGCCTTCATTGTCTGATACTGTTCTTTCAGCACCTCTGTATTTCCGGTCTGCTGATACATGGCAAGCGGCACAAGTATGCATGCATCTCCCCATCCGGCTACACCGACATCTCCTTTATTGCCACCTGCAAATTTCAAAATCATGTCCAAGCTCTTATATGTCTGATTGAAAGGAACAACCATCGGTACGGCGCCGCTGTCCATCTGATCCTGACTGACACAGTTCAGCCATCTTGCCAACAGACTCGTTGTATCTTCATTCTGCAGGGAGGTTGCGGCATAAATGCCGATGTCACCTGTCCATCCTGCCTTTTCCCTCTGCGGGCAGTCTGTAGGAATCGACAGCATGTTGGATCTTTGCGACCATCTTGTATTTTCATACAAGCGGTTGATTCTTTCATCCGAACATGCAAATGTTCCTGTTTCCTCCTTTGCGGTGGACATTGCGATTGCCGTAAAATCATCCGGGTTAATCTTTGTCATGCCGCTGACTTTGACATAACGGAAACCGTGGAAGCTGAATTTTGCTTCATAGACAGCTTCCTCCCCATCGGAAATATAAACAACTTTCTGATCACACCCTTCTCCGACACCTGCGGTACCGAGAATGTTGTTGAAATAGTTGCCTTCCTGATCCGGTGTTTCAAAATGTTCCAGGGTAATCACCGTTCCCGAAGGTTCATTAACTTTGAACCTGACATGTCCTGCCATGTTCTGGCCGAAGTCAATGATGTGTTCTCCTTTAGAAGATACATAATATTTCTTTGCAGGCACTTCTTTCACCGCTTTTACGCCTGCTCCTGTCTGCACATGCAGGTTCGCTTTTGATTCTTTCAGGATCTTTACCTGTGTCCAGTCGGAATCATCATATGAAACCTGATTCCAGCCTTTCTTTTCCAGCCTTGCATCATACTGTTCTCCGGCAAACAGGTCACTGAAACAAACAGGACCGGAAGAGGTTTTTTCTTTTCCGTCGGAACAGATATAATGTGTCTTTCCGTCAGCGGTTTTCACCTGAATCTGATAAAACAGGGCATGGGGCTGTTTTGCGGTTTTCTTGCTCATTGTGGTGATCGGACAGTAATACCATCCATCCGCAACTACCGCACCGAAGGCATTTTCTCCCTTATTCAAAAGACCGGTGACATCATATACCTGATACAACAGATATTTATCATAAGAAGTATACTCCGGGGCAAAGGAGCGGTCGTCCGCTCTTTTACCATTGATATATGCTTCATAAATACCATGACAGGTTATATATAAACGTGCTGAAACGATTTCACTGTCCAGCGGGAATGTTTTACGGAACAGTGTCGGAGCAGGCTGGTTTCCGAATCCTTTTTTGCGCTTCTGCGCCTTCATGCCTGATTCAATCCAGACTGCTTTCCAGTCCTCGGGATACAGACAGGCTGTCTCAAACCATGTTTCTCCTTCTGCTTCATTGCCATGATTATCCCATACTGTCACCTTCCACATATATCTTGTGGCGGATTTCAAAGGGATGCCTTCATAGGTCACAAATGCAGACTGGTCGCTTTCTCTTTTTTTGGTGTCATAAATCAGATGATCATCCTGATATACCTGAATCTGATACGCTGTCTGCAGCGTATCCTTTTCCATGCTTTCCATTTTCCATGAAAAATACGGTCTTGTGTCCAGACCCAGTAATTCTGTTTCATGCAATGTTTTCAAACCATATACTCTCATGATCTCTCCTTGCTGTATCTTGCGTTGATACTATTATTCTTCTATACTTACTATAGTATTTTATTTAAATGATTTTAATGGAGAATCTTGCGAAGTTAATTGCACAATATTGCTAGAGGTGGGTTATGTTTGAACAATACCGTTTTTACCATTACGAATTCAGCGAAACAGGCTCGGGACTTCCTTCCGGAATCAATAATGAAATAACAGATTCTGATCTGCAACTGGATCAGAACCAGTACGATGACATCATACAAGGTGATTATCTCCTCAGAGGATATGTTGATGTTTTACCAGTATTTCCTTCCAGGGAGGATATCTGGCATCAGATGCTACATCTGCAGTCTTTTTCTCACATGTATTCTTTAAAAGACTATTACACAAAAAGACTGTCTGCGGATTCTTATATGCTGGTTTATACACATACGGGAAAAGGGAAACTGCTGTATGGGGAAAAACAGTACAGTGTCGGTCCGGGAGATCTCTTCTGGATTGACTGTCATAAGGCACATAAATATTCCGCAGACAGTGATGATTGGGAACATAGTGACCTTCACCTGAACGGCACGCTTCTTTTTCAATTCTATGAGTCATTTATGGCGGAAGGAAATGCAGTCATCAGTCATCTTTATCTTTCTTCATTTTTCAGTGATCTTGACCATCTGATCAGTAAATATACAACCCCGAACAGTCATCGAAGCCTGCTTGTTTTTCATGCAATCGAAACGCTGTTAACGAATCTGATTGCAGATGCTGAAAACCAGCATGTACAGCTCAACAAAAACACCATCGTTTCAGATGACAACAATCTCAACACCCTTCTGGAAAAAACCGTCAGTTATATCCAGGAGCACTATATGGAAAATGTCCGTCTCGAAGATCTTTCCTCACTTGTCAATATCAGCAAATATCATCTGGCAAGAGAGTTTAAAAAGATGACCGGTTTTCCTCCCAATGAATATCTGATCCGTGTGCGTATTGAACAGGCAAAATTCCTTCTGGCAAATACAAACCTTTCCATCAAAAAAACAGGGGAAATGGTAGGCATCAGCAATGAAGCCTACTTCTCCCGCCTGTTCCATAAGCGTATGGGAATTACGGCAGAATACTACAGAAAAAAAGCAGTCAATTCCTGACCGCCTCATATTCTCTGTTTTCTGCAGATATCCTTTTTATAAATTCTGTCTTTGCTGTATTGGATATTTGCCAATCCGCCACACGCAGGCGTATAGTCCGGATTATGGCACGAGCCATAGAAGACTTCTGTTCCATCCATGGAGATAGCCGGTTCTGCATCATCTGTACCGGCAAGGATTCTTTCGCACATGGCAATTGCATCATCCACAATAGAACGGTCCACGGTATTTCTTCCATGTCCGCCATACATGACATCATAGGCATCATCAAATTCTTTCAGATGATGCAGGCTTTCCAGATACTGTTCAATGCTTGTACACCCTTCCATGCCCAATAATGTGTTGATGTTGCAGGCATCTCCGCTGAACAATACTCTCTCTTTACGATCGAGAAATACCAGTGTTCCAAACGTATGTCCCGGTACACCGATCACTTCCAGCTCTTTGTCACCCAGTGATATGACATCGCCATCATAGAGCGGATATGTGATAACCGGTTTTACCGGTACGATATCATCCAATGACAGTGTTTCCAACTGGTGGGTTGTTAAAGGACTTTTCATCCTTGCAAATTCCAATCTGTTGTTTGGATCGCTATGCCTTTTGGAATACATCAGGCCGATATCATCCGGATGGATATAACATGTTCCGTATTCCCATGCCGCTCCCGTATGATCAAGATGTCCATGCGTCAAGATCAGTGTTACAGGAAGATCTGTTAATTCCCTGATGAAAGCTTTCAAAGATCCTGCTCCGACAAGGCCATCAATCAATATGGCTTTTTCTTTTCCTTCGACCAGGTAGCATTGTTCCCCTCCCTGCCCGAGAATCTGCCAGATACCTGTTCTGACTTCCATTGCTTCAAAGAATTTGTTGCTGATGATGTTCATTTTGTCTCCTCTTCATGTGCATGGTTATACCATTCCCTTACTTCTTTTGGAAGTTTGTCAGGGATCATATCATGCAGTCTGTCTTCATTACCGTCTTTGATTGCCTGCTCGTAATACCAGCTTTTGTATTTCAGCATGCTCATTGTTTTTTCCAGTTCTTCGATTTCCTTTTGAACATTCTTTTTCTGTTGTTCAAAAAGATCTCTTCTTTCTTCATATGTCTTTGCACCAAGCCTTGTCCAGTCAATGAACTGCTTGATCTCCTTTATCTCCAGTTTTGATTTTTTCAGGCAGTCGACAATGCGCAGTGTTTCTATTTCATTTTCAGAGAATTTGCGTATGCCGGATATTCTTTCCATATCCGGGAAAAATCCTTCTTTGTCATAATACCGCAGAGTGGAAATGGGAATGTCAAACATTTCCGATACTTCACCGATCGTATAATACATTTCTATCTCCTTGACCTAAAGTTAGGTTTATGAACTATTATAGGTATGATATCAGTTACAGTGATAAAATGCAATACAAGGAGTGAAAAGATGAAATACAGAATCAATAAGAAAACAAAGGACAAAATCAGTGAGATCGGTCTTGGCTCTTCGTATATGTACGAAGCGGGCATGGAGGAAGCTGTCAAAGCATTACACAGAGCTTATGAAGGTGGCATCAATTACTATGATCTTGCGGCAGGAGACGGTGCAACATTTCCCATTTACGGCGAGGCATTTAAAGATGTCAGGGAAAACATCTTCTATCAGATTCATTTCGGTGCCGATTATACAAAAGGAACATATGGCTGGTCTTTGAATCTGAATACGATTAAAAAGTCCGTACAATGGCAGTTGGAACAGCTTCATACAGACTACATTGACTACGGATTCATCCATTGCCAGGATGAAATTTCCGATTGGGAAACGTATAAGAAAAACGGAATTTATGACTACATCCTAAAGCTGAAAGAAAAAGGTATTGTCAGACATATCGGATTATCTTCTCATACCCCTTCTGTGATTAACAGAATTATGGATGAAGCAGATATTGACATGTTAATGTTCTCTGTCAATCCCGCTTACGATTACGGCAAAGGCGAATATGCCAATGGCGGTGTAGATGAAAGAGCTGCCATCTATAAGCGCTGCGAAAAGGAAGGTGTCGGCATCTCTGTCATGAAACCGTTCTCCGGCGGACAACTGTTAGATGCTTCACAATCCCCGTTCCAGAAAGCTTTAACACCTTACCAGTGCATCCGCTATGCCCTCGATAAGCCGGGTATCTTAACCGTGCTTCCGGGAGCACAGAGTGTCAAAGAAGTTGAATCTTTACTGGCATATTATGATCAGACAGAAGAAGATCTGGACTATTCCGTCATCGGTACATTTGCCCCTGCATCTGCATCGGGAAAATGCGTCTACTGCAACCATTGCAAACCATGTCCTGCAGGATTGGATATCGGTCTCATCAACAAGTATTATGACCTTGCCAAGGCAGGTGATGACATGGCTGTTGAACATTACAAAACGCTGGAAAAGAATGCATCAGACTGCATTCAGTGCGGACATTGTGACAGCCGCTGTCCATTCCATGTTCACCAGAGCAAGAGAATGCTTGAAATCAAAGAATATATGGATCAGAGGTGAATGTTATGCAGATGCTGATTAACAACAAAAAGGTTGAAGTACAATGGGAAAACAATCCCTCTGTTCAAGCATTGGAAAAACTGACAAAGGAAAATCCCTTAACTGTCCACATGTCCATGTACGGCGGTTTCGAACAGGTAGGATCTCTCGGTCATACATTGCCTGCAAGTGACAGGCACATAACAACACAATCCGGTGATATCATGTTGTATTGCGGAAATCAGATTGTAGTATTCTATGGCTCCAACAGCTGGTCTTACACAAGGCTTGGCAAAATCATCAATCAATCCAACTCACAGCTTCGTGAGCTTCTTGGAAACGGTGATGTAACAATCACAATCAAACGATAATACTGTCATCAGACAGTATTTTATTTTTCACAGAAAGCCGGAAAAAAAACTGCCTTTTTCAGGCAGTTAATGATTTAGCTTCTATTCCTGCAGTTCTTTAGCGACAAGTTTCTGAAACAGGAAAAATGCCAATACGGTTGTCAGCATATCTGCTACAGACTGTGCATAAATCACGCCGTTAAATCCAAACAGCTTTGATGCAAGAAAAATAACAACAGCGTAGATATAACCCTGTCTTCCTGCACTCAGAAGCAATGCACCCATGGCTTTTCCTGTTGATTGGAAAATACACGTTGTGACCATGGAGTATCCGATAAAAGGCATTCCTAACAGCACTGCCCTCAACATCGGTGTGCCATTCTGGATGACAGCTGTATCTTTCATAAAGACCGAGATCATCTGCGGAGCAATCATGAAGATGATGGCAGAGATACCCAATCCAAGACCGCATACAAGCATATAGGCAAAACGGATTGTTTCCTTCATTCTCTTCTTGTTTTGCGAACCATACAGATAACCGTATAAAGGTTGTCCACCAAAGGAGAAGGCAACCATAATCATGACGACAATCATGACAACTTTAGAGACAATACCCATTGCTGCAATCTTATCATTTCCATAAGGCAACAGGAAATTGTTCAGCAGCATTACCGCAATACTCTGCATGATGTTTGTAATGGAGGAAGGAATACCGATGCCCAGGATCTGTTTCAATTCTGCTCCTGAAATATGAAATCCTTTCGGACTTAACGACAATGCTTTGGATCTTGTTGTGATGAAATAGACATAGAAGATATCTGCACAGATATTGCCAAGCACTGTTGCAATGGCAGCACCGCCTGCTCCCATGCCCAATGTAAAGATAAAAATCGGATCAAGGATCATGTTGACAATGGAACCGGTGACCGAACCGATCATTGCTCCGGTCGCAAAACCTTCTGTTCTTAACAGATTTGTAGGTACAAGCGAAAAGATGACAAACGGTGCACCGAGAACAATCCAGGAATAATACGAAGAAGCATAAGTTATTGTTTCTTCATTTGCGCCTAACAATCCCAGCATCGGATTTTTAAACAACATGAAGATCACTGCTATAACAACACCGAACAATGCAGAGCCAAGAAAGGAAAATACAGAAAGCCTTCTTCCGTCATCTACCTTTCCCTGACCGAACAGACGGCTGATGACAGAACTGCCGCCAAGTCCGAATATATCCCCGATTGCTACCATAAATGTAAAGATCGGTGCACACAGGGAAACACCTGCGACCAGGTTTGTATTTCCTGTTTTGGCAATAAAATACATATCGACCATATTATAGACAAGCATCAGCACACTGCTCATCATGACCGGGATTGCCAGTTTCATATATGCCTTTGGTACAGGCATTCTCTCAAAAAGTTCATTTTCCATATATCTCACCCCGGCAATTATTCTATCAATTCATCTTGCCAAAAAAGGTGTCATATGTCACTATAATGCTATGAAAATAATAGAAAATGCAGACACAATACAGGCATTGTTGAAACAGCATGATATCCTTTCGATTTTTTCAGATACTGTCCCTTGTACGTTGTATGAATTTGAAAAAGGAGAATTTCTGAACAATGAGCTGGATCCCTACAACTATTTCTGTTTCATTATTTCCGGTGCTTCACGCATTCTGCATATACGGGAAGACGGAAGCATGTTCCAGATTGCTTTGATCAATGATTTCACCTGTTTCGGTGATATCGAATTTGCGACAGGCAATTATTCCCCTTACCTTGTCGAAATCACAAAAAGAACACAATGTATTGCAATCCCCTTGCAGCTATGTCGCAAGCAATTGGAAAATGATCCTCTTTTCCTTCGCTTTGTTTTAAAAAACATTGGTGAGAAAATGGAAAAAATCACATCTGAAAACGTCCTTCCCAAAGATCTGGAAGAACGTGTTCTCTACTACATCAATTATATGTGTAAAAATAAAACATTACGTGGTGTAGAAAATGCTTCTTCTGCCTTATCCTGCAGCAAAAGACAGCTTCTCAGAATTTTGAAAAAGATGTGTGATGAAGGGATACTTATAAAGGAAGGAAAAGGAACTTACAGAATACGATAAAAGAGCAGGAAACCCGCTCTGGATATTACGCAAAGTGCGTAAAATGAGTTTAAACAAGGAGGCATTCGAAAGAGTGCCTCCTTTTAAAGGCCATAGACAAAAATGACGGTATACTAATCATTCGCACTGATTACGTGTTCAGCCAGTGATTCATTAAACCGCAAACAGATTTGCATTACGCATTATAACGGCAGTTGACTTTCTCAGCGAATCTCGAGCTGACTAAAGAAGATATCGCAGCTTTGAGAGGAGCGAAATCTTTTGTTATAAAAGAATACAAAAGAACTCTCAGCAATACTAAAGGAAGGAATGCCTACAGCATCCCTTCAAATAATACTTTATTTCCAATTGTAATGCGTTTTACGCCTGTTTCCTTCTTCATATTGAAGTTGAAGCTCATCATATACCCCGTATCCAGATTGTAATAGTCAAGATATTCAAGTATCTGTTTTTCTCCCTCCTCGTTATATCTTTGGCCTCTCCAGATCTTCAGC
>CACXCB010000129.1 GCA_902766005.1 uncultured Erysipelotrichaceae bacterium | reverse complement strand
GTCCCAACGCTGCAGCGTTTTGACCGAAACACCTAATAACTCGGCAAAGTCTTTTGGTTTGTAATTAGTGATATTTGAAGTGTTCATAGGTAAACCTCCTTGAACACATTTTATCACATTTAGCCACTAATAGCAATGTATTATATTTCTTAAAGTTCCTCCTCGTGCTTTATAACTTCTTCAGATATCTTCTTGACCGTATTCTTCTCAAGCTCAAACATAACCTTTGGAATGTGGCAGTAACCCCCGGGATTCTTTACAAGATACTTCTGGTGATATTCTTCGGCCGCAAAAAAATTATGAAGCGGTTCCAGCTCTACCGCAAGCGCAGCCCCGACCTTCTCTTCTTCCGCCGTAAATACCTGCTGTGCCTCCTTCAATTGTTCTTCATCGGTATAGTAAATCCCTGTCCTATACTGAACTCCCGCATCGTTTCCCTGTTTATTTACAGACAGCGGATCGATCACCATAAAATAATAATTCAAAAGATCTATAAGTGTAATCCGGCTCTCGTCATAAACAATTTTCACAGTTTCCGCATGTCCGCTGCTTTTGCAGACTTCCTGATAGGTGGGTGTTTTATCGGATCCATTGGCGTACCCGACCTCTGAAGTAATCACTCCGTCAAACTGATCAAAAAATCTCTGTACTCCCCAAAAGCATCCTCCGGCAAGGTAAATCGTTTTCATATCATCCTCCGAAATTTTGAAGTCATGTAGTTACAAACATAAATATTCAAATCCCTATTACTATTTACCGGAGAGCACGAGTTTAAGTAGATATCGGACATCTGCTTCATCATTAACTATGTGCATTTTCCGATGACAATTCGGGCAAAGTGCAACAACATTATCGACGGAATCCGCACCACCTTCTGAAAGCCAGATTATGTGGTGTGTTTCCAGATATGGTTCACCCCTATTGTTCTTAAACGGAGCTTCCTGCCTACATAGCTGGCATACCCCGTCAGCTCTTTCTTTTGCATAAACTGCAATATACGGATCTCTATCATATCGGCTTGATGTCACCATTCTTTGTTCGGGATGCAATTCTCCTCTTTCAACAGCTGCAGCACGAAGTGAATCATAATCCATCTGCAGCGCATGCTGAATCATTTCCTCCGGCGAATGAGAAGTATCCAACGGTGGGATCAAATGCTTATAAAAAATAGGAGAAAATACATTCTTTATAAAATCATTTAATTGTTTTACCGATAGAATTCCGGTGACTGTGTTTATCTTGAAATCCTCATGTAAATCAGGCTGCGTATATTCGAACTCACCATAATACGACAGCCGCCTTCTGCTGTCTCTTCTTACTCCGCCTGTATCCACAAGATAAGACCATGGTTGTTCACCAACACCTACCGTACAAGAATTCCACGCCATGGTAAAGCAGGTAGATGTAGTATTACGTGTATTAAAGGAATGTGCGACCAAGCCAACGACATTGCCGGGATAATTGTAGATGGCTGCGTCGCGAGATCCTGTACGTATATAATCATTGTAAGTAAGAGTGGCGACGGCCATCCACACAGCTTCCCGCGAAATTATTTCAGAATTTTCTTCCTCCTGAACAGGGAGGTTCATGTTTCTCACAAAACTATAATACTTCTCGAGAACAGTTATTATACTTTTTCGCGAAGTATAGGCTGTTCTATTGTCCCAATAAGATCCCTCGAGTGCTTCAACTATTTCTTCCACATCATAGCCGGTATATTCATCCGGACAGCATAACCAATGATAAAGCTTAAACGCATTATCTTTTCCCGTCAGGAAAAATAAATCTCTACTTGTTACAGGCCCGCCGATGGTAATCTGCTTTACAATATAATCGCTGATCTCTTCTCGAAAAATCTCTTCTGTACGCCTATGAATTTCTGCTCTTGTGAAAAGAATATCTTTCATCTCAAACGGTTGATTCTTCCTATGCTTTTCAAGCATCAGCGATATCCAAGCGCACACTGCTTTCTCTGATTTTCTTACCATTGAAGCACCTTCCAATCTTTAACGGCTAAGATTACTTTTGTATAAATCCAATACCGTTTTCGCTGCCTCTGTGTAGTCCTCGCCCCATTCGTTACATACCTGCCCGGCGACAAACAGCTTCTCCAGTATCTTCATACTTTCCCTGTAGAGGCTGGCGAACTCCGTACACCCTTCCGGATTATTTGAAAGATAGCCTTCACAATCCGCTTCGGCAAATATTCTTAATGTCTCAATCAAACCTTTAAGATCATCGAAGCCGTGTCCTTTGAATCCCCTGCCGGTACAGCCCAACAGAAGTCCTTGAACCACGCTGCCATATTCTTTCAGAAGATCCGGATATGCCATCACTGCTTTCATTACTATGGCCGTACCGAGATACGTTGGCATGTAGAAATAGTCCACCCTTGCATCAGAAGGCATTTTATTTGGCTCGTCCAGCCCCAGGAAATACATCTCCGGGTTCTTCTTCAGCGGTTTGGCCTGCAAAATGAGCTTTTCGGCATAAGCACGGACATCCTCTTTCGAAACTTCCTCATTACAGATAGTGTGCAGATCTGCCTTAAGCTTCTCTACAATATCATAGAATTTTCTTGTATTGACTTCAGCCGGGCGGTAAAAGGTACATTCGATTTTCTTCATGGTGGTTTTCTCCTTTTCTTTGTTCATGTAATCTGTGGGTTTCTTATGTCCCAAATTATACATGAACAGGAGACTCTCGCAAATGAAGCCCGGCTTCAATCCGATACCAGCTCTTCTATCGTATATGTGCTTCTGATGATCTTATCAAGCTCCAATCTTACCCGTCCCTCCGAGCAGTTGACTACAATCCGCGGAGGACCCGATCGATAAGATCCCTCTTCTATTACACAATCCTTATAAAAATGAATTCCTTCATCATCCCGGTATTCCGCGCAAAATGATTTTCCGTTCTTTAAACAGTCTAATACGACATTCGTATTGATAAAGCATTTTCTGCTGACATCTTCTTCCGAATGAAAATGGTTATCATCATATCGATTCCCGAGAGAAAGATACCATTCACAATCTTCGGGAAGCATCTCTCGAAGAACATAACAGATTCTGTCTTTTGCATAGGGAGAAAGCTGCGTCCATATTTCTCCTGCCGTCTCTTCCGCATACGGCCTGTACAGAGGATTTTCTGCCATCTCTTTAAGCCCTTTTAAAAGGATCAGCACCTGAGTAAGATTCTCTGCAAGAAAGATAGGATGTGCCGTTGAGGGAAAATATATCCTGCCATCCTTCCGATTCATATCGGGAATACAAAATTTCTTTCCGCATACCTGTATGGGATCGATGTTTCCCCGCAGTCTGCTCAGATCATCTTCGACCGTACGGCGATTGACCCAGAGAATATCGGTAAGATCGGAAATACGATTTTCCTTTTCCTGCAGATATTTTGCGATAAACATCAGCCGCTCAAAAGTATTGGAGACCGGCACGGGCGGCCATTTGATTTCCGGAATATCCACGCCTTTTTTCTCAAGATATGCTACCAGATCTTTAAACAACTCTATGGCCGTATCTTTTGTGCTCGTATATTTCTGTACACAGTCCTTTATATTAAGAGGCAGATATTCCGATTCTTCATATCCTCTCTGTGAATTAAGAGAATAGGGCATCCCTCCGAGCAGAATCTTTTTACAGATCTTAGAATATGGTTTATAACGATGGCTTTTTTCGGCAAATTCTTTTATATATCCGTTGATATTCATATCGCTAATCATCCCCTCGGAGCAAAAGCTGTTTCGTTTTCGATCAGAACCAACTCTTATAATTCTCCCTCGCCAAACAGGCACTGACCATGATCTTCAATCTTTATCTTCCTTCTTCAGATATCTCACAGGTACATTCTTTGTCAGCCAAACATGATTTGCCATGGCATGAGAAAGCAACACGACACAAAGCGAGAAAATGCCGTGTTTTTGCAATTAGACAGGGATGTCTATTTGCTGTCAGCACGTACGTAAACTGTACTTCTTCCGGTTCCTTCCCGAATGATAAGTCCTTCTTCAGTAAGTTTCTTAAGTGCTGCAAGGGCTGAGGATCTTCCTATGCTAGGACAATGAGCCACAACCTCTGCCCCTGTAAATTTCCCGATTTTTTCCCCGGTATACTTTTTGACAATGTCATATGCCGTACTTCTATTTCCGGTATCGGACAATAAGCCTACTCTTTCTTCAAATTCTGTATAACATGCCAAAACAGCCTGAAGCATATACCTGATAAATGGTGTCGGATCATTTTCCTCTTCATGCCAACCGGCATCTGACGCTTCGAGAGTATCGTAGTACCGATCCTTTGTTTTCTCTATCTGCTTTTCTATACTGATGTACTTTCCCACACTATATCCGTTTTTATACAGCAGAAGTAAT
>CACXCB010000128.1 GCA_902766005.1 uncultured Erysipelotrichaceae bacterium | reverse complement strand
TCTTTTTCCCGTCGCGGATGTCAATGTACTTTGCATCGTAGAACTTCTCCAGGCAGCGGCTGTTGCGGTGTGCCTTCTTCCAGTGCTCTTCCCGGTGCCTGTGACGCGGATGGAACTCTCCCATCGCATATGCATCGTTGGCATGAGTCTTCGCCAGCTGCCCGAGCTCGCGCCTGGATGCCTTGGTATAGGAGCCGTACGTGTGCCGCACCTCGATGCCGGGGAACATTTCCCTCACCTCATTGATAATCTGCCATCTGACGATGTTCATGAATGCGGCATCCTTGAGTGTCTTCGTCACAGGCTTGAGCCCGTACAGCTTTCCGCCAGGCTTGTGGTTCTTCGGCGTATGGCACTTGTCGCATACGGTCAGGAGATTGTTTATCCTGTCCGTGCCGCCATTCGAACGGTAAATAATGTGATGCGCATGGAGTACGACCCCGTCCTTTACGGACTTCCCGCATACCTGTCATGTATGCCTGTCCCTTGCAAACACTGCCTCGCGCAGGTTGGCAAGGCCGTGCTTTTTGCCATGCTGGTAGTCCGTGCCCTGCAGTATTTCTCCCGTCTCCTCCACCGCCTGCATGGCCGCCGTGTCGAACTGTCCGGCCTCAAGGACTATGCGGGTTATGGGACATGCCTTTGCGTACATTTCGATAATGCGTACGTGGTTGTCCTTCTTATGCTCAATGCTTGGGGCTGTCCGGCCCTCAGGCTTCTTTCTGTTATTGAAGCGTTTCTTGCGGTAGCGAAGCCTGTTCCTTCTCGTGCGCCTGTACATCCTCTGGCTGGCATGGCGCTGCTTTTCGTCAGTGAGATTGTCGTACTGCGCATGCACGTATTCGTGCTTCCCGGACTTGACGGAAACGCCTGTATGTTCCGAGCCCGTGTCCATGCAGAGCTCCACGGGCTGCTTTTCTTTCCCGCTTTCGTATGTGAGCCGTATCGCAAACGGCATGTGGCATGCTATGACAGCTTTGCCGGCACGCAGAAGCTTTCTCGCTTTATAGCGTGATGTCGGCATCAGCTTCGTGCCGTCCAGTGCTGTCACAAATACATCGTTCATGGCTGATGCCTCCTTTTTTTCTTTTCATGAAATAAACGGCTTACGTCTCCGGGGAGAACATGCCAGAAGGCACGCCCTTCCCCGGTTCTCATCCTTGCGGATGGTGGTCCACATCGCCAGTGTTCAGAGGCCGGCTCGCATCGTCCGGCGTCCCTTGGTTTTGAATGCCATGCACACGGCTCCTTAAAGGCATCAAGGCTCCGGCACATATGTGCCGCCTCATGCCAAATCCCCTCAGAGCTTCTTAATGCACAGCCGTAGTGTCCGGAACTTGTGGAGCATTCCGGAGTACCTGTGTATTCACGGGCAACGTAGTCTCTGTCTCAAGACTGAGGCTAATCAACCGGGCTGCTAACAGGATAATGCCAAGGCATATATCTGTTAGCAAGCCCCCACTTCAAAAGTCGTCAGACTTTAAGTGGTGGGCAGTTGACCTTAAATACCTCTTGTACTTGCTTTATCGATCGCTTCCCACAAGCCGTTGATATAGGTCGCTCCTAATGCCCTGTCATACAAGCCATATCCGGGCATGGCAACTTCATCCCAGATCATTCTGCCGTGATCCGGTCTGACCGGACCGTCAAATCCGATATCATATAGCGCTTTGACAATTTCATACATGTCAAATGTTCCGTCGGAAGAAAGATGCGCAGCTTCTTCAAAATTTGTAGGAGAATGGAATTTCAGATTCCTGACATGGGCAAAATGAATCCTTCCTTTTAAGGAACGGATCATATCCGGCAGATCATTGTTCAGGTTTGTGCCATAGGAACCTGAACAGAAAGTCACGCCGTTATGTACATCATCAACCGCATGCATCAAACGAAGGATGTTCTCCTTGTTGATGATAATTCTCGGCAAACCGAAAACCGACCAAGCCGGATCATCCGGATGAATGGCCATCTTGATGTCATATTCATTGCATACCGGCATGATCGCTTTCAAGAAGTAAACCAGATTGTCAAACAGCTTTTCATTATCAATATCCTTGTATAAGGCAAACAGCTCTTTTACCTTTGCCATTCTTTCCGGTTCCCATCCCGGCATGATTGTGCCGTTCATGTCGGAAGCAATACTGTCAAACATCTTTTCCGGATCCAGTGCATCCACTGCATCCTGTGTGTATGCCAATACGGTTGAACCGTCATCCCTCTTTCTGGCCAGCTCTGTTCTTGTCCAGTCAAACACCGGCATAAAATTGTAACAGACAAGGTGAATATCTTCTTTGCCGAGGTTTCTTAAGCATTCAATATATGTTTCAATGTCTTTGTCTCTGTCTTTCGAACCTGTCTTGATCGCATCGGATACATTGACAGATTCGATTCCTTCAATTTTTAATCCGGATGCTTCAACCTCTTCCTTTAAAGAATGAATTTCTTCCTGTGTCCATAAATCACCGGGCTGTTTGTCGTACAGAGTGGTAATCACACCTGTCACTCCGGGAATCTGACGAATCTGTTTCAAAGTGACCGTGTCAAACTTTGAACCATACCAGCGCAATGTCATTTTCATAGATAATCTCCTTTGTTTTTTCATTATTATTATGTCTGATCAAGGCACGAAAATATATTGTATTTTTAGGTATAATTATTGCAAAAATTGCGATTTCATTTGGATGAATCTGTCAATAAAACATCTCTTACAATCAGTATACTATATTCTTCCCTATCCATCATAAAACAATTGCTAAATTGTGATAAGATATTTTCATGAAACAGAAATTCAGATCGGAATTTACCCGCAGACAGAAAATGATCAGGGATAACTTTGAAATCTATTATTACAATGATTCTCATTTTCAAAGCGTATCCCTGCACAAACACCGCTATTATGAATTCTATTTTCCGATAAAAGGTTCAATTGAGATGGAAATTGATCATCAGATCACGCCGCTCAAAGAACATGATATAGTGATTGTACCGCCCGGAATTATGCATCGGGCATTAACAGATCCGAAGGAAAACAGCTATTGCCGCTATGTCTTCTGGGTATCCTCATCCTACTATGAAAAGGTCATGAAGGATGTGCAGGATGGAGACTTTATGATGAACAAAGTCAAAAATGAAAAACAGTATATCTTTCATTTTACAGATCATGAATATGCACAGATTTTCTCCGGCATGCTCCGCCTGATGGAGGAAGACAAATCAGATCGATTCGGCAAAGACGCCTTTCTGGATCTATATGTAAAAGATCTCATTCTGACGATTTCGAGGACAATTTACGAACAGATGCACCATGATCCTATAAAAGACAACAGTCTTTTTTCAGGAATACTGGCATATATAGAACAGCATCTTGACGAAGAACTGTCTCTCGAGCTGCTGGGAAATCGTTTCTATACTTCAAAGTATTATATATCTCATATGTTCAAAGACAATCTCGGCATCTCCATTCACCAGTACATTCTGAAGAAAAGGCTGGATCATTGTGCCATGGATATAGCTTCAGGCAAAACAATTCAGGATACATACAAAGAATATGGATTCAAGGATTATTCCTCTTTTTTCCGTGCATTCAAAAAACAGTATCATGTTTCTCCGAGAGATTATCAAAAGACAAAACGAAATATGCAGATATGAGCATATTTTTTCTGTTTTTTGAAACCCCTGCTGTCATTTTATCGACTCATATAGTGAAAGGAAAATGTATGTATGGAAGACAAGGACATTATTGAATTATATTGGCAAAGAGATGAAACGGCAATCAGGGAAACGGACATAAAATACGGCAGTTATCTTCACGCTGTTGCCTTCAACATTCTCAATGATCGCGAAGATGCAAAAGAAACAACCAATGATACGTACCTGAAAACCTGGCATTCCATTCCCCCGCAAAAACCTTCCGCCTTTCTCGTATGGCTGAGCAGGATTACAAGATCCCTGGCAATTGACCGATTGCGGTTTCTGACAAGAAAGAAACGCGGAACCTCCCAATACGATATCTCATTGGAGGAGCTTGAAGAATGCATCGGTGAAGAGACAGCCGATAAAGTATATGAATTATCAATATTGAAAGATATGATCAATTCTTTTCTGCGCTGTTATTCAGAAAAGCAGAGAAATCTTTTTCTTTGCCGCTATTTCTATTTTGATTCCTTAAAAGAAGCATCTGCGGCATGCGGTTTCAGCGAAGCGAGTGCGAAAACACAGCTTTTCCGCATGCGTACAGCTTTGAAAGAGTACCTGGCAAAGGAGGGATTTTTATCATGAAAAAAGAAGAAATCATGCAGGCAATCAACGAAGTGGATGATGATCTGCTCATATCTGCCCAGAAAGCAAGACGCAAACACAGACAAAACCAAAAGCATCAGTCAATGATCAAAACCGCTGTAATTTTGACAGCTGCGGCTTCACTGATCGTCGTTATATCATGGCAAATGCATCATCAAACCGACAATCCCACAACCATCATTGAACCGGGAAGAGACACTGAAGAGAAAACGATCCTCACGCTGAATAAAACGATCACAGACGGTATGGGAATGAGTGTTGTCATGTATCCCGACCTAAAAAAAGAGACTGATTACAACCCCTGGGATATTTCCATGAATCTTTCCGCACTCCCGGTGTATGAAAAAAAGACAGATTCCAACGGAGAACCGATGGATCTTTCAGAAGAAGAAATGCTTTCTCTTTTACAGGAATATGCAGACCGGTTTGGTTTTCAGATAACAGAAGAACCCTTAAGCTCTTTTACCGCTGAGGGA
Source organism: uncultured Erysipelotrichaceae bacterium (assembly GCA_902766005.1). Lineage (GTDB taxonomy): Bacteria > Bacillota_I > Bacilli_A > Erysipelotrichales > Erysipelotrichaceae > Bulleidia. Next base: position 43,245 of record CACXCB010000128.1, on the reverse strand, counting down.
AATATCTTTTCGCTGACAGCTAAAACAAAAGAAGCACAGCTATCCTGCCGTGCAGACGGAGAAATCACTGTATTCTTCAATAAAGAATATGCACCTCGCATACCGGAATCCTTAAAAATGAATGTTGATGATCTTTCGGAAGAAGAAGCTGAAGCAACTGCAACATATCTTTCCGAAATGTTCGGTTATCTTCTTGGTGAAGATGAAACTGTCTGGGATATCGGCGGTGATTTCGGCTATCACTATCAACCTTCAGAAGACCTTGGTGAAAAAGAAGGACTGTTTCGAAACAGACATTACATTCTATACCAGAAAGGCTGTGATGATACAGAAACAATATTGAATTATGCTTTTCATCATATGCAGATCTGGGGTTATGACATCGATCATCCAAATCAGATTGACGGCATCAGGATTCTGAATAAAATGTCAGCATATCAGGAAACAGATGAATATCCTCTGATCAGTCTTGAAGAAGCTTATGAGCAACTTTTGAAAGGAAACTGCATTGCTAATGCAGGTGGCATCCTGCCTGATGCAGATACTGAAACAGGTGACGTTCAGCTGGTATATTGGGATAATCAAATTTGCAATTATGCTTTACCATGTTACCTGTTTATGATGGATATCACCGATGCCTTAAAAGAACAAATCGGTCTTTACATTGAAGGCGTCAGGCAATACGGCCTTTATTATGTACCGGCAATTGATCCGAAATACTACAAGTGGACAGAAAACGATATTTCTGAACAAAGAAAATGAATATTGGCTATTCAGCCTGCTGCCTGTTACGATGGGCAGTTTTTCTTTACAATTTCAAGAGTATCACAAAGGGAATATGCATATTCATATACAAAAAAAAGAACGTTTTGCAGAACCGTATAGCCTATATACGATGACTAATTTTTTTATTTTCCTAACACAATGTTGTCATGGATCTGACAGGCATTCACACCAAAATATCAATTATCTTGGATGGAAAAACATTCAATTTGCATTCAAACTAACACCAAACTAACACCAAACTAACACCAAACCACTTTTTCATCACATATCCAAGACGAATAAAAAATGCACATATACATATATATGTGCAAAAATCAATGGAGCCTAGGGGATTCGAACCCATGACCCCACCCCTGTGAACGTTTAAAAGATCATTTTCATGTGTTTTCATGCGTTGCGTTTTATTGCGTTTTCTATCCTTATATTATAGAAACTAATGTTGCCCATTGTTTTCCATTGATGTTGATTCACTTGTTTTTGAATCCAATTATGATCAATTTATGATCAAAAAACAAAAGAGGCTTTCACCTCTTCTGTTTGGTAAGATTGGCAATCAATTGCATTTCAGATGTTTCATGACAGGAAGATCTTAACATCCGCATCGATGCATTAATATTATACCAATTTTTAAAGCATTATTTTCGCTTTACGGAATTTTTTATTTTTGCTCGTTCGGCTTTCGCTCCTAATGCGTATCCATATGCAAAAGCGTTATAAATTGCATCAGCCGGGGCTTTTAAGAACTGAATGCACAATTCTACAAGTTCTGTTGCGTTCATCGAATATCTATAATTGATATCGGTGTTATTGATTATTTTCATCATGTCTCTATGTGCCATGTTCATTCCTCGTATTTTTCTTAATCCAGTCTTTTAAAATGATCTTATTTCGTCCAGCGCATCATTCACATCATCCGAATGGTAGAATCGTGTTGTAACCATCTGCATTTCATTCTGATCATACTCTCTTAAATAAAACATTGGTTTCAGGTATTCCCTTACTTGCCTTTTGGATAAACCATAAGAGTTATATAATTCCCATTCGCTTTTAAGATCATCCAAAGAAATACCATTGTTGTCTAAGTAGTTTTTAAAATCTTCATAGCTCCTAAATCTTTTTCTTTCTGTCATTTTGTTTCTCCTCTCTTTCTTAACTTCTCATAACAGATTTATTTTGATTAGCAAGGGAATACAGTTCCTCTTTGCTATAGTTGCCGTTTAACATATCCATGAATAGTTCCTGAAGTTCTGAATCAGCATTTCTGAGGTTATCCAAGAGCTTCTTTTCATCACTCGATACTTTGACCATCTCGGTATGAATCATAGGCTTATCATCGTTGTAAATGCGTTCTAACATATCGCTTGCCTCTCTATCTTTCTCCGGCAATGAATGCGTGTAAATGTTTAGCGTTGTGCTGATTCTCGAATGCCCTAAACGCTTGCTGATTGTGGCAATGTCCATGCCCTGAGCTACTAACAAAGTGCTTGCCGTATGTCTCAGCTCATGCAATGTGATTTTAGGTAACAATTCATTCAGCTTCTTTTCTTTCTCTTTAGGATCTGTTATCAGATCAGCTTCTTTCATGATCTTGTTATTAATCAATTCCAAGATATCCTCAAACTTATGTGATGGTGTTTTCGGATTCATCACCAAGCCGTTTTCTTGAATGAAGATAGGCTGATTATCGAACTGATCCAGTGGCTTGCCTTCCCATTTGTTGGAAAGATTGAGACACTGCTGCAGTTCCATTTCATGCCATGTCTTCAGCATATCGAAGCATACCGAGGGAAGTGTTATTTTTCTGTATCCTGATTGAGTCTTAGGTTCCTTCACATATACACCGATTTCGCTCGCTTCAGCAATAGCTTTGTTAATGTCGATGATCTGATCATCAAAGTCAACATCTTTCCACAAGAGCCCTAACAACTCCCCTCGTCGTGCTCCTGAATAACATGCCAATGTATAGAACAATTGAAACTGAAATGGTATTTGGAAATCTACTGTATAGCCTTGGATTTCATAGGGATTGCCTTCAAAGTTTCTTCTGATACGCTTGCCATATGTCTTTTGATATGTGTCCTGCAAGCCTTCCAGAAACCTTCTTGACTGTTCAAGATTGAAGGATCTGACATCTTTTTTCTTCTGTTTCTTTTGTTTTGGAAGTAACACATCAATACACGGATCCTCTTTGATGATCTTCATTCTTTTAGCATATTTAAATACGCTTCTCATAGCGGTGAAGATCTTTTTAACAGTTGATATCTTCAACCCTGAATCATCCAGTTTGTTTATGATCTTCTGGCAATGGATTGTTTTCACTGCTGATAATTTCATATTGCCTATCTCTGGTATGATATGATTTCTCAGATCCTTCAAATAACAATCTCTGTTTGAAGGTGTAACATTCTTTCTACACCATTCATCATCCCATGTCTGCATGAACTCGCTGAAGGTGATTTTCTCGCCATCGAACAATTCACCATTTTTAGCTTTCTCTTCAAAATCCTTGCATACTGCTTCTAATTCTTGTATCAGCTTCTTCGTGCCTTCCCGGTTCTTGGGAGTGTAAGTCATTGATTTGTAAGTATAGGATCCATCTGGTTTAACCCCAACACATGCACGTATATAATACTTGTCTCCTCGCTTTTGATAGCTTGCCATGTTATAATAACCTCGCTTTCTGTGTACCAATAGAAGGCTATGGAACAGTGTTACCAGCACTGTTCTTTTTTCCATAGCCGATGTAGTGTTACTGATCCATATCTTTTATGATCAGTGATTTGATATAATCGCTCATACTCTTCTTACTTTCCAGAAAAGAAATAATATGTGCTTCTGTCTTTTTGTTTAACAGAACAGATATTCTTTTATAATTTTCTTTGTTATAAGAAGCTATATAAGCAATTTGATCAAATGCTTTTGGCTTTTGTTTATTTGCCAATTTCAACCTCCTTTAATATATTGTATTACATATTGTGCTATATGTAAAGTTAAGGTTAATACATAGCGGTTTAGAAGTTATAACACGGCTATGCGTGACAGGAAATAAGCCTGATACAGAAGGATTCTGCATCATCTGAACAATCATCCACATGATAACAGAACCCCTCTTATACGGCTTTTGCCGGGCTTATTCAGGCTTGTTTATCAGCTTATTCAGCTTCTGTTTCAGAAGATATTTCCGGATCTGTAATGGAGTCATGGTTTTCCTCAGTTCCTGGTATTCTCTTTTCCATTCCTCGGCTCTCTTCTGCCGTTCTGCAACATGTGCATCATCATGAAACAATGAAGCTCTAATCATAATGAATCAATTCCTTTCTGGATCTTCTCCAGATCCTCAATCAAATCTGCAACCTTTCTTGCATATCCGTATGCCCACAAGAATGATTCATCGATATCGTTATGCTGTCTCTGCAATTCATTCTTTTCGATAGCATCCAGTTTAACGAACAAATCATATGCCTGTTTCATTCCTTCATTCAATTTCTGCAACTGTGCTTCAGTATCTGCTTTCATTGTTTCCACAATTTCTGCCCTGAGCTTGGCAACCTCTTTTTCAGTTGGTGACTGCAGATTCATCATCTTGTTATAAACCTCATCCAGTTCTTCTTCAGCCTGATCATACTGTTTCTTTAACGTGTATGCCTTCTTTTCAGCATCGAACTTGCCTTGCCAAGAATCATACTTGTCAATTTCCTTGGTTGCCTCTGCCTCTGCAGATTCAAGATTCTTCTTCATTGATGCAAGTTCCTGCTTCTGCTTTTCATACAGTTTTAAAGCATCCTGATATGATTTGTAATAACGACGGTATGCATGTTCCGCAGTTGTGATTTTATCGTTTGATACTGCCACAATTCTTTTTCTCTGTTCCATTGCTTCATCGATAGCAGACTTGTCTCCATAGAATTTCTGATTCTCCCTGTTGACCACATCGTTATAGTTATCGATAGCCTGTTTCTTTGCTGATTCTGCTTCTGCAATCTCTTTGTCGAGGCTGGCAATATATGCCTTCTCCTCTGATGTTGGTTCTGCTTTTGCAAGCTTGGAAATCTTTTTTTCAATCTCTGTATAGTTCATTTTTACCTTCTTTCTTTATTCTTCTTCGATTGTCTTTTGAATAAGATCTTCATTCCAGTCTTTATTCTTTGGGATCATTGCCATAAGTTCACTATGCTTATCTCTGAACAATTGTCCTGCATCATCGTTGTCTACTGCCAGTATTACATGTTTATACTCTCTTTTGACTCGTTCTAATGATGCATCCTTCAGCCCAGCCATTGAACAATAGTTATATCCTTCATCATGTTTTAATACAAACAGACTTATCGCATCTATCGCTGATTCACAAAGAATGGCACCTTTTTGATTTTTGTCTTTTTCAAATATTGAAAAATATCCATCATGAGCAGAATCTTTTGCTACTCCATGGAATGGTTTCAAAATGTTCGTTCCTCGCAATTCGCAAAAATCCTTATCTGTGCTTGGAAAAACACAATTTCCATTTACATCAGTGAATATATTTCGGCAATTGCTCAGGTGGTAATTGTACAGTTCATTAAGATCCTTCACAGGTATTTTTCTTACTTCTGTCAAATACTTGAATGCTTTATTCGTCTTCCCGGCTTTCGGTAATTGGAAATCTGACTTTTCGCTATTAATAGTTGAGATATTTTTTCCAATTCCATCAATGTAATTTGAAACAATATCCCCGGTATAGGGTTGCAGTGACTCGACCGCATCCTTAAACGAATAACGCATGTACTTCATCAGAAAATCTATTGGGTTGCCCCATTCTCCTGTGGAATAATCCGAATATGTTGACTTCCCTCGCTTCAGGACTACACTGTGATCAGACTTCAGCCTCATCCAGTTTCTTCCTTCGAGTGATACTTCACCTCTGTAGTTTTCAAGTACAAACGAGAATAAATCTGCATTTCTTGCATTCCATATCATTTCATCATAAATATTTGCCATTTATATTCCTCTTGTTTCCTATTGTCTATTTTTCATGTGCAAAATTTAATGGGTCAATAGGGTCATTAGGCTTTTTTTTCTTTTCCTAACACGATGGTAATATCATGATTCTTCATCGTGCTTGGAAAAAGAAAATTCTTGCTTTTATCTTTGTCATTGAGCCTGTTGACCCTAATGACCCTGTTTTTAGCTCCCCTGAGAATTACTCATCAGGCATTTTCCTCACGTATTGCAATGAGCCGTTTGCTCTTCTTTTCTTCTCAATCATTCCAGACTCCAGAAGATTTTCCTTTGCTTTCCGAATAACCGAATCCGAATAAGAGGTTTTAAGATATGCATCCATTTCTTTTTGTTCAATAGCACCATCGTTTTCCGCAAGCAATGACAAGATATCATTGCAGCAGTCATTTTTCTTTGTGGGCTTAGCTTCGACTATGCCGTTATTCTTTTCCCTGACAAACTCAATCAATTTCTTTTTTGTCGTTTCAATGAAATTGACTTTACCATTTCTCAAGCTGAATATTACTGAATAGACTGCAGAATGATCTGTGAAGTTGCTTTTCTCCAAGGATATATATCTGTTTCCATCTTCCGTGAATCCACAATACATAACTGATCTTGCAATATCCCAAGCATCCGCAGAGTCGGCTAAAATGTCTCGGGCTGTTTCTATCGTCTGGGCTTTCCTTTTGTTAGTGTGCATGATTATAAGAATTCCACAATCATATTTTGATGCAAGCACTGTCAATGGCTTGATAGCGTTTCTCATCTGGTTTCTTCTTGACATGTCCACCCGGTCACCAAGAAACGCTTGCAACGGGTCAAATACAACTAATGCTGGGTTAATCTCCGCAATCAGTCTTTCTATCTCAGGTGAATCAAAATGAATAGGTTCTTCTGTTGTATCCTGGGCTATTACATAAAACCTTTTCAAATCAGCCCCAGATGCTTCTATTCTTTTCCTCAATACGTTTTCAACATCTTCCCCGGAAAATCCAAGTACATTTCTCGGTACAATGTCTTTATCATATTGAAGAAACGAGCTTTCACCATTCGAAAGGCTTGCTAATAACGAAATCCATGTATATGTTTTTCCAGTTCCACCGCTTGCCCCGAGAATCGTAACGCCCTTTTTCGGTATCCATTTCGGAATAACCCATTCAATCTCTGAATCATCCAACTGATCTGCAGTTTTGGGGATAATTTTTTTGGCTTCTTCAGTTTGTGTTTCTCCTCCGATTTTTTCAATGCCCTGATCAGGCATTGTTCTCTCCTTCCAGATAATTCTTTAATGAGTTAAGATTGATCATCCATGCCTTTCCGATTTTGCGATATTTGATATCGCCTCGAATGCACATTTTGCGAACTGATCCGTAAGGGATGTTGTAGGTTTTTACAATGTCTTTCATTGACATTAATTCAGGCATTTTAAAATCTGTCATGCTTTTATGCTCCTTTGTAATTTTTGTGTAACGTTACGATATTATTGTATGCATTGTGCGTTTTTATGTTAAGATAATTGCGTAATTATTTACGCAAAAGAAAAAAATATTTTTTCTAATTTTTTACGCATTTAGAAATATAGAGGGGTTTATGCAAGGAAGAAAAAATACAAGTGTACCATTCGAGCCAAAAATTCTACAACAATTAATGAAAGAATCAAATCTAAATCAAAAACAACTCGGTGAAAAAATAGGTTATTCCAGAGAAACAATTAGTCTTGCGATGAGAAAGGGGGTAATAGATAAATACTGCCTTGAATTGATAGCAGAGTATTACAATGTCCATCCATCATATCTCAGAGGATTATCAAAACGAAACAGTAAAGTTTATATTGATGGCACAATTAATTATGCTGCTCCTGAAATAAAAGAACAGATTTCCTCTCTGGAAAAAGCACACATAGAACCTACTGAAGAAAACATAAGGCTTTTTATGTTTCTGCAATATCGAGACAAGCTCGATAAAAATGGAAATATAAATTATTCATTTGATGATTACGAAGAAGAGCGTTATTTGCGGTCATTATTAAATAATGGAGAAATTAAAAAAAAGATATTCATTGATTGTCTAGATGAATACACTGCAGATGACATGTTTATCACGCAAGGAAAAAAACTATCTGATTATCCCTATCTCTGCAATCATATATACCAATTTTTCGCCACAAACCTTGTCCTCTATAAACAAAGATGTGAAGAAAAAGGAATGACCATCGAAGATGTTGAAGAATCATTAAAAAACGATAAAGATAATTTACATTTAAAACTATGACATAATCATTTTTCCTTGCCAAAATATCTCATAACCGCCTTACGGCATGTGTGTGGGTTGGCATAGCCATAAACCTTCATGCATACCTTGTTCCAACTGTAACCTTGCAAGTAATGCAATCCAGCCATCTTTGCAATGAAACCATCATCACATTCAGCTGTCCACCGGGCAATCCGCTCGGTTTTTTTTATGAGCTTGCATTCCTTCCGTTCTATCTGTTCTTCGATTGCCATTATCTTATTTACTGCTTTCACTGTCGGATCTGAAACATGCTTGCCTGATCCCTCTTTGAATAGAACTGGTGACTTTACAAGCGTGATCTGATCACGCATCTGCCTTAATGCATCTAACTCAGCCATGTCCTTGCGGTAGGATTCAAGATCCTCAAATATTTGCTTTTTATCCATGCCCCCATTCTATCAGAAAAAAGCACCTACCGGGGGATCTATTTAGAATTTTATCTAAATTACGGAAGTGTTCACCCTCGCCATCCCCCCTCTAAGCATATCAGCCCAACATCAGAGGGGGGGGTATCCCCCACCCGGTGCCGTCTGCAGACTCTGGCATATGCTTCAGGACGTTCAGGCATTGCTTTTGTGGTAGTTCTTCTGCTCGGTATGGCTTGCCCCTATACCCCTAGAAAACAGATCCAGTTTTATTGCTTGCCATCTGCAGTGGGTTCTTTCCCAACACGATAATTATTCCAGATCCAATCTAAAACCACATGGAAATTGCATCATCGTGTAAGGAAAAATTATCATCCCCACAAAAAATATGATCAAATTATGATCAATCTCCTGTTTTCTGTCTTTCTCAGTACAATTAAAAAAAGCACATATACATATATATATGTGCAAAACTCAATGGAGCCTAGGGGATTCGAACCCATGACCCCACCCCTGTGAAGGGTATGCTCTCCCGCTGAGCTAAGGCTCCGTGCTTCTATTTTAGCACATAAATGAAATCGTGATTCACAAAAATCCCAGAAGGAAAAGAAAAACTAGTGCCATTTTGGGGGTCTGACACTAGTATTTGTGGTTTCCCACGCCACTATTATACATGCATCCATGTATTCTTGAAAATGTACATTTCTTCGGTTTTATATATTTTTCTGTTTTTATGCACTGATTATATCATCTAATTCAATATCCCAAACATCTGTTTCAACAGAATCCATTTTTTGTTCTGTATAAGCCAATCCGATATTTTTCATTGAATCTTTTAATACAGAATCATAATATCCTCTGCCATATCCGGTTCTATGATAATGATCATCATAAGAGGATAAAGGCACAAACATGACTTCAATGTCGGATACAGGAATAATCTCGTTTGTCCGGGGCTCCATGACACCAAAACAGCCCGGTTCTAGATCATCAAAAGAATAAATCCTGTAAAAAACAAGTGTTCTTCCTGCTACTTTCGGTACAGCGATGATTTTCTGATGTTTAAAACAGTATTGGATAATCTCTGTTGTTTCAGCTTCATCTTTCATGGAAACATAACAGCCGATCACAGATTTATCCTTGATTTCTTTAATGGCAGCTTTCTGAATGAGTCTGTTCTTCTTTGCTCTTTCTTCTGCAGAAAGATGAGACCGGTTGTACAAACCGGTCTTTCTTGCTTTAATCTTATCCAATTGAATCACTCATATCGATTTTCATGAGCTGGTTTAATTCTACCGCATACTCCATCGGGAGTTCTCTGGTAAATGGTTCTAAAAAGCCCATGACAATCATTTCAGTTGCCTGTGATTCAGACAAGCCTCTTGACATCAGATAAAACAGCTCATCTTCAGAAATCTTCGATACCTTTGCCTCATGTTCAATTGTAGAGGAAGAGTTTTCATTGATATTCAGCGGGATGGTATCACTCTTGGAAATATCATCAAGAATCAGCGTGTCACATTCAATTTTGCTTCTGGCATAGTCCGCTTTCTTACCAAAATGGATCCAGTCACGATAATTGGTAACTCCCCCTTTTCTGGACACGGATTTGGAAACAATGGAAGAAGATGTATGCGGTGCAAGATGAATCATCTTGGCACCTGTATCCTGGAATTGTCCCTTTGAACCTACCGCAATGGAGATGCACATGCCATGTGCATATTCACCGGCTAAAATACACGCAGGATACTTCATGGATATTCTTGAACCGATATTTCCGTCGATCCATTCCATCGTTCCATGGGCGGAAACCTTTGCCCTCTTGGTTACAAGGTTCAAAATGTTGTTGGACCAGTTCTGTACAGATGAATATCTGCATCGTGCCCTCTCTCCTACAAATACTTCAACAACTGCAGCATGCATGGAATCCTTTGAGTATTGCGGTGCAGTACACCCTTCCACATAAGAACACTCGGCATCATCATCTACGATAATAATGGATCTTTCAAACTGTCCCATGGACTCGGAATTGATGCGGAAATAGGACTGTAAAGGCTTGTCCAGTTTTACGCCTTTCGGTACATAGATGAAGCTTCCGCCGGACCATACAGCACTGTTTAAAGCGGCAAGCTTGTTGTCAGAAGGCGGTACGATTGTAGAAAAATACTTTTTGAAGAGATCCGGATATTCTTTTAATGCACTGTCGATATCCAGAAAAATGACACCTTTTGACTGCACTTCTTCCAGCATATTGTGATAAACCGCTTCAGATTCATATTGTGTTGTTACACCGGCAAGATATTTTCTTTCCGCTTCGGGTATGCCCAGTCTTTCAAATGTATTTTTGACTTCTTCCGGCACATCATCCCAACTCTTTTCAGCCTCATTGGAAACTCTTTTATAGTAGGTGAAATCCTGGAAGTCAATCTCACTGAGATCCGGTCCCCATGTTGGCATGGGCATGGACTCAAAGATATGGAATGCTTTGACGCGGTATTCCGTCATCCATTCCGGCTCATTTTTATAAGCGGAAATTTTTCTGACAATCTCTTCTGTCAGGCCTTTACCGGTATCGATAATCGAAATATCCTTGTCATGAAATCCGTATTTATAATCATCCTGGGAATAGATAGCTTCATTGTTTTGATTTTCAATGCTCATCGCTTCCCTCGCTTTCCGAGATCATCTGTTTCATGGCTTTCCATCCGATTGTTGCACATTTAATGCGGTTTGCCTGTTTGTAAACATTTTTAAACGCAACTGCTTCCTCCAAAACATCCGGATCGTATTCCTTTGCATCGATCATGTTGAAATACTCGTTGATGATTGCAGAAGCTTCCTCTATGGATTTTCCCTTTAGAAGATCACTCATCATAGATGTGGAAGCAGTACTGATTGTACATGCTACACCATCAAAACGGATATCTTCTATTTTGCCATTCTGAATTCTGGATTGAACGGTGATATCATCAATACAGCTGTCGGATGCCATGTGTACAGACTGATAACTGTCATCTTCCACCAGCTTGTGATTATGCGGATACTGATAGTGATCCATAATCAGTTCGCGCAAAATCTCCGGATTATTCAATAATTCTGAAGTACTGCTCATATTTCCTCCTTAGAAGAAGATGCCGATCGCATTTTCTACGGAAATGTCTTTTGCAGCTTCCACAAAGCGATCCACTTCTTCTTTTGTGTTATAAAAATACAGTGATGCACGAATGGTCTGATCTGTTCCGATCACATCATGCAGGATTTTGGCACAATGGTTACCGGAACGAACGCAGATATTCCTGCTTCCCAGAAATCCTGCCGCATCTTGTGCAAAAACACCTTTGGCATTAAATGTCACTGGACCGGTTTCGTTATCCGGGTTATAAAAATCAATGTTATCGAGCTGAAGCATCTTTTCGGCAAAATATGCCCTGAGATCCTTTTCGTAAGCCATGATGTTTTCCATGCCGATATTCATCAGGTATTCGGCAGCTGCACCAAGACCGATCACACCCTCAATATTCGGTGTCCCGGCTTCGAATTTAATCGGTGCATCCTTCAGGATAATATTCCCGTCCGGATAAAACCTGGCATTCATGCCACCGCCGAGAAAAACCGGTTCCATCTTCTGCAGGAGTTCATATTTCCCATATAGAACTCCGACACCGTCCGGGCCGCACATTTTATGAGAAGAAAAGCCAAGGAAATCAATGTCCATGTCTTTTACATCGATAATACGATGTCCGACGGATTGCGCCCCGTCCACGACTATCAATGCCCCGTTTTCATGAGCAATTGCAGCGATCTCTTTAATCGGCTGAACAGAGCCCAATACATTTGTGACATGGGCCAAGGCAATTACTTTAACACGGTCGTGCATTGCTTTTTTTACATCTTCAATATGGCATACCCCTTGTTGATCAACGGGTATATATTCTACGCGAATACCGTTTTCTTTTTGCAGGCGAAACCATGGCAGAAGATCGGAAGCGTGCTCCGCTTCAGTCGTCAAAACAACATCCCCTTCTTTCAGTACCATCTTGGATAAACCATAGCCAATCTGGTTCAGGGAAGCAGTAATGTTTGCAGTAAAGGCAACCTCTTCCGGTTTGGCATTGATCAGTCTTGCGATAATCTTTCTGGTATTATCATATGCCTTATCTGCTTTTGCGGCAGTCTCATAATCACCGCGTTCTACATTCGAAGTATAGCCTGTATAAAATCCGACAACAGCATCAATCACGCTTTGCGGCTTGTATGTAGTTGCGCCATTGTCAAAGTAGATCAAATCCGGACGGTTGACAATCATCGGAAAGTCTTTTCTGATTTCATTTACATCGAACATAGCTCTGTAATCTTCCTTTCCATCTCCTGTTTGAGAGATGCCCTGAGCTCTTCATTAGGAAGTGTATCTGTAATCGGCATCAGATATCCTGTTGCGATCAGGCTTGTGCATTGAGCTAATGTGAGACCTCTGCTCATCATATAGTACAGCTGGTCTTCATCCATTCTGCCGATAGACATGGCATGGGATGCCTGCACATCATTTTCATCAATCAGCAGTTCCGGCAGGATTGTGGACTTCTGTCCGTCTTCGAAACACAAGGCACGCGAAGTCTGATGGCTCTCGGATCTTTTTGCGCCTTTGACAATTTTTCCCACGGCATCAATCACAAGGGTTCCGTCTTTCAGTACCACGGCATAATTCTTCATATCGCCGAATGTATGCGGTGCAAAGTTAACAACATCGATATGGTAATCTTTTCTGACAGATACCAGCGAAGCACTGGAAACCAGGGCATGGGCATTGCTTCCGCGCAATGCAACATATGTATTGCGTTTTGTTTCCCCGCTGTTGCATTCACCGTATGCGACAACAAGATCAGCATCTTTCATGACTTCATAGGATTCATCCATGACAGTTTTATCATCACTGTTATTCCAGATAAGAACACCTGCTCTTACTCCCTCATTCACAAACATGCGGATTCTGACATTTTTTGCGCGAACCAGGCGGATAAAAATGTCACAGTCCTTTTCAAAACGGAAGGATAAATCCAGATTTCTTTCACTGTCTATTTCATATGCACTGTATCCTTCAGCAGGAAGAAAATCCTGATTTACATGAATCGGAATCATTGTTTTGTCTGTCCTTTCACGCTCTCTCTGACTGCGCATGCCCCAATGCTGAGAGATGGTCTTTTTTCTTCTGCTTTCGATGCAGGCTGAACATTGTATTCCTTATAAATCCAGTCATAGCCTTCCTGATCGATTCTTGCAGCAAGTTCCGGTCCGCCGCTGACAACAATTCTGCCATCGATCAGAACATGCGTAAATTCCGGCTGGATCAGCTCATAGAATCTTTCATAATGCGATACTGCAATAACACTCATGCCGGTTTCTTTTCTCAGATTGTTTAATGCATCCGCCACAACATGCAGCGCATCTACATCCAAGCCGCTGTCAATCTCATCCAGCATGGACAAAGACGGTCTCAACATTTCCATCTGCACGATTTCATTTCTCTTCTTTTCGCCGCCTGAGAATCCCTCATTGAGAAAACGATGTGCAAGATCTTCTTTCATCTGCAGGTCTTTGATCGTCTTCTCCATGGATTTGATAAAGGAGAACAGAGAGATCGGTGTCTCTCTTCTGACATTGATTGCCGCTCTTAAGAAATCACTGTTGGTAACGCCCGGAATTTCCTGCGGATACTGCATTGCCAGAAAAACTCCGGCAACACTTCTTTCATTGACAGGCATTTCCAAAAGATTCTTTCCGTCATATTCAATAGAACCCTCGGTGACTTCATATTTCGGATCGCCCATAATCGCTGCAAGCAGCGTGGATTTTCCGTTACCGTTAGGTCCCATTAATGCATGAACCTCATTTTCATTCACGGTCAGGTTCAAACCTTTTAAAATTTCTTTTCCTTCAACACTCACGTGAAGGTCTTTTATCACTAAACTTTTCACACAATCACCTTCATTCTGTCCGTGATTATACCATTAATCTTATTTTTCGTGTTGAAATACAATCTAAAAACAGAAAAAAAAGAATATTCACACAATATTCAGATACAAGATTTGAAAATTGAGCATGCTTATCATATAATAGATAGGCATTTTTTTGGGAGGAAATATGGGAAGTTTTATTAAGAAAAACTGGTTCGTTTCCCTGTTGATTGTCGTATTTGCATGCATTAGCATTTTTGTCATTTATGATAACAATAAGGGAAAGCTGAAAGGCAAACAGTCCGGCGGCCAGGATGTTGTGTATTCCGTCGGAGACGAAGATGTTACAGCTTCTGCATTCTATGATGATCTTTACGATCAGGCAGGTACAAATGCCTTAGTCACACTGTTCGAGAAGGCACTGGCAAGCCAGAGCGTTGAGACAACGGATGAAATGAAGGAATTTGCCGAAGCACAGAAAACAAGTATCGAAAGCAATTACCGTAACAACTACGGTACGGATTATGCTGACTATCTGGCAAAGGATCTTGCATCCATGGGCTATACGGATCTGGAAGATTATCTGATTACCTATCAAAAAACACAGAAAATCGTCAGCGATTACGCAAAGGAGCATTTTGATGAATTAAAGATTCGCAAAATCTCCTACATTCTGATTCAGCATGAAACCGTGGAAACTCAGACTGATGATGAAGGAAATGTCATTGAAACCGTCCATCCTACCGAAGATGAACAGGCCAGAATGAAAGCAGTTGATGATGCCTTTGCGGCAGGTGATGATTTCGCAACTGTAGCACAGAACTTCAGTGAAGATTCCAGCTCTGCTTCCACAGGCGGTGTTCTCGGTGTCATTGACACAAATACGACAAATCTGGATACTGTTTTCCAGGAAACTGCTCTTGCCCTTTCCGAAGGAGAAACCAGCGATTGGGTCCATTCCGATACATTCGGATACTTCAAAATCAAGTGTGATGCAGCAACACAGGAAAGCGTTGAAGCAGCATATGTGGATTCTGATCCGTATGAAGAACTCACACAGAACTATGACACTGCATTACGCAGCACAGCTCTTTGGGAAAAGGCTGAAGCCCTCGGCATGGATTTCAAAGGAAATGAAGATGTGGAAAAAGCAATCAGAAGTGCCTATGGCATGGATGAGGATGCAGAATAAGGAGGCCTGACAATGAAAAAAAGCAATATGATTCTTGGATGCGGTCTGCTTATCAGCGCTCTTGCAGGCTGTACGGATGCTACCGCAAAAATCTCCGACAGTTCCAGTACACTGTTTACCATCGGCAATGCCAATATTACCAAAGGTGAAGTATATTCCATGATGTTCAGCAGCTCAGGTGCTTCTACTGCTGTTACCAATGCAGAATCTTACATCGCAAAACAGGAAATTGAAGTCACCGATGAAATGAAAGAAAATGCGCAAGGCACGCTGGACATGTATACCTCATATTACGGCGACAGCTTTGCACAGTATCTCGAAGATATGGAAATGAGCGAAGAGGATTATCTCAACGAGTATCTCATTCCCGGATTACAGGCAGATGAATTGCCGAAGAAATACGTTGAAGAGAAGTTCGACGAACTCGTAGAGACATTTGCTCCTTTCAAGGCAACAGTGCTTACCTTCGAATCAGAAGATGATGCAAAAGCTGCACTCAGTGAACTGAATGACGGCACTGCAACAGCTGAAGAAGCCGCTTCAAATCACAACTCCAGCTCGTCCGGTACATCAACAATGTACACAATCGAATCTACCGAGCTTGATGCCATGGCACGCACGGTTCTGACAAGCATGAAAGCCGATGACGGATGGGCATTGATCTCTTCCAGTGACGGTGCTTCATTCAATGTACTCAGAATAGATGAGAAAGATGCTGAAGCAATGCACGATGAAGTTGTTGATACTTTAGCGAATATCTCCAACGTACAAAACGATGCTAAGACTCATTGGTTCAAAAAATACAACTTCCATGTATATGACATTGATTTATACAATGCCATCAAGGCGGACTATCCTGACAATTTAGTTCAGGATTTACAGTAAACTGCAAAAAAGGCTCAATTGAGCCTTTTTCATTTGCATAATCAGTATTCGAAATCTCCTTCAAACACAATGGAAGCCCCACCTGTCAGAATGATGCGTCCGTTTTCCATTCTGACATCCATGTCGCCACCGGGCAATTTGACATGGATATCCGTGCCTTCTTTGCAGTACCCGTTTCGGATTGCTGCAGCAACAGCGGCACATGCCCCTGTTCCGCATGCCAATGTTTCTCCATTGCCTCTTTCATACACTCTGACACGCAATGTATACGCATCTGCAACACGTACAAATTCGGTATTTATGCGATCTGGAAAAATATCCGCATATTCAAATGCAGGTCCGATATCACGTAAATTGAGCTGATCCAGCCGGTCCACGAAAACGACACAATGCGGATTGCCGACAGAAAGCGCTGTAATGTGATATGTTTCTCCTGCGATCCGATACGGAACATCTACAATCTCTTTCCGGTTTTCCAGATTTGCCGGAATCAGCCCGCTGTCCCAGTTCACTTTTCCCATATCAACCGAAACCGTACCTGCCTTGCCTTCTCTTGTATACAGCTTAAGGCGGTGAATTCCTTCAGCAGTCTCAATTGTCATTTCCTCCTTGCGGCAGATGCCTTTATCATAAAGGTATTTGCCGATACAGCGCAGATTGTTTCCGGCTGTTTTCCCTTCACTTCCGTCACTGTTAAACGTGCGCATCTTCGCATCAGCATGTTTGGATTTTTCAAGCAGGACAATGCCATCTGCCCCTATGCCGAAATGCCTTTGGGACATGATGACACTGAGTGATTCGGGACTGTTAATCCGGCCGTCAAAATTCTCAATAAAAATATAATCATTACCGCAATCATGCATTTTCGTGAAATGGATTTTTTCTCTTTGATCTGCCATATGATTGATATCAACCAGTTCCGTATTATAAACGGTATATCTGCCGGCAATCATATCCGCCAAGGCATTTGCGGTATCCAGGCTGGTCAGGCATGGAATATTCAGATACATTGCCTTCTTATGCAAAGTTCGAAAATCCCCTACCGTATTATCCTTGACTGCTCCGGTATACACAATATAACTGATCTTGCCGCTTTCCATTAAAGCGATCATGTCATCCAGGTTTCCTGTTGTCTTGACCGGTATGCCCAGACTTTCAATCACTTGAGCAGTTCCTTCTGTTGCGTATAGTTTCATTCCCAGGTCATGCAGTTTTCTGGATACATTCAGAATTTCCTGATAATCATATTCCGCCACACTTAACAGAATGCCTTTTTTCTGTTCATGACGGTATTCATTAACAGAAAAGCCGGCAGCACACAACCCCTTGAACAATGCCTGCGGAAGTGTTTTTCCAATCCCGAGCGTTTCTCCTGTGGACTTCATTTCCGGTCCGAGAAGCGAATTGGCATCAGCAAGCTTTTCAAAAGAGAATACAGGCACTTTAACGCAGCTGTAGATCGGTCTTCTGTATAAGCCTGTTCCATAGCCAAGCCCCTTTAAAGGCTTTCCTACCATCACCATGGTGGCAAGATCAGCGATAGGTACACCTGTTACTTTTGAAATATACGGCACGGTCCTGCTCGCTCTTGGATTCACTTCAATCACATAGAGGTTTCCTCCATACAGCAGGTACTGGATATTGATTAATCCCTTTGTACCCATTGCAAGGGCAAGTCGGACAGAAACATCACAGATTCTCTGTGTCTCTCTGTCATTTAGGTTATATGGCGGAAAAACCGCAATGGAATCTCCGGAATGTACCCCTGCACGCTCAATGTGCTCCATGATTCCGGGAATCAGTACATCCTTCCCGTCGCAGACTGCATCCACCTCAATCTCCGTTCCGGGCAGATACTGATCCATTAATACAGGATTCTCGATACCCTGTGCGAGTATTCTCTGCATATATTCTTTTACATCATTCGCATTTCTGGCTATTGTCATATTCTGTCCGCCGATCACATACGAAGGCCTTAACAGAAGAGGATAATGTATTTTTTCAGCAGCGGACAATGCTTCCTCCATAGTTAATACTGCCTCCCCTTTCGGACGCAATACCTGCATTTTTTCCAGCAATGCATCAAACCTTGCCCTGTCTTCTGCAAGATCAATACTTTCTGCACTTGTTCCCAGAATAGGGATGCCTTTTTCATGAAGGAACTTTGTCAGACGGATTGCGGTTTGACCGCCAAAAGCAACGACAACCCCGACAGGCTTTTCCACCTGAATAACATTCCATACATCTTCAGGACACAAAGGCTCGAAATACAGGCGGTCAGCTGTGTCATAATCGGTTGAAACAGTCTCCGGATTGTTGTTGATAATGACGACATCATAACCCATTTTCTGTAATGTCCATACACAGCGCACAGAGGAATAGTCAAACTCAATTCCCTGTCCGATGCGAATCGGTCCGGACCCTAAGACAATGATGACCTCATGTCCGCTTCTTGTAAAGGTTCTCGCTTCGCATTCATCATCACAACAGGAATAAAAATACGGTGTTTTGGAAGAGAACTCTGCAGCACATGTATCCACCATCTTATAGGAAAACAGCATCTTCTCCTGCAGCTGTATGCCACTGATTCTTTCCAGTGCTTCGTCTGTATACCCGAGCTGTTTTCCCTTTTTATACAAAACGGGATCCATCCTGTTTTGTATCTGATTTTCGAACTCTGCCAGTTTTTTCAGCTTATGGAGAAAGAAGAGATCGATTTTGGTCAAATCATGAATTTCTTGTATGGATATGCCGTTTTTTAACGCTTCAAAGACTGTGAATATTCTGCGATCATCCTGCTCTTTGATCCGTTCAATCACGGTGCCGTCACGAACCGGCTGTGCATTCAGCGTATCCAGTCCGATTTCCGCACCGCGGATCGCTTTCAATAAAGCCGCTTCAAAGGAATGGCCGATTGCCATGACTTCTCCGGTCGCCTTCATCTGTGTAGACAGATGCCTGTTGGATCCCGCAAACTTATCGAACGGCCACTTCGGAAACTTTACAACAACATAATCCAGAACCGGTTCAAAGCATGCTGTTGTCTTGCCGGTTACCGCATTTTCCATTTCATCCAGCATATAGCCTAATGCCAGCTTTACCGCAATTTTAGCGATCGGATAGCCTGTTGCTTTGGAAGCAAGTGCAGAGGATCGTGAAACCCTGGGATTGACTTCAATCACGGCATATTCAAAACTGTCCGGATTCAATGCAAACTGCACATTACAGCCGCCGACAATTTCCAGCTCATTGATGATCGCAAAAGCCGCACTCCGCAACATCTGAAACTCTTTATCCGCAAGCGTCAGACATGGTGCCACAACAATGCTGTCACCGGTATGAATGCCGACCGGATCCACATTCTCCATAGAACATACCGCAATGCAGTTGCCCATGGAATCACGCATCGTTTCAAATTCAATCTCTTTCCATCCGGCAACTGATTTTTCTATCAGCACCTGATGAATCGGCGACATCTCAAGCCCTGTATGAAGAATTTCCTTCAGCTGTTCCTTGTTTTCCGCAATACCGCCTCCGCTTCCTCCCAGGGTAAATGCCGGACGGACAATCACAGGATAACCGATCTTTTCTCCATATAAAAGACCGGTTTCTTCATCTGTGGCAATTTCCGAAGCGACAACCGGCTGATGGATTCTGTGCATCGCTTCACGGAACAGATCGCGGTCTTCGCTTCTTTTGATTGCGTCCAGCTTTGTGCCAAGAATTCGTATGCCTCTTTCCTTTAACCAATCCCCTAACTGCATCGCCAGCGTCAGACCTGTCTGTCCGCCAAGCCCGGCAAGAATACTGTCCGGATTTTCTTTTAAAATGATTCTTTTCAAAGTATCCGCATTTAACGGTTCAAGATAGATTTCATCTGCCATGGAATGATCTGTCATGATTGTTGCAGGATTGGAATTTACCAGGACGACATTGATTCCTTCTTCCTTTAAAACCGTGCATGCCTGTGTTCCGGCATAATCGAATTCCGCTGCCTGACCGATTATGATCGGACCCGATCCGATCAGCAATACCTTTTTTATCGTGTTATCCTTGGGCATAATCATCCTCCATCATTTTCAGAAAATGATCAAACAGAAAAGAGGTATCCTTAGGTCCTGCACACGCTTCCGGATGAAACTGCACTGTAAAAATACCGTTTACCTTATCTTCCATGCCTTCACATGTACCGTCATTCACATTGACAAATCGCATGTCCGTGCATCCTTTTACTGCGTATCCGTGATTCTGGGAAGTAATATATGTTCTTCCTGTAGCCATATCCTTTACCGGCTGATTTCCCCCGCGATGGCCGTATTTCATCTTATATGTTGAATATCCCTTGGCTAATGCCATCAGCTGATGGCCAAGGCATATCCCGAATATCGGTTTTTGACCGATTAAGCTTTGAACCGTCTGAATACAGGTAATGTTTTCCGCAGGATCTCCCGGCCCGTTGGAGAGCACAATACCATCCGGTTCTTCCTGCAGGATGGTCTTTGCATCCATATCATACGGTACAACGATTACCTCACAGTCTCGCTTCAGCAATTCACGGATAATATTCCTTTTCACGCCGAAATCAACCAGAACTACTCTGTATTTTGTTTTAACAGGATGGTACACCTTTTTGTCTTTACAGGATACATGACGGACCATTCCCTGTATGATGAAGTTTCTGACTTTATCAATATCTTCAGGAATATCATTACAGATTGCAGCATTGATCACACCCTTCTCCCTGATCTTCTTCACGAGGCTGCGGGTATCAATGCCGCAAATACCCGGAATCTTTTTCTCTATCAAAAAAGCATCCAGTGTTTCCTCACAACGAAAATTCGAAGGATCCTCACAATACTCCCTGACCACAAAACCTTTCAGCCATGGCTTTCCTTCTTCATCCTCTGCATTCATGCCGTAATTGCCGATCAGTGGGAATGTGCATATGACAATCTGTCCGGCATAGCTGGGATCACTCAGTGTCTCTATGTACCCGTTCATTCCCGTCGTAAAAACAAGCTCCCCTACGGATTCTCCCGGATACCCAAAGGCTTCTCCTTCATATACCGTTCCGTCTGCCAGCACGAGATACTTTTTCATGACATTTATCCTTCTTTAAAAGATTCTTTGATCACGGCAATTGCCTGATCCAGCAGATCCTCTTCAATGTTCAATGCCGGTAACAGACGTACCCGGTTATGGCCTGCCGTCAGAACAAGAACATGCTTTTTCAGGCATTCTGCAGCGATATCGGAAGCCTTCTTCGATTTTGGCTCTATGCCGATCATCAGACCTAAACCGCTGACTGAATTCACACCTTCCGCATTTTCAAATGCATCCATAATTTTTTGTCCTTTTCTTCTGACTTCTTTAATCAGGTTATCATCGATTCTCTGCAGATTGCTCAATGCACCGGCACAGACAACAGGATTTCCGCCGAAAGTCGAACCGTTATCTCCCGGTGCAAAAATATCTTTAACCTTTTCACCAAGCATTGTGCAGCCAATCGGTAATCCCCCGCCAAGTCCTTTAGCGGTTGTCACAACATCCGGCATGATGCCATAATGCATAAAGGCATATAATTCACCGCATCTACCGTTACCGGTCTGTACTTCATCAACAATCAGGATGATATCCTCTTTCTGACAAAGGTCATAAACTCCTTGGATGAAGTCTTTGGAAAAGACATTTACGCCGCCTTCTCCCTGCACACACTCCAGAAGAATACCTGCAACCTTTTCCGTCTCTACATACTTTTGGATATCATCCATATCTTTTGCATAGAGAAAACCCGGTGTCAGAGGCTGGAACAATTCATGAAAATGATCCTGTCCTGTTGCAGCAAGCGTCGTCAGGGTGCGGCCATGGAAACTGTCTGTCATCGTAATAATCTGATAATACCCGTCTCCCTTTTTTGAACCGTATTTTCTTGCAGCCTTGATTGCACATTCATTCGCCTCAGCGCCTGAATTGCAATAAAACACCTTTTTCATGCCTGTTCTTTCGCACAATTCCTTTGCCAGCATTGCACATGGTTCAGTGTAATACAGATTGGATGTATGTTGAAGCGACTGAAGCTGTTGAATGACTGCCTGCTGCCATACAGGATCACTGTAACCGAACAGGTTTACCGCAATGCCTGCACCCATGTCGATGTATTCTGTTCCGTTTTCATCAAAGGCAACAGAACCTTTTCCGCTTGTTAAGACAACATCAAATCTTGCATATGTATTTGCAACATATGTGCGATCTATACTCTTAATCTCTGTCATCTTCTACTCCTTTTCAATCAGTGTTCCTGCACCTTCGTTTGTGAATATTTCCATTAAGATTGCATGGGATACCCTTCCATCCAGGATTACCGCGCTGTTTAATCCTTCTTCAATTGCATCCGTACAGCAGCTGATCTTGGGAATCATTCCTCCCGAAACAATTTCTTTTTCAATCAGCTCTTTTGCCTCGGACAGTGTCAGATGGGAAATCAGGGATTCCGGATCATTTCTGTCCTTTAAGACGCCCTCTATATCCGTAAGCAGGATCATCTTTTTCGCCTGTAAAGTGGAAGCGATCTTTCCTGCAGCCGTATCACCGTTAATATTGTACGTATTTCCTTCCTCGTCACAGCCAAGTGTAGAAATGACCGGAATATATCCGTCATTCAACAGCGCTTCAATGACATTGGCATTGATCTTTGTCACATCTCCTACATAACCGTATTTCGGATTGCGGATTTTCGCCTCAATCAGCCTGCCGTCCATGCCGGATAATCCGATTGCCTTGCCACCTTTAGCCTGTACCATATTCACGAGTGATTTGTTGATTTTACCTGCCAGAACCATCTGGGCAAGATCTATCGTTTCCTTATCCGTCACTCGCAAACCGTCGATAAAAGCGGGTTTTTTCCCCAAACGCATCATCAGCTCTGACAATTCAGGCCCCCCACCATGTACAAGGACAACCCTGATGCCGACTTTCCAAAGCCAGACAATATCTTCCATCACCTGCTCTTTTAATGTTTCGTCAGTCATTGCATTTCCGCCATACTTCACAACGATCGTTTCACCGACATAGTCATTCAAATACGGCAAAGCCTGTATGAGCACTTCTGCTCTTTGCATATTCGTAATCATGTTCTGTAATCTCCGTTGATCTTCACATAGTCGTATGTCAGATCGCATCCCCAGCATGTCGCTTCGGCATCCCCCTCATGTAAAGAGATGTCGATAATAACTTCCTCTTCTTTCAATATCTCCAGGGCTTTCTCTTCGTCAAAAGCAAGCCCCTTGCCCTCTTTGCAGACAGCTATATCCCCTTTTAATGAGGAGAAGGAGATATCTGTTTTCAATGGATCAAAACTTTGTCCTGCATATCCGAGGGCACATAACACCCTTCCCCAGTTTGCATCACATCCGAATATTGCCGCTTTTGTCAAGGAAGATCCGATGACGGATTTTGCCAGAACCTCTGCTTTTTCTTCAGATTCGCAATCATGCACTTTGCAGGTGATCAGATGTTTTGCACCTTCGCCATCTCTTGCCATTTCCCTGGCCAGCTGTGTGCACAACTGCAAAAGAGCATTTTTGAAAACTTCGTAATCTTCATTCTTCTCTTTAATCATTTCGTTTTCTGCCATGCCATTTGCCAGAATGATCAGAGAATCATTTGTGGATGTATCACCATCTACGCTGATTCTGTTAAACGTCTGATCACAGACTTCTTTCAAAGCCTCCTTCAATACCGAAGCCTCGATGCTTACATCACTTGTCAGATAACAGAGCATTGTACCCATGTTCGGATGGATCATGCCTGATCCTTTGGATATTCCTCCGATTTTCACTTTTTTATCATGCAGATCAAAACAGACAGCTTTTTCCTTCTTGACTGTGTCTGTTGTCATAATGGCTTTTGCGGCAGCATCCGAACCTGCTTCATCCGATGCCAGATTTTTTAGCAAAAGCGGAAGACCGTTGGCAATTGCATCCACATTCAGATCCACACCGATGACACCGGTAGAACCAATCAGCACATCATCCTGATCAACATGCAATGCCGCTGCGGCTAATTTCTGCATCTTTAAAGCGTTTTCCATATCATGCGGCGCACACGCATTGGCAATCCCGCTGTTAGCCAGGATAGCTATTGCTTTGGGACAGCTCAATGCTTTCTGATCCACCTGTACCGGTGCCGCTTTCACAACATTCCTTGTAAACAGGCCTGCTGCACTGCATTCCTTTTGGGAAACGATCAGTGCAAGATCATTTTTTGTTTTGTTTGGGCGGATACCGCAATGAACACCTCCGGCTTTAAACCCGATCGGTGCTGTTATTCCTCCGTTAATCCATTCCATAATTTCCTCCTGCAAGTCCTGTTGCTTCATCACAACCAAGCACTATATTCATATTCTGTATTGCTGCCCCACTGGCTCCTTTTCCAAGATTATCAAAACCGGAAATCAGAAGAATCCTGTCTTCATTTCCACGGACAATAATCTCCATGTCATCCCTGTCTGCCCATGCATTGCCTGCTAACATAGCTTCTTCACAATCACGGTAGCGAATCATCCCATCCTTGTATATTTGCTGATACAAAGATCGGATATCGTCCACCGTTCCGTTCAGGTTTTCCCTGAAAAGGGTAACAACGGTTTCCATACCGCTGTAGTAATCCGCAACAACCGGACAGAATGCGGGTTCTTTTTCCAGACCGGAAATAAAAACCATCTCTTTCAGGTGCTTATGTTCCTGATTCAGTCCATACTGTCGGGGAGCATCAAAAAGGATGCTCCTGTCTGATGTTTCATATTCCCCGATCATCTTTTTTCCTCCGCCTGAATAGCCGGTTAATGAGAAACATGTCAGTCTGGCATCCTTCGCAACCAATCCATTCTTTACCAATGGCTGAACCAGAGCGATAAAGCCTGATGCATGACACCCGGGATTGGCAATTCTCTTTGCCTTTCTGATCTTTTCTCTTTGACCTTCCAATTCAGGTAAGCCATATGTCCATAGTGTCCTATGGGCTGTAGATGTATCAATAACAACGGCATGATCATTTTCGATCATGCCGACAGCTTCCTTAGCGGCTGCATCAGGAAGGCACAAGAATACAATATCTGCCTGATTCATTGCCTCTTTGCGCAATACCGCATCATGTCTTTGTTCATAAGGGATCTGAATGCATTCAATATCTTTCCTTTCCCTTAATCTTTCATGAATGCGCAGGCCTGTTGTTCCGTAGCTGCCATCAATAAAGATTTTTTTCATTTCAATTTTTCTTCGATCCACGCAATCTGCTCTTGCACTGACTGCGGTCCCGTGCCTCCTTTCGAGATTCTTTTGCTGACGCAATTCTGCAGATTGATCGCTTCATAGAGATCTTCTGCAAATAGTGCACTGTACTCCTGATATGTTTTCAAAGGCAATGTTTCCAACACCTGATCTTCCTGCATGCATAAGGCGACGATTTCACCGGAAATTTTGTAGGCACTTCTGAATGGCATTCCTTTTCCCACAAGATAATCCGCCAGGTCTGTCGCATTGATAAAACCTCTCTCTGCAGCTTTACGCATCGCATCTGCATTTACCTGCATCGTCTGAATCATGCCTGTAAATACAGGCATGCACATCAGCACCGTATCAACGGAATCAAACACTGCTTCCTTGTCTTCCTGCATGTCCTTATTGTAGGCAAGAGGAAGGCCTTTCATAGCTGTAAAAAGACTCATCATATCTCCATATACTCTTCCGGTTTTACCTCTGACCAACTCCGCCATGTCCGGATTTCTTTTCTGCGGCATGATGGAAGAACCGGTTGTATAAGCATCGGAAAGTGATACAAAGCGGAATTCCCAGCTTGACCAGAGAATCAGCTCTTCGGAAAATCTCGACAGATGCATCATCAGAATGGAAAGATCACTCATCATTTCCAGACAGGAATCCCTGTCGGAAACACTGTCGATACTGTTCATTGTCACCGAATCAAAACCAAGCAGCTCTGCCTCATAATCACGATCCGTATTGTATGTCGTGCCTGCTAATGCACAAGCACCGATCGGAGATACATTCATTCTTTTTTTCATGTCGGAAAGGCGGTCAAGGTCTCGCATTAACATCATTGCATATGCAAGAATGTGATGAGCAAACAATATCGGCTGTGCCCTTTGCATATGGGTATAACCCGGCATGATGACATCTTGATATTCTTCCGCCTTTTCCTTGATGACCAGAACCAGCTCTTTGATCAGACTCTGTATCTGTTCTGTCCGGTTTTTGAGATACATGCGGATATCCAGGGCCACCTGATCATTCCTGCTTCTTGCGGTATGAAGCATTTTCCCTGCTTCGCCGATTCTTTCTGTCAGAATCTCTTCCACAAACATATGTATGTCTTCGCAAGCCGGATCAAAGGACAGGATCCCCTCATCGATATCTTTCAGGATTCCCTGCAGCCCATCAATAATCTTCTCTGCATTTTCTTTGGAAATGATATCCTGCTTCGCCAACATTTTGGCATGTGCCATGGAACCTGTAATGTCCTCACGGTACATGCGGTTATCAAAATGTATGGACGAATTAAAATCATCTGCAAGCGCATCTGTATTTCCGCTCGTAACACCTTTCCACATCTTTGCCATGACACATACCTCTTTTCTATTTCTTTAATTTCTGATCCAGCATTGCCTGTACCTGGATCGGTAATCCGTACAGATTGATAAAACCTTTGGAATCCGTCTGGTCATAATCCGATTCGCCGAAGGAAGCAAGTTCTTCATTGTACAGGGAATAATCACTCCATACACCGGCTTTCAGGATGTTGCCTTTGTACAGTTTCATTTTTACTTTTCCCGTAACATTTTCCTGTGTCTTGTCGACAAAAGCCGAAAGAGCTTCTCTTAATGGCGTATACCATTGTCCATTGTAGACAAGATCTGCAAATGTCAATGCCAGTTCGGCTTTTTTGTGCGCTGTCATCTTATCCAATGTAATGGTTTCAAGATATTCATGTGCAGCGTATAAAATTGTTCCGCCCGGTGTTTCATAGATACCTCTGCTCTTCATGCCTACCAGTCTGTTTTCTACAAGATCCAATAAACCGATTCCGTTTCTTCCGCCGATCTCGTTCAGCTTCAAAATAATATCTTTCACGCTCATCTTCATTCCGTTCAGGCTTACCGGAATACCGCTTTCAAATTCCATTTCGATCGTTTCCGGTTCATCCTTTGCCTGCATCGGAGAAACCATCATCTCCAGGAAGCCCGGCTTGTTAATCTGTGCTTCATTGCCCGGGTCTTCCAGATCGAGTCCTTCATGACTCAGATGCCACATATTCTTGTCTTTGGAATAATTGGTTTCTCTGGATATTCTGAGCGGAATATTATGTGCTTCGGCATAATCGATCTCCTCATCTCTGGATTTCAGATCCCACTCTCTCCATGGTGCAATAATGTGCATGTTCGGGACAAAATGCTTGATCGTTAATTCAAATCTGACCTGGTCATTTCCCTTGCCCGTGCACCCATGACAGATAGCGTCTGCACCTTCTTTGAGGGCAATATCCACAAGACCCTTTGCGATGACAGGTCTTGCATGGCTTGTTCCTAACAGATACCCTTCATAAACCGCTCCTGCCTTCATACACGGAACGATAAAATCATTGACATATTCATCCATCAGATCCATTACATAAAGCTTGGAGGCTCCTGTTTTCTTTGCCTTTTCTTCCAGTCCTTCCAGTTCATCTGCCTGACCGACATTGCCGCTGACTGCAATCACTTCACAATTGTTGTAATTCTCTTTGAGCCATGGAATGATGACGGAAGTATCCAATCCGCCGCTGTAAGCCAATACTACTTTTTTGATGTCTTCTTTTTTCATACCTTCCTCCAAATAAAAACGTCCTTCATCAAATAAAGGACGATCAATACCGCGGTGCCACCTTGCTTCCTTCGGGCAGATCCCAAAGACTCTCTTTCCTTTAACGCAGGCTTTACGGATCACACTCACAATTTCGCATGACCTGCTCCATGGCACGTTCTTACCGCTTTCCTTTACCCTCTTGCACCAGACAGGGCTCGCTTCAAAGCTTTTGCGGAAATACTACTCCACTTCATTGCATGATATTATTGTACTGATTTTGAAAACGATTGCAAGATAAAATGTAAATAATTTCAAAAAAATGTAAAATAATTATTTCTTTGCAGGTTCATTTTATTCGTTTTTCAAAGGATGATGTATTCTCTTTTTTCTTTCTCTCAATCGAACAGAAACTGTTATAATTTATACGGAGGAAATAATTATGTGCATTTTCTGTGATATTATCGAAAATAAAATTCCATCAAAAAAAGTTTACGAAGATGATAATGTTCTGGCGATTCTGGACATTTCACAGGTTACCTGCGGGCACACGCTCGTCATGCCGAAAAAACATTTCAAAAATATTCTTGAAGCAGATGAGGAAACAGCTTGTCAATGCATTTCCGTTGCCCAGAAGCTGGCACGTCAAATTGTTGAAAACCTTGATGCCAAAGGTTGCAATATCCTGAATAACTGCAATGAGGTTGCCGGCCAGTCTGTCGATCATCTTCACTTCCATATCATTCCGAGATATTCTGAAAACGATTCTGTGAAGATTGCTTTTGAAGAATCCGCCCAACAGGATCTGGATGCCGTCCTTGAAAGGATTAAAGGATAAGACATGCCTACCGCTTTATATTATCTGCATGATCCGTTTGCGCCTGAGCCAAACAAAGCCCCAAGACTCGGCTCGGCAGTGGTCATTATGGCAGATGGAAAAATCTTATTGGAACATCGCAAAGATAATTTTCACTGGGGCATTGTTTCTGGTGATATTCATAATGCAGAATCCTTCCGTCATTGTGCGATTCGCACAGCGATTGAAGAAACCGGAATTCATCTGAAGAATGAACAGCTTCATGATTTAAAACTGTTTGACGATCCTTCCAGAATCGTCTCTTTCCTGGAAGGAAATATTTACCGTATGATTTCTGTAGGTTTTTATGCCGATCTGTTTGCCATTCCGGAAACGGTCTGCGGAGATGAAAGCCTGGAACTAAGATGGGTTGATCCAATGGAGCTGGATCGTTACCACATCATTCCGACACACATCGAAATCCTGGAGGAATTCTTCCGTAAGACAGGTAAGGAATGCAAGCTGGATATGAATATCTTCAGAAGATCCTAGAAAGAGAAAAAACATATGATTACCGGCATTCACCACGTTTCAATGAAATGTGATTCCATGGAGGAATTCGAAAAAACAAAATCTTTCTATTGCGATCTGCTTGGACTGCCTCTAAAAAGAGAATGGGATGAAGGCATCATGATCGATACAGGAGACGGATTGATTGAAATCTTCCATAATGGCGCAGGTATCCGTGCGATCGGTGCGGTAAGGCACTTTGCCCTGGCATCGGATCATGTGGATGAAGACGTTTCCAAAATACGGTCAGCAGGCTATGAGGTGTTTGTTGAGCCGAAGGACATCGTCATTCAATCCGATCCGCCCTTTCCGGCTAGAATCGCCTTCTGTCGCGGTCCTTTGAACGAGGAAATCGAACTTTTCCAGGAAAAATAGAATATTCATGTAAAGAACCGGTTCTGGAACCGGTTCTCTTCATTTTTTATCATATTCATATACTTTTTCAGCACATATACGGAAATAGCGGCTTGAGAAAATACGGAAAGGCGTATTATTCTTTTTGCATGTATCGATGACCCAGTAATATTTGTTGTGGGAGATGCAGTCTGTCTGCAGCCATACAATATCCGCATTGCGAATGACATCTGCAGGAACCTTCAAATCGACAATAAAGCGTATATTGCCTACCAAAAGCTCCTTCATCTGTTTCAGCCATGCATCATGGCCACCGAAGACGACCGTTTTCCTTTTCACTTCATATGGAAACTGAATCTGCATGTTTGCCTTTTGTTCCATATTGTTTCCCTGAACAAAAATCAGTTCCCTCAGATCTGCCAGTTCCTGATGCTCACTCTTTGTCTCCTCTTGCAGATTATTGAGTTTCTTATGCAGTTCTTTTGCTTCCTTTTCCGATCTGTAAAGTGAGTTTTTCAGAGAATCAATTTCTTCCTTCAGGCTTTTTATCTCCTTTACATTTATCGCAGGCACAGTTTCCTCATTTTCTTCCTTCTCTGCACTGCTGAAGAAATCCTCTAAAGAGATTTGGAAATGCAGGCTTTTGGGCCGTGTCAGTCTTTCCAATCCCATGACAATCATGCCGAAGAGGAAGTTCTTCTGTTCATCTGTCATATCATACTGATTCAGTGCCTCCCTGTATGGATGATAATAAGAAATATTTCTCGGCCCGGCCATGCCGGTTAACGAATACAGAACTTGTGCCATATTCACTTTTTCTTCCGAATCTTCCTGTAAATCCATGAAACACTCTGATACCAGTTCCTTCTCAGATCCGTTTAATTCCTTTTTCTTTTCCCGATCCACCGGTTCATAGATACGGTCCGTCATTTCATAGTTTTCCTCTACATTCCACGGAAGTTTCAGTCCGGCAATCTGTATCAGTGTATAACATGGATAATACAGCCAAATCAGATCATTTCCCTGATCAATCATGTATAAAAATGCAAAACACATCTCATACGGGTCATCAATTGCCATTTTTTTCATAATGTCAATGACCTTCCGGCTGAACTGCTGATTCAGTATCTCATCACTTTCATAAGAAAATGCCGGTATATTTTCACTAAACCAATGCATTTCATCGGCTGTCTTTTCTTCTTCATAGTCCAGATCATCAAGCTCAGCGATATAACCATATATTCTTTCCATATGTGCCGGATCTGTTTCTTCCCCTTGCAGCTTATCCCGCATGTATTCTGCAAAAGGATTATCCTTGTGATGCATCAGCGGCGATCCCTTTTTCATCCCTGATTTACCGAAATGCGTATCTATTTCCTTTTTGTATTTTTCCATCAGGCTGAGCAATTTCTGCTTCTTATCATTAATGGCATTCATTTTCCCGACATAAATGTGAATGGCCTCAAAATACAGCGTGATGAATTCCCAGAATTTTGATTCAAAGCGGGATACTGCTTCTTGAATTTTTTCTTCCGGAAGCAGCTGTATTAGACTTTCATAATACTGACGGGATGGAACGTCCTGCCTGTGCTTGTTGCGGGCGGTAAATTCATCCAGTAAAACCCGTTTAAAACTGTTTTTCTTCCGATAGCCTGCACAATCATTGTTTCTTCTTGCAAGGACATATGCGATCGTCTCCAGTGTCTGGTCGGAATGCGTGCTGTCATTAAAAAACAACCCCATCGATTGCATTTCATCCACTTCGCGATAATCCGGCATGCATTTGTTTGCTTCATGGATCAGGTTATATTCTTTCAAAACATCCGCCACCCATAATGACGCCGCAAAAATAACGTCGAACTTTGCCTGCAGGTCAGCATATGAAAGGTTCGGCATACTGCTGGCCAGGATAAATAAATCTGTCACGGAAAAAGGCCGGGAATCATTTACGGCATCCCCTTTCGTCTTTTCCAATATGGCAGGCATGTATTTTTCAAGAATATCCTTTCGTTTGGTAATAAAAGCACTTTCATATTCTCCCAAAGTACTTTCTTCCAGCCCTGCCTTGTTTTTCTTCAGGCGGCTTTCCACCCTGTTAAACTGCAATCTGATTTTCTGGTGCAGATCTTCTTTTTCGTTTTTTATATCATTCATACACTTTCTCTTGTACTAACACAAACACTTTTCCCTTTCAAAACGGGAGGTCTTTCTCAATTGTCATTCATTTACCTTACAAGCAATATGGTAACATATTTACGGAAAATCTGATGTCTGAATGAGAATAATATGTCATAATATTGCGTATGACAAAAGAAAAGAATATCGACATGCTCCATGGCACTTTATGGAAGAATCTGTTTCGTTATGCATTCCCTTTGATGATCTCGAATGCCCTGATCATCTTCTTCCATTCTGCCGATACCATCATTGTCGGTAAATTTGCCGGCCAGAGAGAACTTGCGGCAGTCGGATCAACAAGTCCTGTCGGCATTTTTTTCACATGGGGATTCAGCGGTCTTTCGGTCGGTGCAGATGTCCTTGTATCACAGATGATCGGTGCGGGAAAAAGCGATGATATCCAAAAAGCCGTGCACACTTCTATTGCGATTGCTTTGTATGGCGGCATACTAATGACTTTGCTTGGTATTTCATGTACCCCTTTGTTTATGCGGATGCTTTCAACGCCGGAAGATATTTTTTCTCTTTCCACGCTTTATTTGCGCATCTACTTCCTTACCCTTTTACCGGTCAGCTTGTTTGACTTTGCGGCAGCAGTATTACGGTCAAAAGGAGACACCAAGCGTCCTACGCTTTACCTTTCCGTTACAGGCTTGCTGAATGTTTTTCTAAATCTTATTTTCGTTACTGTTTTCCATTGGGGTGTTGCCGGTGTTGCGATCGCTACCGTCATTTCCCAGATGCTTGCTGCAATCCGGATTCTTTGGACACTCACCAAAGAGGAAGGCAGCCTGCACCTGAATCTCAGAAAGATCAATCCCGATCCTTCTGTTGCAATGCAGATTTTGAAAATCGGTATTCCTTCGGCTTTACAGAACATGCTGTTCTCTTTTTCCAATATGGTTGTACAGTCGAGCATCAACTCATTCGGATCCGTAGCTGTTGCCGGCAATGCCGCAGCTCTTGCAATAGAAGACTATGTTTATGTCTTTGTGGATTCCTTTCCCAAAGCTGCAATCACCTTTACCGGACAGAATTACGGGGCAAAGAACTTTGACAATATAAAAAAGATCCTGATCCATTGCATTCTGATCACAATGATCGGATCTGTTCTTATCGGATACATCTGCGCTTCTTACGGACACCATCTGTTATATCTTTTCACAAATGAACAGACGGTAATTGAAGCAGGCATCTATCGCTTGCGCTATGTCACATTCTTTCTGTTTCTCAACGGCATCCTGGATGTCATTGTCGGATCCATGCGAGGCATGGGATATTCGACAATACCTACGGCTATCACAATGATCGGCATCGTCGGCATTCGCCTGTCCTATATTTTTCTGGTATTTGCAAAGACAGGAACATTGCAATCGCTTTACCTCTGCTTCCCTATAAGCTGGCTGATTACATCGGTCATACAGCTTTCTCTTTGGCACCATATTTACACAACGCAAAAAACATAATACCCCTTACCCACCCAAAACCGGCCGGTACACGGTGATGACATTACCCGTTCACAATGCATTTGTACAATGTCGGAGCATACGGAATATGGCAAGGATTCGAACCTCGTGTGCTGCTCTTGCACTGAGCCATGCGACTTACGCAATCGCTGCGTTGTACCCGCTCCGGTTTTCACCAGAATGATTTACTTTTCTATCAGCTCTGTCTTCCAGTTGGTTTCCTGAATACGGTTATCCAGAAGACGGAGCTCTTTTGATAATTGATCCGTCTGTTTCTGCAGTTCTGAAACATTGACGGAAGGCAGAATCCTGATTTCGGACATTCTTGCTCTTCTTGTGCCCTGGCTTGCTTCATTGATGAAAGTTCTGTAAATACTGATTTTCTTCTGCAGGCAGTCTCTTTCCGCTATTTTTTCCGTTAAGGTAACGCCATCCAGAATTGTCCTGCAATTGGTAAGATTGATTTTGGAAATCATCTTCTGCAATTCACTTAAAGTGTCATTCAGTTCATTCAATAGCATTTCAGGATCTTCAAGAGGCTTCTCACCTTCCTGATGGAGGCTGTTATTTGACAATCTGTTGACAACCTGTTCAATTCTGCGGTTCATGTCCGCGCGCATTTGCAATGCCTCTGCAAGTTTCATCTTTCCACCTCATTCTATAAACACGTCTGCATCTTCAAGCCTTACCGCAACCGTATATTCATCGATCCGGTCATAGGCAAAGATGCCCTGTACCACAATATCCGTTCCTATTTCCGGATAATCATCCGGATATACATGATCCCCTTTCCAAAGGAATTCAATTCCCTGTACACAGCATTGTGTTGCATCGGGAATAACACATCCATACATTTCTTCACCGGTATAGCTTTCCCCTACCGCAAAGAAGCCCTTGATGCGGATCAACTTGCCGACATATTCCTCCGGGTTCATGATCATGTTATAGACGGCACTGTAGATAGCCGTGCTGCTCATAAATGTAATATCAAGATCCGGTTCTGCCTCATTTTCTGTCGATTCTTCTGTTTCTTCTTCCGCAGGTTGTTCTTCATCCTCGTTTTCTGTGATCAGATTTTCAATTGTTTCATATTCCGGTTCGGGCGTTGCCGCAACAATCGGTTCTTCTTCCTGTATCTGTACCTCTTCTTCTTCTTTTTTTCCGCAAGCGGTTAAGCCGAGAAATACAGCAATCATAATTTTGAGAGTTTTTTTCATCTTCTCATCCTCCCGTAAAAATACATTAAAAGAAATGCAAGGATATCCGCTGCCACAATCGTTGATCCTACCGGTGTTGCCCCGAGAATCGAAACGAGCAAACCTATGACAGCACATATGACAGAGATCAATGCAGAAACAATCGTAACCATCTTAAAGCTTTTGCATACCTGCATTGCCGATATTGCCGGAAAAATCAATAGTGCAGAAATCAGTAATGAGCCGACAAGATTCATTGCCATTACGATAATCACAGCCATAATCACCGCAACTAACAAATTGTAAAAATCCGTTTTGACACCTGTTGCCTTGGCAAAATCCTCATCGAAGGTGATCGCAAAGATCTGATGATATAAAAACACGAAGATGCCGATGACTGCCAACGAAAGAATAATACATAACCATACCTCTTGAATGGAAAGAGTCAGAATCGACGTTGAGCCAAACAGGGTTGTGCATACATCTGCAGAGATATTGGCAGATGTATGGAACGTATTCATGAGAAGATATCCGATAGCCAGCGAGCCTACCGAAATCATCGCAATTTTGGAATCACCGCTCAGTTTCGAATCCGCATTATGGCGCAACAACAATACCGCTACCAAAACCGTAATCGGCAGAATCACAAACATCTTCTGCTGAACTATGCCGAGCACCATGGAAACTGCCATTGCTCCAAATGCCACATGAGAAAGGCCGTCACCGATGTAGGAGAATCTTTTCAAGACAAGAATGACGCCAAGCAATGAGGAACATAAAGCGATCAGCACACCCACGATAAATGCATAACGCACAAAGGGATAGGAAAAATAATCCATCAGCAATCCGATCATAATGCCCTCCCGAAATATTCATCCGCATCCTGAAATGCATTTTCACGATCCAGGCAAAGAACCTTTGTGGCATATTTTTCCGTTGCCTCCATATCATGAGAAATCATGATAATCGTTATGCCTGCTTTATGCAGTGAATCGATCAGCTGGTACATCTGTTTTGTTGTTTCAAAGTCCAGTCCGGTAACCGGTTCATCCAGTACCAGCAGTGTTTCTGTTGCACATAAAGCCCTTGCCAGAAGCACCCTTTGCTGCTGACCGCCGGATAAAGTACGATAGCTTTTACCCTTCAAATCCCAGATATTCAGCTTCTTCATGGCGCGGATGACTTTTTTTCTTTCCTTTTTCGCATAGTGCATACGAAAACCGAGATGATTGATGCATCCTGAGAGAACCACTTCATATGCGGAGGCAGGAAAATCCTTCTGTACCATGGTCTGCTGCGGAAGATATCCGATCTCATTCTGTTTTAATCCGTCGGAAAAAACAATCTTTCCCGACATGGGCTTCATGAGCCCAAGCATACTCTTCATCAATGTTGTCTTTCCTGATCCGTTCTCACCGATAATGCAGAGATAATCGTTTTTACTGACAGTAAAATTCAGGTTTTCTACAATCGGTTTCCCCTCATATCCAAGACATACATTTTCACACGTAATCAAAGCCATTTCTATTCCAACACCTTCTCCAGTATTTTCTGATTTTCTTTCATGCAGTCGATATAGGATATTTGATCATCCGGTGTTACAAACTGCATGGATTGCATCATAAGAATCTGCGCATTCTTATTGACTGTATTTTCAACAATTGTTTCTGCAATTTTCTGATCCGATCCGTCAATGGTCAGAATGTAATGCATATCCAGCTCATCCATTTTTCCTGCCAGAAAACGAATGGTTTCAAAACTCGCTTCGGTTTCGGCAGAGCATCCTTGAAATGCTGCATAATAATCAAGTCCATAATCAGAAACCATGTAAAGAAACGGGAAACGGTCCCCAAAGATCAGCGTATTCTTTGTTCCTTTTTCAACTGTCTCTTTGAACTGCTCATCCAATTGGTCAAGCTGATCCGTATACGCTTTTACATTCGCCTTAAATGCTTCTGCATCACCGATTTTTTCCATTGCCTCTGCAATTGCTTCGCACGAGAGTTTTGCATTGGTCAAAGAAAGCCAAATATGTTCATCATACTCTGTTTCTTCTTTCTCCTCTTCTTCAGAAGTCATTCCCTCTTTCAATTCTTCCTCTTTCATCCTTGTTGAAAGAACGTCCATCAAACATACAACCTCTGTGGTTTCCGGCAGTTCTGCAACAATATCATCCAGCCACTCATCGGATTCCCCGCCGACATAGATAAACATATCACTGTTTTTAATCGTGATGATATCCTGTGCGGATGGCTGAAAGTTATGCAAGTCAGATCCCTGATCCATCAGCAATGTAATATCAAAGTTTTCAGAAGTATCACCGGCAATGTTCATAACCCAGTCGTAAATCGGAAATATCGTTACAACTATTTTTTTGTTCTGTGTCTTTACCGTATTTTGTGCAGAACATCCGTATAAAAAAAGACTGATCGCAAGGAAAAAACTAATCATCCGTTTCATAGATGCCCTCCTTCTTTGACAGGCATTCTTCACAGTATCCGTAAAAAACGGTTCTTTTCGGATCTATAAAGAATGCATGGTCTTCCCATATATGCTTTTCCAGTTTTTCTATTTCCTCACAATGCATGTGAATCAGTTTGCCGCAGGATACACATTTACAGTGGTAGCAGTTTTCATGTGACAGCCCGTGCGCATGACCCGTATATTCAAAACATGCAGGTGTGTTTTCATCTACGACATATTTTACGACAACACCTTCTGAAGCCAGCTTTTCCAAATGCCTGTACACCGTAGTCAGACCGATTCTCACCCCATCTTTTTTCAAACAGCGAAAAACATCACCGGCAGTTATATGTTCACCGGTGTGAATTTTCAGATGTTCGAGGACTTTGTCCTTCTGGTTTGTCTGGTAAGCACTTTTATGATTCATAATTTGAAAACCGTTTTCAATTTACTCTTATTACTGCCATATGTCAAGAAGTATGAGTTACAAAAAAAGAAAACAACACCGTTTTGTACGATGTTGTCTCAAATATTTATCCTCTTTTTATATAGATAATTATATAGGAAAAAGTGACATCTGTCATTTGTTTAACATATACAATATCCGCAATTCATATGCTTTTCATATTGCTTTTTTCTCAGTAAAATAATAGACATGAAAACATTAAGAATTAGAAATATGGTTTTGTCTGACGGCATTCCGAAAATATGTGTTCCTCTAACTGAAACTTCAGAAAGCCGGCTTCTTATTGAAGCGGAAAATATCCTTTCCCATCCGGCTGATCTTGCGGAATGGAGAATCGACTTTTATGAAGATGCAGATAACCCTGAAAAGGTAATTGCCATCCTGCAGAAACTGCGGTCTGTTTTAAAGGACATGCCGATATTGGCGACATACCGCACAGCATCTGAAGGTGGTAACAGAGAGATCAGTGAAGAAGCATATAAAGCGTTGTTGAAAGGCATCTGTGCGGAAAAGGCCGCAGATATCATTGATGTGGAAATCAAGCGCAATCAGAATACCGTAAAGCAGATCATTGAGACAGCACAGCAGCATGGCATATATGTTATAGGATCATTCCACAATTTCCAATGCACACCTTCCGATGAGGAAATCCGCACCCTGTTCAAAGAGATGCACGATCTCAAATGCGATATATTGAAACTGGCAGTCATGCCGAAGAATAATGCAGATGTATTGCGGTTGTTAGAGATAACGGATGAAGCTTCCAAATTGTATGCTGAGCCCCTTATCACAATGTCCATGTCAGAAATCGGTTCCATCAGCAGGATTCTCGGCGAGAAATTCGGTTCCTGTATCACCTTCGGTTCATTGTCACAGGCTTCGGCTCCCGGACAGATTAACGTTGAAAAGCTTTATCAGCTGTTACAGGAGATGCACTGCATATAATAAAAACGGCTGTGCCGTTTTTATTTACTATTGAGAAATTCTTCCATTTCCTTCATGAATTCATCATCTTTTTTATGATCCGGATCCAAAGTCAGATGCACTGCATTTTCCTCCGGTTTCACAGGTGACGGTATTGCCGGTTCAAGTGTCAGCTCGATTCCGGGTTTTTTTGGTTCTTCCTGCAGAAAAGCTGCCATTTCATCTTCAAAGCTTGGCTTTTCTTCCAAAACAGATTCCTCTTCAGGTGCTTCAGGAACAGATGGCTGTTCTTCAATCACGGGTTCTTCCGCAACCGGTGCTTCTTTTTTATCCGGATGTATAGCAACTGCATCCACACCCTGCTCCTGCAGCATTTCCGCACTTCTGTCAGCTTCCTCTTCACTCAGATGATCCAGGAGAATGACCGGCAATGTATTCAGAAGTTTTTTCACTTCCGGAAATGTCATGCCTGTAAACGCACGGATTTGCGTGATGGTATTTGTCATGTTTTTGACACTGTTGATCTGCACCTTGCTGTTGGTTTTTTCCGGCATGACAAGATTCACTTCTTTTTTCTCAGCTTCGAACTGCGGTGCACCGCATTCGGGACAATACATTGTAAGATCCGGGATCTCTTTGCCGCATTTTTTACAAATCATGATTTTTTTCCTTTCTGCAGAAGCTCTCGTTCTGCTTCATCAATCCACCTTGGCAGATTCATCGCAATTGTATGGAATCCGATAATATTCGGAGGCATCGACGGCTTATCCATCATATTTCTTTTTCTGTTTCTGACATTTGTCTTCTGCAATGCTTTCAGGGACAGCTTTGCGTGATTTGTTGTTTCATCAAATTCAATGACCTTGACTCTTACCATTTCGCCAATCTGTACAAATCGCGAAATATCGCGGACAAATCCCTCACTGATTTCCGAGATGTGAATCAATCCTGTAGCCCCCTCTTCCAGTGAGACAAATGCCCCGTATGGCTGGATCCCGGTCACCTTGCCTTCAACTATATCTCCTGTCTGATATATCATATTCACCTTCTTTAAAGGAAGTATAGCACAATGTACGGAAAGTATGCTATAGTTTCTAATGCTGGAGGAAAAAAATGATTCGTACGATGTATCCTTTCTGGTCAGCAATCACTGCCGCAATTATTGCTCAATTGTTGAAACCACTTCTGAAATATCCAAAAACACATAAATGGGACTGGCGCTTAGCCAAAGCTGCGGGAGGATTCCCAAGTTCACACAGCTCCCTTGTCAGTGCCCTTGCCCTTTCTGTAGGACTGCATGACAAATTCAGTTCCACGATATTTGCTGTCACCATGGCCCTTGCCGTCATTGTCATATATGATGCAGCAAATGTCAGATACTATACAGGGCAGAACATCAAAGTGACCCAGCAGCTGGTAAAAGACCTGCAGGAAAATCAGCCTTCCGAATTTAATGATCCTATTTATTCAACGAAGCTCAAAGATGTCCTTGGGCATAAATGGAGAGAAGTAATCGGAGGTATTTTACTTGGATGTTTTATTGCTCTGGTGTATCATTATTACGCTTAGACATGTGAGGTGAAGTATGGAAAACGTACAAAACGAAAAAGATATCGCTCCTGCAAAGGAAATGAGCCAGGAAGAATATGAGAAACAGATGGATATTCTGCACCGTATAGAAAAAACATTGAATAAAATCCGTCCATACATTCAGGCAGACGGCGGAGATGTCCAGCTTGTTGATTTCCAGGATGGTGAAGTCATTGTCTCAATGCTCGGCGCATGTGCAGGATGCATGGCAATTGACATGACACTCAATGATGGTATTCAGGCAATCCTGATGGATGAGGTTCCCGAAGTCAAATCCGTCAGAATGCTGCAGACAACACCATACGGATATTACTGAGAAAGCACGCATAAGCGTACTTTTTTATTTTTGGCGGTTTTTTTAAAATAATTTTGGGTTTTTTTAAATATTTTTCTGTTTTTGGGATAAAAATTAGATTTATTTTTGAAAAATACAGTTTTTTTTTATTGACTGAGGTAATTATCAGGAATACAGTTATTACCATAAAAGGAGAAAATGTATGGATAAGCCGTTTGAAAGTTTTGGATCAATGGTATTCGGAGAAAAGGAAATGGCCGACAGGCTTCCACGCCCGATTTATCAATCTTGGAAAAAGACAGTAGCGAATGAATCGACACTGGACCGTTCTACCGCAGATGCAATTGCACATGCAATGAAACTGTGGGCTATGGAAAGAGGTGCAACCCACTTCACCCACTGGTTCCAGCCGATGACCGGCGGTACTGCTGAAAAACATGATTCTTTTTTAGAGCCAAATGCCGAAGGTGAGCCATTGGCAAGATTCTCCGGAAAGATGCTCATCAAAGGTGAACCGGATGCATCCAGTTTTCCAAGCGGCGGATTGCGTGCAACCTTTGAAGCCAGAGGCTATACATACTGGGATGTCACCAGCCCGGTGTTTATCCGTGACAATGTCCTTTGTGTCCCTACGGTGTTTGTCTCCTACAATGGCGAAGCACTGGACAGAAAAGAACCGTTGTTAAAATCCATTGCCGCCCTCAGCAAAGCAGCAACAAGAGTTGTTAACCTGTTTGGCGACAAAGAGGTCAAATCCTGTAATATTTCTGTCGGACTTGAACAGGAATATTTCCTGATTGACCGCAAATATTATAATGAAAGGCTGGATCTGAAACTGTGCGGAAGAACCCTGTTTGGCACACCTGCAACGAAAGGACAGGAACTGGATGACCATTACTTCGGATCGATCCCCTCCCGTGTCTCTTCCTTCATGAAAGAAGTTAACGAAGAACTGTGGAAACTCGGTATTTATGCTAAGACAGAACATAACGAGGTTGCTCCCGGTCAGTTTGAATTGGCACCTGTGTTCAGCGAAGGAAATGTAGCAGTTGACCAGAACCAGCTGACGATGGATATCCTGAAAAAGACAGCCAGAAAGCACGGGCTTGCATGCCTTCTGCATGAGAAGCCGTTTGCAGGCATTAACGGATCAGGCAAGCACAACAACTACTCAATCGTCACCGATAACGGACAGAATCTGTTCTCTCCCGGAGACAAGCCGGCAGAGAATATCCGTTTCCTGACATTCATCTGTGCTTTTATCAAAGCGGTTGACACATACCCTGTTTTGTTGAGAATGAGTGCTTCCTCGACCGGAAACGATCACCGCCTCGGTGCGAATGAAGCGCCTCCGGCAATCATTTCCATTTATCTTGGAAGCTATATCGAAAGCATCCTTTACAACTTGTACCAGAACAAGGAAAACACTGTCGGCAAAGTTGAAAACAAAAATGATTTTAACCCTGTTTCAGGACTTTCCTATATTCCGCATGACAACACCGACCGAAACAGAACTTCTCCTGTAGCCTTTACCGGAAACAAATTTGAGTTCAGGATGCTCGGCTCATCCATGAGTGCTTCTTTCTCCAATACCGTCTTAAATGCAATCATGGCGGAAGCATTAAATGAAATTGCCGACCAGCTGGAAGGCATAAAATATCTGCAGGATGTCAGGGAAAAGGCACTGGATATCTGCCGCAACCTGATCCATGAACACAAACGCATCCTGTTCTCCGGTGACGGATACAGCAGTGAATGGGTCAAGGAAGCTAACAGAAGAGGCCTTCCGAACGTCAAATCCTACATTGAATCCACCCAGATTCTTTCGGATCCTTCTGTCGTAAACCTGTTTACTTCTTTGGATATCTACACTGCCACGGAATTAAATGCAAACCGGAAGATCATGGAAGATCTGTATGTGAAAACTATGGATATCGAAATACGCACTTTGCGCGAAATGGTCAGAAAAGATATCCTTCCGGCAATGGTGCAGGAATACCGTTCCTATGAAGAGGCATCTTTCAAAAAGCAGGTTCGTTTTATCCAGAAACGCAAAGAACAGCTTGCAGAGCTTGTTGACCAGACATATGAAGGTCTCGAGAAACTGGATGAATTGTGGAAGGAAGCAAACAAAGAGAAGGATGATTTCCAATGTGGAAAGAAATACTACTACAGTGTTTCACCGCAAATGGAATTATTAAGAAGCTACATAGACCGCTACGAAGAAATATCATCCCGCCATTATTACGCATTACCGCTTTATGAAGACATGTTATTTGGACTATAAAAGGGAAATCCAATCGATTTCCCTTTTTAACAAATATTAGCGAAGAAGTCCCCTTCTTCCTACGAAGTGTAAAGAAGGGGATGAATTCGTGCCGGAATGATGTATAATAGGTTCATTCTCAGAAAAATAAAATGATAATGTTTCTTATCATAATCCTTTTCTTGACAATGACAAGCATTCAGTATTCGCAATGCATCATCATCAGAAGCTTTTTGTGAAACAACGCCGGAAAGTATCTGGCGACACGATATCTGCATATGCAGAAAGATTGCACCGTCTTACAATATCACTCTGATGGAATGGAACCATGACACTGGTCATGTGCATATTCTTTTCAGATCACAAAAAATATACAGAAAC